>CAZODQ010000001.1:0-276491 GCA_964578625.1 uncultured Actinomycetota bacterium
CGACCCCCTGCTCCCAAAGCAGGTGCGCTAAACCAAACTGCGCTACACCCCGATTGTACCGACCGATACTTTAGCAAAAAAATAATATCATAATTTTAAAAATTTACAATAAACTCACATACGGCTTTAATCGCCTTACCTCTATGGCTGATACTGTTTTTTTCCTCCCTGTTTAGTTGGGCCATTGTCTTATTATATCCCGAAGGAACAAAAATGCAGTCATAACCAAAGCCGCCGGTGCCCTTTTCCTCAAAACCTATATGACCGCTGCATACACCTCTGGTCTCTAAAATAGCGCCTTCCTTAGGATGCCACAATACCATACTGCAGATAAACCTGGCTTTCCTGCCGGAAATCTTTTTTGCTTCTTCCATTTCACCCATCAGTTTATCTCTGTTCTCTTCATCCGTAGCATGTACACCCGCATATCTTGATGATTTTACTCCAGGCCTGTCCCCTAAAAAATCAACTTCAAGTCCGGAGTCATCAGCAAGGGTAACTATACCTGTATAATCAGAAATAGTTCTTGCTTTAAGCCTCGCATTTTCTAAAAAGTTACTCCCATTCTCCTCTACATCCGGAAAATCTTTAAAATCCCTGAAAGTCAGCCATTCTACCTTGGATAGGCCGCGGGCAAATGATTTTATCTCTTTTATTTTCCCAGTATTTCTTGAAGCAATGACTATTTGCAAAAGATCGGCACCTTTACTTTTAAATAATAAAAAGTGATTATTATAAGCTCTGATTTAAGATTTTCTTTTGAATATCTATGATCTCCCCGATTGCAGTTGTTGCCTTTTCCATCATTTTATCAAAGTCTTCCCTGCTGAAAGGAGTTATTTCTGCGGTGGATTGAACCTCGATTAACTCATTCCTGGAATTCATGACTACATTCATATCTACCTGTGCCTTCGAATCTTCTTCAAAACAGAGGTCTACTAGAATATCGCCATTGACTATACCCAAACTCACAGCCGCTAAAAAGCTCTCTATAGGCATTTCACTGATTATTCTCTTATCAACCAGTGAATGCATGCAGTCAAATAAAGCAACAAAGCTTCCAGTTATAGATGCAGTTCTGGTTCCGCCGTCAGCCTCGATAACATCACAATCTATCCATATTGTCCTTTCACCGATCCTATCCAGATTTGTAATACTTCGAAGCGATCTGCCAATAAGCCTCTGGATCTCATGAGTCCTGCCGTTAATCCTGCCTACAGTCTGAGGTCTTATTATCCTCTGGGGAGCGGAGCCGGGAATCATATCATACTCTGCCGTAATCCAGCCCGAACCTTTTCCGGCTAAAAATTTAGGAACTTTATCCTCAACGGTAGCCGTGCATACAATTCTTGTATTCCCCATTTCGATAAATACCGATCCTTCAATATGTGATATATAATTTCTGGTTATATTTATATTTCTTATTTCATCGTTTTTCCTGCCGTCAATTCTTTTAACCATCAGCTTCTACCTTCCCTTTTTTAATAGAATAGACTATTCCCTATATATCAAGTTTGGTCCTTATGACTTCCTTTATCTCTGTGCCTAAAAACATTTTCCCTACTTCAAAAAAATTACTTACAATCCCGGTCTCATAAAAAATTCTTTCAGGCTTACCGCCATTTCCAGCAGAAATTTCCTTTTCGGCAAGCGTCTTCTTTACATCTTTTGCAGTCTCCACTGCAGAGCTTATCACCCTGATACCGTTACCGCTGCAGGCTAGAATCTGCTTTTCAATTAATGGAAAATGAGTACAGCCCATTATTAACACATCAATGTCAGCTTCAAACAACGGCTTTAGATAACCATATATAGCCCTATTAAGGCTTCTACCTTCAAGAATACCTTTTTCCACAAAATCCACCAGCAATGGAGCAGGTACTGAAAATGTCTTTATATCAGGATCTATTTTTGCAATCTCCTTGTTGTAGGCATTACTTTCAACCGTACCTTTGGTGGCAATAACACCCACCCTTTTATTTTTTGTATTGTAAACAGCAGTCCTGGCCCCCGGCTCTATCACTCCTATAACAGGTATGTCATATTGTTTCTTTATATCATTTAGTGCTGCAGCAGTTGAAGTATTGCAGGCAATCACAATAAGCTTTATATCTTTATCATAGAGGAATCTGGTTATTTTAAAAACAAATTTTTTCACCTCACCCAAGTCGCGGGGTCCATAAGGGACTCTTTCAGTATCCCCAAAATATATCGTACTTTCATTAGGAACAGCCTTCATTATTTCCCGGAGCACTGTCAGCCCGCCTACACCGGAATCAAATACTCCTATGGCTCTATTGTCCAAATTTACTCTTTCTATTATCTATTAATATTATATCAATCTGTCTAAATCTTAAAAATATACGCTGTATTGAATGAATCACGGTTTTTTAATTTACTAATTATATAATTTTAATAAAAAAATAAAAAATGTTTGATTTCTCTTTTCTATCTTAACTCTTCTTTAAGGATCTGATAGAACTTGTCTCTTGCGAAACGTTCAATCCAGGGACTGTGTCCGCACTTTTTAAGTAAAATAAAACGGAAATCCTTTAGAACACTGGAAAGGGGCCCTCTGACTCCTTCACCAGGATGGGGATCATAATCACCGTGTATAGCAACAACCGGACATTTTATTCGTTTTCCCAGCTTTAAAAGTTCTCCGCTGTCTCTGAGTCTGGCGGCATCCCTCCATACGCTCTCAAAAATCTGATACTTGCATCCCAGTATCTCACTCCTATAGGACACGGGATCGTAAGAGTCGGCTTTGGATATCAACTCTCCAAATCTGCACATAAGAATGTCTTTATCTTCAGTAAAAGAGCCACTTAGTCTTCCCATTAGTTCACTGGCTTCCCATCTCTCCTTACCACTGAGACGGCTCAGTCTGGTTTCGGTGATTTTTAGAGAGTATTTTTTCTCAAACACACCGCTTCCAACCATTATGAGTTTTTTTACCAGCGAAGAATGCCTTGCCGTAAGAATAAAGCCAAGCATGGCACCCCATGACCAGCCAATAAGTATTACAGGCAGTTCCCCATTTTCTTCAAGGATTCTTTTTAGTTCCCGTACCTGGCCCTCAAGAGACTCTGCTGTTTGAAGCGGTTCTAAGATACCATTGCTTTGTGAAAGTTCTCTTGCTACAGGAGCTATCTCCCCGGGTGCACCGGGACCGCCGTGGATTACTGCAATACTGAAGGGAGGTTTTCCATATTTCCTTGGATTTTCCATGTTTATAGATTTTTTTATACGTGGTCTAAAGTGAAATTATTTATTCTTTAGTATTTCGCCTATTGTACTAAAACTTACTTTCCCTTCTTTCTCACTCTTTTCAAACTCTTCAATTATTTCTCTATCCTTCAATTCTTCATATAGTTCCCATAGGGATTTTTTTAATAGAGTTGAAGTATCACAATGAAGATATTTTTTAAGATAATTTATTACTTTTTCTTCTTCTTTATTAAATCTTATCGATGTTACCCCCATAAATCATATACCTCCTCTCTTCTTCCTATATAAACAACATAAATATCTTTATCTTTAAAATAAAATATCGCTCTATATTTTCCTTTTCTTAATCTATAATAATTTCTTTTATAATCACCTTTCATTTTCTTAATATCAAAAAGGTTTAAATCTTTTGTTATTTCAATTGATAAAAATGCATTATGAAATCCTCTTAAAACTTTTTTTAAAATTTTTCCTTTTTTAAAAAGTTTCTTTACTCTACTTTCATAAAAAATCATGTTTACATTGTATTACATTAATATTAAGTAATCAAGCAGTATTTATAAGAGTTTATAGATTTAGTAGTTTTTAATAAAAGGGTAAAATACAAAATGAACGTTTGGTGGAGGCGGCGGGAATCGAACCCGCGTCCGAAGATATTGGCACTTAAATATCTACAAGCTTATTCCATATTTTAATCTTACTTTTTTACTCGCATGGACACGATTAAAAAAGCCAGCCCGCAAAAATTTCCCCCGGCACTACTGCAGGCAGATCGCACCAGGGTATCCTGCTAATCGGCGCCTATCGAAACGCACAGGAGACCTTTCGTAGACGTAGCAGCTTAAATTAAGCTGCTAATGCTAATTCATTATTATTAGCTTTTATGTTTAGATCAGTTATTTACGAGTTCTGATACTCGGCTTGCAATCCAAGCTCAACCTATCCCCGTCGAATCCAGGTCGCCCCCTTACTTAAGGCAAGACTAAGATCTAACGCCAGGATATTTTATATCAAAACCGGCGATTTTTCAAAGCCCTTTTTATTTCAACCTCATGTTCTCTATCCTGTATATCCCTGCGCTTGTCTCTCCCGGCTTTACCCTTTGCCAGTGCCATTTCAATTTTAACTCTGTTCTTTGCCATATATATGCTCAAGGGGACAAGGGTAAGGCTTTTGTCAATTAATTTCTGCTGTATTTTATTGATCTCCCTTTTATGCATAAGCAGTTTCCTTGTTCTGATGGGATTTATATCTTCGGTCCTGCTCTTGGCGTATGGAGATATATGCATATTAAAAAGAAATATCTGGCCGTCTTTTATCCTTCCGTAACTGTCTCTCAAGTTCAATCTACGGCTGCGGATGGATTTTACTTCACATCCTTCCAGTGCAATACCGGCTTCATAAGTGTTCAAAATAAAGAAATTCCTTAAAGCTCTCTTGTTCTGGGCAATTATTATCTTATCTTTTCCGGAATTACTCTTTTTTTTTGATTTACTCATCGACTTTCACTTATAAGTCTCTTCATTTCCTCTACAGCTTTGTTTAGTTGTAAATCTTCCGTAGAGTCCGGTTCTTCCTTAACTAATATATCAGGCTCTATTCCTATTCCCTGTATGTATGATCCAGAAGGCAGGAAATATTTTGCCGTGGTGAACTTGATCCCTGAACCATCCGAAAGCTCATAAATAATCTGGACCACTCCTTTTCCATAACTTTTTTCTCCAATAAGTATAGCTCTATTATTATCTTTTAATGCACCTGCAACCAGCTCTGAAGCACTTGCCGAAAACTCATTGATCAATACTACTAAGGGAATCTCTGTGTATTTTCCTTCACCTGCAGTATATTCATCAGTTATTTCTTTATCCTCCGATCTTCCCTTTACAGTAGCAATTATGCCTTCATTTAGGAAAAGATCGCATACTTCAATTGCATCGGTTAGCACTCCGCCCAAGTTGTACCGAAGATCCAAAATTATCCCTTTAGCACCGTCGTCAATTAACTTTTGAACCTCATTATCAAGCTGTTGTGAACCTTTATCCTGAAAGGTATAGTACCATATGTAACCTATATCGCCTTCAAGCACCTCCGATGTGAAGTTCGGAACATAAAATTTTGCCCTTTCAATAGTCAATTCGATGGTATTATCATCCAGGGGTTTATAAACCTTTAGGTCTACCGTAGTCCCTTCTTCACCTTTTATCATAGCCACTACTTTTTCCAGAGCCATATCCTTTATCTCTATATTATTGACTTCAGTTATTATATCTCCTTCCTTAATACCTGCCCTATAAGCAGGAGTATCTTCCAAAGTCATTACCACAACGACCTGACCTTTATCATCAACAGTGACTACAACTCCTATTCCACTCATAGTCCCGCTAAAGGACTCCATGATTGTTTTATACTCTTCAGCTGTGAAATATTCCGTATATTCATCATCAAGCTCTGAAAGTATGCTTTCTATGGCTGTCTTACGCAGTTCCTCTTTACTTTTTTTCTCAAGTGCATTAACAGAAACAAGATCTATTGTCTCCCCGATAGGTTCTGCGCTGAAATTGTTTTCTGTACTCTCGGGAATATATCCAGAAATACTGTTTTTATAAATATCAGATATATACGTTTTCAAAGGCTCGTAACTGATACCCAGCCATAATCCGGTAGAAAACGTGAATATAATGACTACTATGCCGACTATTACCTTAATAATTATATTTTTCATAAGAGTACCACCCTATTTATCTGTTAAAATTAAACCTTTAAAAATTACTGTAAATAACCCATTGGATTCTGCGGATTACCATTTATCCTAACTTCAAAGTGCAGATGCGGACCTGTAGTCCACCCTGTGGAACCAACCAGGCCGATCACCTGTCCCCTTTCTACAAATTGTCCCACAGACACTCTTATACTGGAAAGATGAGCATACCAGGTGGCAAAACCTCCTCCATGATAGATCATAACTGAATAACCATACCCTCCAAAATAACCTGCCTGGACCACTTCTCCGCCATCCCCGGCTTTTACCAGAGTCCCGTAAGGAGCAACAATATCTATACCCGAATGGAATCTATTTGTACCAAATATAGGATGAATCCTCATACCAAAACCGGCTGAGATCCGCCCGGCCACAGGCCACATAAATTTACCCGAAGGAGCAGTACCATACTTATAACTTTCAAGAATTCTGGTTACTTCTGCTTCCTGGATCTCAAGTTCTTTCTCCATTCGTATAAGAGCATTCTTATTGGCAGTTGTCGCGGAAAGCAAATTTTTCTTATTAGTATATAGATCATCAACCTCATTGGCCTTCTGCTCGGCCTGTGTAACCAGCTGCTCTACCCTGCTTTTATGATCCTTCTGTTCCTCCCTTAAATCAGTTATAGATTTTTTCAATCCTATAGTCGCGTTTCTTTTTTCCTTTATCAACTGTATGTTCTGGGTATCCTGCTCTGCAAAAAGATTCATAAGCTTAAGTTTCGACATAAAATCCAGGAAATCTTCTGCCTTAAGCAGAATCTCTAATATATTGTCATTTCCATTTTTATAAATGGATGCAACCCTGTTATTTAATATCCCTTTTTTTTCTTCAAGCTCTCCTTCTATTTTATTCAGCTCTTCCTCTTTTAAAACAAGCTTTATGGTTGTTTTATCAACTTCGCTCTTTGCTTCGGACAGTTGACCGTTGAGTTTGTCCAGTTCAGAAAGCGCATCAAGCAGCTGCCCTTCTACTTTCTCTACTTCATTCCTATACTGACTCTCTGTCTTTTTTATTTCCTCTATTTTTTTCTGGGTTTCTTCTCTTTCCTGCTTTATTTGTTCTAATTGTTCCTCAAGAGACTGAGCATAGATAAATTTTGATGATGGTGCCAAGAAAGGGCTAAGGCCGGAGACTACTATAGTAATTACTGCAATTATTGCTATGATATTTTTACTTTTAACTGTCATCCTACTGCATCTTTTTCATTATGCATATTTTAATACTAATTTATAAAAATTTAAAACATTAAAAGTTTAAATACTTTTTTAGACTTTTACATACCTTCTTAAGGCAATTCCACTGCTTATAATTCCTATAAGACCGCCTAAAACCACTACTACCACATATACATATAATTCAACATTACCACTGCCCACTACGGCCAGCTCTGTGATCCGCATAGTGTCTGCAATCACCCTCTCACCTCTTATCAATAAAAAATTACTTAGGAAATATAATAAGATGACAGAAATAACGCTTCCTGTAAATCCTTCAAAAAATCCTTCAAACAGAAAGGGAATTCTTACAAACCAGTTAGTAGCACCTACTAATTTCATCACTTCGATTTCCTTCCTGCGAGCATAGATAGAAAGCCTTATAGTATTGAATATCAGTACAACTGTTGCCAGAAGAAGGACTATGATTATAAGTAAGGCTATGCTACCCACAATAGCAGTTATCGAAAACAACGTATTGACATACTCCCTCCCGTATACCACATCATTGACACCTTCTATATAATTACCATCCTTGTCATAAAAGCGAAGTGCTACCTGGTCGATTTTTTCAGGGTTGTTCAAAGTTATCTCGAAAGAAGCCGGAAGCGGGTTCCCCTGTATTTCTTTTAATATATCACTTCCTTCATTTTCAACCTTAAATCTCTCAAGAGCCTGATCCTTGGATATATATGTTACTCTTTCTGTTTCCTCCCAGCTTATTATTTCCTTTTCAATATAATCCTTTAACTCCACTGAAATATTATCTTCAAGATATACTGCCAGTTCTACCTGACTTTTTATTGATCTTATTATACCCTGTATATCATAGACTATAACGGTAAAGAACCCCACTATAAACAGAGTAATGGCAACGGTAGTAATGGCTGTAAATCCCATGATAAAATTACGTCTAAAACTGATAAATGTCTCACTGAAAAAATATCTGGCTCTTGCCATCAGTCTCCGTATACTCCTCTCTTCTGATCTCTTATTATTTCTCCTTCTTCCAGCTCTACAACTCTTCTTCTCATAGAATTTACAATATTCCGGTCATGAGTTGCCATAAGTACTGTCGCACCAATAAGATTTATTCTGGACAGTATCTTCATAATACCTTCTGATGTCCCCGGATCAATATTTCCCGTAGGTTCATCTGCAAGAAGTATAGGCGGTCTGTTTACAAACGCCCTTGCAATAGAGACCCTCTGCTGTTCACCTCCTGATAACTGGTGGGGATATGAATTTAATTTACCATATAGTCCCACGAGTTTTAAAACCTGCGGAACCTGGACTTTTATCTCATAACTTGGTTTTCCTATAACCTCAAGCGTAAATGCTACATTTTCAAATACAGTTCTATTGGGTAAAAGTTTAAAATCCTGGAACACGCATCCCACGTTTCTCCTGAGCTGTGGTATTCTATTTGCTTTAAGATTACAGATATTTCTTCCTGCTATATATATACTTCCGTTGCTTTCATCAATCTCTTTTATAACAAGTTTTATAAAAGTAGTTTTGCCGGAGCCACTTGGTCCCACTAAAAAAATAAATTCACCCTTTTTAATTGATAGATTTATATTCTTTAGTGCAACAGTATCGTTATCATATATTTTACTTACATTTTTAAATTCAATCATATTCATTTTAAACTGACTCTCGAATACCCATAATTTTAATAATGATGAGTTTACCCTTTGGATAGTTTTTTTTCAAGAAAACTCCTCACCAGTGAATCTATATTGCCATCAAGCACCGACTGCACATCTCCGATCTCAATTCCTGTTCTGTGATCTTTGATTAATTGATAGGGTTGAAGTACATAACTTCTTATCTGATTCCCCCATCCTATTTCTTTCTTTTCTCCTCTGACTTTATCAATCTCCTCTATATTTTTTCTCTGCTCCAGTTCAAAAAGCTTCGATTTTAAAATCTGTAAAGCAGTCTGCCTGTTCAGTATCTGGGATCTTTCATTCTGGCACTGCATAACAATGTTGGTAGGGATGTGTGTGATCCTGACAGCTGAATCTGTGACATTCACATGCTGCCCCCCTGCACTGCTTGATTTAAAAGTCTCTATTTTTAAATCCTCTTTGTTTATCTTTATATCAATATCCTTATCCAGGAGTGGAATCACGTCAACCAGGGTAAATGAAGTATGTCTGCGTTTAGAAGAATCAAAAGGCGAAATTCTTACAAGCCTGTGAATGCCTTTTTCTGACTTTAGCAATCCATATACATTTTTCCCTTTTACAGTAAAAGTAACATTCTTTATTCCCGCTTCTTCGCCTGCTTGATAATCATTAATACTGTATGAGAATTTTCTCTTATCTATCCAGCGGGTATACATCCTAAACAGCATTTCGGCCCAATCCTGGGATTCCGTTCCTCCGGCTCCCGGATGTATGGTAACTACCGCCGGATAAGAATCGTAGTTATCGCTCAGAAGGACTTTTTCTTCAAGGTCGTTCAATATGTGTTCAATACTATCCAGATTTTCCACCAATTCATTTTCCAGAACTTTATCTTCTTCACTTTCAAGTATCTCCAGAGCCAGCCTGCAATTTTCTGCTCTCTCTTCCAGGTTTTTTACACTTTCAATTATCTCATTAAGATTATTGATTTCCTGAGTAATGTTTTGTGCCCTCTCGCGGTCTTCCCAGAAATTCTTTGAAAGAGTTTCGTTATGGAGTTTCTTCAGCTTTGCAGTTTTATTATCTATTTCAAAGGCAGTCCCGCAGGAAAACAAGTTTCTTTATTAATTTATCTAACCTTAACTTATAGTCCTCTATCATCAAATCCTCCAATATTTTTAAAATTATCCTATTTGCCGCAGCACTTTTTATACTTTTTTCCACTTCCGCAGGGGCAGGGGTCATTTCTCCCAATTTTCTTTGATGTTACAGGTCTTGCTCTTAAGACTTTCGTCCCTGTTTTTGAAGGACCGCTTGTAACCAGATTTCTTACCTCTTGCCTTCCTTCTGTCTCCTGTTCATCCTTCGAGATAATCCTGGCATTATATAATAACTTTATTGTATCGAACTTTATTTCATCAATTAACTCTTTAAATAAATTAAATGCTTCTCTTTTATACTCGACAAGCGGATCTCTTTGTCCTATAGCTCTCAACCCTATGCCCTCCTTCAGGTAATCCATTTCCAGAAGGTGACCCCTCCACATACTATCAATAACGTTTAACATTACTATTTTTTCTAATTTTCTTATAATCTGAGGAGAGTAGTTATTCTCCCTCTCCTCATAAATCTGATAAGCCTTCTCCAGTAATCTCTCCTTTAACATGCCGGTATCCCATTTACCCTTTTCAATTTTATCTTTACCGGCAACATCAGATACAACATCTAATGATAATAAAGAACTCGTAAAATTAGAAAGCGCTTCTAAATCCCAATTTTCAGGATAATCCGCCGGGTTTATATGTATATCAACACTTCTATCCACTACATCTTTAATCATATCAAGTGCCGTCTGTTTTAAATCCTCTTCTTCTAAAATCTTCTTCCTTCTGGCATAGATCACTTCTCTTTGTTTATTCATAACATCATCATATTCAAGGACATGCTTTCTTATCTCAAAATTCCTGCCTTCCACCTGCCTCTGGGCATTTTCAATAGACCTGCTTATCATAGAATGCTGTATGGGTAAATCATCCGGAAAATTAAACGTTTCCATTATTCTGTAGATCCTTTCGGAACCAAAAAGTCTCAGCAGGTCGTCTTCCGTGCTTAAATAAAACTGGCTTGAACCTATATCCCCCTGCCGGCCGCTTCTTCCCCTCAGCTGGTTATCAATTCTCCTGCTCTCATGCCTCTCAGTTCCAAGTACATGAAGACCTCCGAGCTCTACAACTCCATCACCTAAAACTATGTCCGTACCTCTTCCAGCCATATTGGTTGCAATGGTGACTGCTTTTTTCTGTCCGGCTTTAGCAATGATTTCCGCTTCTTTTTCATGGTATTTTGCATTTAAAACATCATGGGGTACGCCCCTTCTTTTCAGCATGCCGCTAAGCCTCTCAGACTTTTCAATGGATATAGTACCAACCAGCACTGGCTGGCTTCTCTCATATCTTGAAACTATATCTTCTACCACGTTATTAAATTTGACCTGCTCGGTCTTATAAATCGAATCAGGAAGGTCTTTTCTTATCATTGGCTCATTAGGTGGTATTACCACAGTCTCAAGCTTATAAATATGCCTGAATTCCTCTGCTTCTGTTATTGCTGTACCGGTCATACCTGCAAGCTTTTTATACATTCTAAAGTAATTTTGGATAGTAATAGTAGCCAGTGTCTGATTCTCATCTTTAACTTCTACTCTTTCCTTGGCCTCTATAGCCTGGTGAAGGCCCTCACTGTATCTTCTACCCGGCATCAGCCTCCCAGTAAATTCATCGACTATGATTATCTGGCCGTCTTTTATCATATAATCTACATCTTTCTTAAACAGATGATGAGCTTTAAGAGATTGATTTAAAGCATTTATATATATAAAATTAGAAGGGTCGTATAGATTTTCTATACCCATAATATTTTCAATTTTTTCAACACCCTCTTCTGTGATTGCAGCTGTTCTGGCTTTTTCATCTATTTCAAAATCCTTATCTATCTCCAGCCGCGGTATAACCTGTGCAAACTTCCTGTAAGCTTCCGTAGTTCCAAAAGCGACTCCGGAGATAATAAGAGGAGTCCTTGCTTCATCTATCAGAATGCTGTCGACTTCATCAATAATCGCATAATAATGACCGTTCTGTACCATATTTTCTTTGGACATCACCATATTGTCCCTTAAATAATCAAAGCCGAACTCATTATTCGTGCCGTATATTACATCCGATAAGTATTGCTTCCTTTTTTCCGCAGCAGGCATATCATGCTGTATAAGACCTACACCAAGTCCGAGAAACCTGTAAATAGTCCCCATCCATTCACTATCCCTCTTTGCCAGATAATCATTGACGGTAACCAGGTGTGTACTTTTACCTGTAAAAGAATTCAGATACACGGGAAGCGTTGCGACCAGCGTTTTGCCTTCTCCTGTTTTCATTTCAGCAATTTTACCCTCGAAAAGAACTATACCTCCAAGTATCTGGACATCGAAATGACGCATATTAAGAGTCCTTTTCGCCACTTCTCTTACAACCGCAAAAGCCTCAGGTATTAAATCCTTAAGTTCTTGCCCTTTTTCAAACCTTTGTTTAAAATCCAAAGTCTTTGCAGACAGCTGACTGTCAGTAAGCATGCTTATATCTTTTTCGAGATTTCCTACAGCACTGACTATCTCTTCATATTTCTTTAGCTTCTTACCCTCACCGAATTTTAAAATATTTCCAATTTTCTTAAACATCTATACTCACCCCTACCATATTTATTATACAGTTGGTTCTATCAAACCATAACTTTTATCTTTTCTGCGGTATATAACTGCAGTCCTCCCTGTTTCAGAATTAATAAAAACAAAAAAATCATGCCCGAGAAGCTCCATCTCCATTACAGCTTCCTCCGGCGGTACTGGTTTTAAAGTAAAAGTCTTAGTTTTTACTATAGCCTTTCTTACTTTACCGTTCAACATTACTGTCTTAGGATTGCTTTCAGCAGGTTCACCAGCCTCCTTTAAATTATTACTCTTTCTACCCCTGCTTATTAATTTTTCCCTATATTTCTTAGCCTGTCTTTCCAGTTTACCATTTACTCTGTCTACAGCTTCAAAAACGTCAGTACCGGAATCAGTTGCTTTAATGACTGCTCTGCCGGTAAAAACAGTAACTTCTATCAAGTTATTCAAATTAATCCTTGGGTTTTTTTCAAATACAAATTTTACTTCTAATTTTATTATCTTATCTAAAACTTTTTCTATTTTATTTTTGATTTTCCTCTCCACGTAGTTTCTTATTTTTTCATCCAGCTCCAGATTCTTGCTTTTGATAATAAATTCCACCCTATTTCCCCCTTAATGTTTTTTATTAGCAAATTTATATTGAAAATATTCTGTTATAGCCATGAATATATCATTTCATTATTATTACTTTTTTGGCTGTATTGCCCCTCTCATCTTTCTCAAATTCAAATTCCACTTTCTGACCCTTCTTTAATGTCCTAAATCCGTCAGACTGTATAGAAGAAAAACTAACAAAAATATCCCCTGATTCTTTTGATTCGGCTTTTATAAAGCCAAACCCATTTTCAGGGCTAAACCATTTTACAGTTCCTTTTAATCTCTTTGCCATAATTATATTACCCTGGCAAAAGTCAATAAATAAACCTTATCCGCACCGGCTTTTTTTAAAATACCGGCAATTTCATTCAATGTACTTCCGGTAGTCCAGACATCATCCACCAACATCAGATTTTTCCTCCATAAAAGGACGCAGTTTTTTACCTTAAATGCTCCCCTTATATTACTTCTTCTTTGTATAGAATCAAGTCCCTGCTGTTTCAATGTCTCCCTTACTGTCAGTATATTGCCGGCAAAAGGTATTTTAATCAATTTTGAAAGTCTTCTACACAAAGATTCCATATGTTCACCAGGTACTGTATCTATATAATCGATCTTTTCAGATCTATAATTTTTATTATAAGTCCTATTCAAAAAAGCAGCTATTATTTCTTTTAAAGCATGTATCCTGCCATATTTATATTTTGTTATAATTTTTTTTATCTTTCCCTTATATATAGCAAAACTCCTGTGCCTGTAAAAACTGAAATCTTTATCTCTGCAATAATTACACCCTTTACCGCTGTAATTATTTAAGGATAACGGCCTGCCACAGTACCCGCATATTTTATTTCCTATTTCTTCGATCTCGGATGCGCAATGCTGGCAGAGTAGCTCCGGGCTGATCTTCCCGCAAACCGTACATATGGGTGGAATGATAATATCTTTGAAAATACCGGTAAAATTTCTATTATTTTTATCTGGTACTTTAGGTATCAATATCAATTATTTCATTGGACATAATTTTTACACTGGGATGTATTTTTATTCCATCCTTAATAACGCTTTTAGAACCTATAACCGCTTTTTCTAAAATCGAAGCTTTATCTTTTATCTTTGTATTATAACCTATAATAGCCCCTATCAAAGAGGCATCCTTTCCTATATAACCACTGCCCCATTTTATTCCCCTATACAAGACCGCTCTTTCATCTACTGTAGTATTATTACCTAAAATTATGGGACCAAAAAGTTTTGCATCTTTCTTTATGGTACAGTTATCCCCTATGCATACCGGGGGAGTTATTACAACACCTTCCTGGATCTTGCAATTTTTTCCCACCCAGACGCCGTCTTTTATTTCCTTTCCTGGAATATCAACTCTGACCTTGCTCTCAAGCGCATCAAAATTGCCCTGCTGATATTCATCTAAACTTCCAACATCATTCCAATATTGATTATGCTGGTAACCGTAATATTTAATATTTTTATTTAACAGATCAGGAAAAAGATTCTTGCCAAAATCATAAAACTTTCCCTTAGAAGGCAAGTAATCAAATATTTCCGGCTCAAAAATATATATTCCGCTATTTGCAAGGTTAGACTTTGCCTTGCCGCTCAAAGGTTTTTCCTGAAAACCTTTTACCCTTTTATCCTCATCTAGTAGTACCATGCCATACTTTGAAGTGTCTTCAACTTCAGTCAGGATTATTGTAGCAATACCGCCTTTTTGTTTATGAAATTTAATTGCCTTTGTCAAATCAATATCAGTTAGGGCATCGCCGCTTATTACCATAAAAGCATTGTTTCCAAAAAAACCTTCTACATTCTTTACTCCTCCCGCAGTACCCAGCAGCTCTTCCTCGTATGAATACACAATATTTATTTTCCATCTTGAACCGTCACCAAAATAATTTTTTATTTCTTCCGGATACCAGTGCAGATTACAGACAACATCTGTAAATTTGTGTCTAACAAGAAGTCTAATAATATGTTCCATAACCGGCCTATTTACTATAGGCGCCATTGGCTTAGATATCAAGTCCGTAAGAGGTCTTAGCCTCGTGCCCAGACCTGCCGCTAATACTATAGCTCTGTTGTTTTTCATCATAATCATATACTTCTTATTTTATATATTTCTTACTCTTAAAGATCTTGCTGATATTCTTTTTGTAAGGAGGGTAAATCACTTCTTTTTCAGTTATGATTGCTGTTATATTATCGGCCGGTGTAACATCAAAAGCCGGATTTTTTACTGCCATAAATTCCGGAATAATAATTTTCCCCAGAACTTCTCTAATTTCCTTTTCGCTCCTGTGCTCTATAGGAATATTATCCCCGCTTTCCATTTTTATATCAACAGTTGAAATCGGAGCAGCAACATAGAAAGGTATCTTAAAATACTTCGCAAGTATTGATAAGCTTAAAGTTCCTATTTTATTTGCTGTATCACCATTGGAAGCTATTCTATCTGCACCGACCAGTACAGCATCGACTTCTCCTCTTGACATAAAATAACCTGCCATATTATCAGATATAATAAAAAAGGGAATCTTATCCTGATGAAGCTCCCAGGCAGTAAGTCTTGCCCCCTGGAGAAACGGTCTGGTCTCATCCACTATGACATTTGCTACTTTCCCTTCTGTATCTAAGCTCCTAATTACCGCAAGTGCAGTACCATAACCCGAAGTTGCCAGCGCTCCCGCATTGCAGTGGGTAAGAATTTTAATTTTATTATTCTTTCCCATAAAGATTCCCTTCCCATTCTGACCAATTTTCCTGTTGACCCTAAGGTCCTCCTTTTCGATCTTTACGGCCTCTTCTATCAATTTATCCCTTATTCTGCTGACCTTCAGATCAACTGCGTTTTTAAGAATTTTTTTCATCCTGTCCAATGCCCAGAATAAATTTACAGCTGTAGGTCTGGCTTCTGAAAGAAGTTTTATACTTTTATTTATATGCTCTATAAATTTCTGTTTATCCTCACCACGGAATTCCAAAGCTGCAAGTGCAACACCGTAGCCCGCCGTAACACCAATTGCCGGTGCTCCTCTTACAATCATGTCCCTGATCGCTTGTGCCACACTACCAGCGGACCTGCAATCCACATATATCTCTTTAAAAGGAAGTCTCCTCTGGTCTAATAATTTTAAAACAGACCTATTCCATATAAGAGTGCACACCCTGTTTTTTTTTAGATCAAGACTTATGTTCCTATTTCCCATGAACTAAGATACTTCTCCTGCTCCGGTGTCAATTTATCTATCCTGATACCCATGCTTTTAAGTTTTAATTCTGCTATTTTCCTGTCAATCTTTTCAGGTACTGTATAAACTTTTTTCAAAAGGTCTTTATTGTTCTCGAGAATATATTTTACGCTTAAAGCCTGGTTTGCAAAACTCATATCCATAACACTGGCTGGATGTCCCTCTGCTGCACTTAGATTTACTAGCCTTCCTTCGGCAAGTAAATACAACTTTCTCCCGTCTTTCATAAGATATTCTTCAACGAAGGGCCTGACTTTCCTTTTTGACTTGCTGTTTGCCCTCAAGTAATCAAGGTCAATCTCAACGTCAAAATGACCGGAGTTGGCAAGGATTACATTATCTCTACAGTTCTTCAGAATTTCCCTGCCTATCACATTTTTATCACCGCTGACAGATAAAAAAATATCTCCGACTTTTGCCGCCTCGCTGGAATTCATTACATCAAATCCGTCCAATTTAGCCTCCAGCGCCCGGAGAGGGTCGACTTCCAGTATTATTACGGAAGCACCCATTCCTTTTGCTCTCATAGCTACTCCTCTTCCACACCAGCCATAACCTGCTATTACAAATTTCTTGCCGGCAAGCAAAATATTGGTCGCTCTTAAAATTCCGTCAATAGTACTCTGTCCGGTCCCGTAGCGGTTGTCAAAAAAATGTTTGGTTTTGGCATCATTTACTGCAATAATCGGATAAAAAAGCACGCTCTTTTTTTCCATGCTCTTAAGCCTTATTACTCCTGTTGTTGTCTCTTCCGTACCGCCGTATACACCCTTGAGTAGTTCCTTCCTGCTGCTATGGATTGATGAAATCAGGTCTGCCCCATCATCCATCGTAACCTGAGGTCCGGTATCAAGAACACTGTTTATATGTCTGTAATATGTCTTATTATCTTCACCCTTTATAGCAAATACACTGATTTTAAAATCCTTAACAAGTGAAGCTGCTACATCATCCTGGGTACTTAAGGGATTTGACGCACATAAAACTACATTTGCTCCCCCTTCCTTTAAGGTAACCATAAGATTTGCAGTTTCCGATGTAACATGAAGGCATGCTCCTACTCTCAGGTTTTTAAGGGGCTTACTTTTTGAAAAATCACGCTTTATACCCTTTAGGACCGGCATTTCCTTAGCAGCCCATTCTATTTTGTTTTTACCCTCTTTTGCTAGACTGATATCTCTCAGATCAAAATCCATTAATACTTTCCTTTCTATTTCCTTTATTTTTTTTCATTTAGTTTTTTAAGTTCGCTTTTTAGTATATTTATTTTTTTTACCGGGCTTGGGTCAATACCTGCTAAAAGCGCCAGATACACACTGACTATATCCCCAAGATACATCACAGATAATGCTTTTGCCAGTTTTGATCTCCCCTCCACAGGTATTTCTATAATCCTACCTACATTTCCCTTGATAAGACCTGATGTTACCTCTATACGTGTCTTTACCCTTATTTTTTCATCGTTATCTCTAAAAACCAGAAGTACAAATTTGCTGGTGATTTCTTTCAATCTTTCCCATCCTACAGTTTCATTATGGTTAAGTTCCGGAAACAAATTGCACCAGCAGGGAGTTTTTGAGTTTTCGTTAAATTCGCACTTCAACCTGTAGGCAACTGCACTTAGCAGCCCCTCCGTCCCGTATATTATAGGTAGGTAACCTGATATTTTCAAAGCCAGTTTCTTTGCAGGATTTCTATCAGCTTCGACTTCTCTTTTGTAAAGACCGGCTTTTTCTTCTATTAAATCAAATGCCTCTTCCATATCGCCTGGATCTACAGTTATAATGTTGAGTTTATCAAGAGCTAAATATGCAGGTAAAAATAAATAACCTATTGCACCTCTGGGCTGCAGCCCTGCAGGTATCTTTATTATTGTTTTATTATTATCCTGTACAAGATTTCCCAACTTTCCACCCGAACAAACTGCAAGAATTTCGCATCCCCGCTCCAATGCCTGGCTAGCTGTAGAGATTGTCTCTTCAGTATTTCCTGAATAACTGAGTACTATTGCCAGCCATTCGCGTTTAATAAAAGCAGGCATATTATATCCCTTTACAATCTCAACCGGTATATCAATATCATCCTTTATCAAGGCTTTAGTGATATCACCCGCAAATCCGGATCCTCCCATACCTAAAAAAACAATACCTTTAAATTCTTTTTGTTTTAACAGCTTTAGGTCAGCTTCTTGAACAATCTTTCTTGCTTCCAGCAGCTGTGAATAAAATCTTTCTTCAACTCCCAGCATATCTTCTATATCAATTTCTTTTATTCTATCCAAGTCATCTAAAATATTCATAGTATGCGGCCTCCTTGGAGCTCTTTCTTTTTAATGATTATTTTAAATATTAAAATTTTTTTAATAAACACTGTCTATGACTCTTTTACCCAGTCCCTGAAGGTGTTTTACTTCTTCATCACTGCTGCCTTCTGTATAAACCCGTACCACAGACTCAGTACCTGACAGTCTGATCATAATCCAACTGCCATTCCCCATTATATATTTATACCCGTCTATCGTTATTACATCTTTGACGCCGACTTCCTTTAGTATTCCGGGAATATCCTTTTCCAGCAGAGATTTTAAATTTTCCTTTTGACTTAAATCAATTTTATAATCGTTCCTGTCAAAAACAAAATATCCAAACTCTTTATAGATTTCTCCCAATATCTGGTTTAACGTCATACCGGTACTGCATATTATCTCTATAAGCTTCAGGCCCATAAGCATCCCGTCTCTTTCAGGGATATCCGCTTCTGCCCAAAGGCCTCCGCTTTCTTCACCACCCATAATGACTCCGCCTTTTAGGATTTCTTTGGCTATATACTTGAAACCCACCGGGGTAGTTATGAGTTCAAGATCGTATTTTGCACAGATCTTATCCAGTACTGAAGAAAGATTTACTGATTTTACTACCCTGCCTTTCATTTTCTTTATACTGGCCAGATACCATAAAACTATGGCGAAAAGATGATGTGAACTGATATAATTACCTTCCTCGCCCAGTGCAGCGATCCTGTCGCCGTCGCCGTCCAGGCAAATAGCTAATTTATATTTTTTATCCAGCAGCACACTTTTGGCTTCTGCGAGATTATCCCCGATAGGCTCGGGGTTTATACCTCCAAAAGAGGGATTTAGCTCAGCATGTATTTCTGTAACATTTTCAGGATTGAGTGTCTGAATAATTTTTTTATATATTCCCTGTGTTGTACCATACATCGGTTCAAGCAGCAGTTTAAAATTAAAATCCTTTATGATATTTATATCTACCTTACTTAGAAGGTTCTGCTTGTAACCGGGTAAAAAATCGGCTTTCTCTATATCCGGCCTATCCTCATCTTCAGGATATAGATATTTTTCATAATTTTCTATATTTTTAAGTACATCACTTACTTCCTTCTCAACCTCTGTTATTATATCCATCGCAGCTGACCCGCCAAAAGGGCCCTTTATCTTATAACCATTATAATAATAAGGATTATGGCTTGCCGTTATCATTATCCCCAGGTCAGCCTTTTTTTCAATCACAGCAAAAGAGATAACCGGAGTGGGGATGATCCTGTCAGAATAATGGGTTTTGATATCATTCAGCTTGAATATTTCAGCTGCTTCTTTAGCAAAACGATCGGAAAGGAACCTGGTATCATAACCTATTACTACATATGGCTTTCTACTGCTCTCTACTTTTCTTTTAAGATAATTGCTTACTCCCTGTGATACAATCCTTACTCCTTCAACAGTAAACTCATCAGCTATGACGCCCCTCCAGCCGTCAGTTCCGAACTTTATTCTTATTTCTTTCAATTAATATAACTTCCTTTCTAAATTTAATACTACATTCGTTTTTTCAAATAATTATAATCGTATTCGACCATAAGTCTTACTAATTGTTCAAAGCTGACCTTTATTTTCCAACCCAGTTTTTCTTTAGCTTTGCTGGAATCACCTACCAAAAGATCAACATCAGCCGGCCGGATATATTTTTTATCAATTTTTACATACTTTGTCCAGTCAAGATCAAGACATTTGAAAGAAGCTTCAACCCATTCTTTCACGGAATGTGCTTTTTCTGTGCTGATGACATAATCTTCAGGATTGTCCTGTTTCAGCATCAGCCACATAGCCTCGACATAATCTTTGGCGTATCCCCAATCCCTTTTTGCATCTAAATTACCCATATAAAGGTTTTTAGCCAATCCTAATTTTATCTTCGCTGTATTGAAAGTCACTTTCTTGGTAACAAACTCCAGTCCCCGTCTGGGAGATTCGTGATTAAAAAGTATACCGCTGCATGCAAACATATCATAACTTTCCCTGTAATTTACAGTCATATAATGGCCGTAGACCTTTGCCACTCCATAAGGGCTCCGCGGATAAAATGGTGTATTTTCATTCTGGGGGACTTCCCTTGCTTTCCCGAACATCTCTGAGCTGGAAGCCTGATAAAATTTTATATTCCTATTTAAATGTCTTACAGCTTCCAGCATCCGCGTCACTCCCAGTCCGGTAAATTCACCTGTCAGTACCGGCTGTTTCCATGACGTAGGTACAAATGACATGGCGCCAAGGTTGTATATCTCATCAGGTTTTGATTCTTTTATAGCATCTATTATAGACAGCTGGTCCAGCAGATCGGCCTGGACGAAATTTAACTTATCCCTTATATGTTCTATTCTGTTAAAATTTTCTACCGATGAACGCCTTACCATCCCATAGACCTCATATCCCTTGTTAAGTAAAAACTCGGCAAGATAAGACCCATCCTGACCGGTGATCCCGGTAATAAGTGCTCTCACCATTATCTCCCCTCTTAAATTTAAAATAATTTATTATGTAAGTTTAAACTAAAAAGTAATCTGGCCCCTGACAATATTTGAATTTATATTGATTTTAATACCATTTTTTAATATATTGTCCTCTCCTATCCTGCTGTTATCTCCAATAACAGAGAAACCCTCGATACATACATTCCTGTCGATTTCCACATTATTTGAAATTATTGATTTTTTTATAAGGCAGCTTTTTCCAATCTTACAATTATTGAAAATTATACTTTCGGAAATTTCAGTTCCTTCTGAGACTATGCAGTCATCTCCGATAACTGTAAGAGGCATTATCCTGGCGCCTTTCTCTATCTTAGTTCTCTTTCCGATGACCACCGGACCGGATACAAAATTACTCCTTAAATATTTTGAATCCTTCCCTATATATATGTTTTCCAGTATCTCATTATATAAAAATTTAAAGTTTATTTTCTTATTCAGAATATCATAATGGGCTGTCAGATATTTCTGAGGAGTTCCTACATCCAGCCAGTAAGAATTTGAAATATAACCGTATATCTTATATC
Source organism: uncultured Actinomycetota bacterium (assembly GCA_964578625.1). GTDB lineage: Bacteria > Actinomycetota > Humimicrobiia > Humimicrobiales > Humimicrobiaceae > CAZBSE01. The sequence continues at coordinate 21,776 of CAZODQ010000001.1, forward strand.
CTTCACTTAAAGCCGTAGGAAAAAGCCCTCTTTCAAAAGAGTATTTTCTGCCCTCCGGTACCAGTTTCATCATATGCGGTTTGATAATATAGAATCCGGCATTTATCAGATTAGTAGTAATTTCATCCTGGCTTGGCTTCTCCAGGAATTGTTTTACCCTTCCTTCAGCATCGACAGTCACCGATCCATAACTTGTCGGATCCTCAATAGTAGTCAGAGCTATGGTTATATCAGCCTTTTTACTCTCATGGAAGACTGCCATTTTTGTTAAATCCATTGAAGAAAGAATATCGCCGTTAAATACTATAAAGTGACCGGTGCCTAAATACTTTTCTACATTCTTCACGCCGCCGCATGTTCCCAGAGGACTTTCTTCCCTGACATAAGTAAGTCTTAACCCAAGACTTCTGCCGTCTCCAAAATAATTCTTAAAGATTTCCGGGAGATAACCGGTGGAAAAGATTATATCTTTGATTTTATGGGACCTCAGCCATAAAATAAAATTTTCCATAAAAGGCTTATCTACCAGCGGCAGCATCGGCTTGGGATTTAAAAAAGTAATCGGCCGCAGTCTTGTCCCTTCTCCGCCGACTAATATCACTGCTTTCAATTTAACTCCTTCTCCCGTCTGATCTATGTTTATGATCTGACATTTTGCCTCCAATAATCAAGCGTGTCCTTAAGTGACATTTTAATGGAATATCCGGGTCTCCAGCCGGTATGAGCTTTTAATTTACTATTATTTCCATATGTGATTCCAACATCAATTGCCCTGAATTTACTTTTATCAATGTCCACTTTAATATCCGACCTTGTGCTTAATGATATAAGCATATCAAGCAGATCGGAAATTTTATATTTTTTGCCGGAGCAAACATTATAAATCTGGCCCTCTCTTCCTTTATTCACTATATAGTAATACGCTCTGACTGCATCTCTTACATCTAAAAAATCCCTTTGAGATTCAAGATTCCCGACACTTATTACAGGGTCCTGCGTTCCATTTTCTATCAGGGCTATCTGTCTGGCAAAATCCGAACATACAAACCTCTCTGACTGCCCTGGTCCGATGTGGTTGAATGACCTACTGATAAATACCGGCAGTTTGTATGCATTATGATAGACAGAAGAAAAAAAATCCAGAGCTGATTTACTGATAGCATAAGGATTCTGGGGGTAAATTTTAAAATTCTCATCAATAGCTTTATGTTCATTATTGATTTCCCCATATTCCTCAGCAGTGCATACTACAAGAATCCTACAACTGGGACAGAAGAGTCTGAGACCTTCCAAAACATTAATACCTCCAAAAACATTGATTCTAAAAGTCTCTACAGGATTTCCCCATGAATAACTGACAGAACTCTGTGCTGCCAGATGGTAGACCTGACCGGGTTTGAATTCTTCGATAATATTGAAAACTGACTCCCTGTCGGTTAAGTCAGTTTCTGATATCTCTATATTGTTTAAAGAGTCGCCAGGGTTGAATTCTTTAAAGCTTAAATCAACCCCTAGAATCTTATGATCCCCCTCTTTTTTTAAATATTCTAAAAGGTGTTTCCCTGCAAAACCTGCTGCACCTGTTATTAAAATTTTCAAAAGTGTGCTCTCCGACTAACTATCTTAATTTAGCAATTATTTTAATATAAAATCTAAAATATAAAAAACAAAAACCTTTCTAAATAATCACACTCCAGCTTGATCATAAAAATATGCTTTTTATCACAGCAATAAAAAACCTGAATCCAAGAAGCAGTAACAGCAGCGGCATAAGAACGACCTTCCAGCTATTTTTATAATTCTTCCAGAAAAAGTAAAATACACTTCTCTGCATCCTAAAACTTGCTTTGATCTTCCTTCCTCCGCTGCTCCCTCCTATATGATGCATTACTTCGGAATGCGGGCAGTAATATACCTTCCAGTTCTTCTGCCACATCCTGTAGCAGATATCCAGATCCTCAACATACATAAAATAATTCTCATCGAGAAAGCCGGATTCTTCCAAAGCTTTTCTCCTGACAATCATACAGGAGCCGGAAACCCAGTCAACTTCAAAAGGACTGTCCTTTTTCGTATCGGCAAGTTTATACTTTCTTGAAAAAGGGTTATGAGGAAAGATATTCGTAAGTACAGTATGAGCTGCAGCATCAAACGCAGAAGGAAATCTTCTGCAGGATAGCTGAATGGTCCCATCTGTGTTTATTATTTTAGGTCCCGCTATTCCCACTTCGGGATTCTTTTCCATAAATTCCGTTAAATTGTCCAGTGATTTTTTAAAAACGCGGCAATCACTGTTCATCAGAATTATATATTTTGAATCTGACCTCTCAATAGCCCTGTTATTAGCTGCAGCAAAACCAATATTTTTATCATTTGAGATCACTGTCACTTCCGGGTAATTCTCTTTTACAAATTCAACAGTACCGTCGCTGGAAGCATTGTCGACCACTATGATCCCGTAATCCTTTCCAGGCGGGTTTGCCGATATAGAATCCAAACACTCTTTTAAAAAAGACAGGCTATTATGGCTGACTATACTTATTGTTAAATCTCTAATTTTCTTTACCCTTCTTAAAATCCGGTATCTCTTTAATTTAAATTATACATCTATTAAACTATTTGGAGATACTATAAATTATATTATTTTAATATTATATTTAAAAATAATAAAATAAAGGCTCATAAGCTATTAGTAATTGATTTATTTTATGCCTAAAAAACAAAACTCTTATCACTATTTTATTTAGGGGCAAGCCTTTAAACATAGATTACCAGACAGGGAGATTTAATCAATCTTATGGTAAATACAGGTATAAGCACAGGTATACATCTTTATTACATAGTAAGGTAAATGGGGTACCGGTTAATCCCAGAACATTTTTACCTTAGAATAACTTACCCTCGTATTCAAAATAATATTTTTTATTGACAGGGCAGTAAAAAGTCCAACATAATAATGAAAAAGGAAAAAAGTTTATATAGGATTTGTATATCTGTTTATCCAAAGGAAAAAATAAACAACCAGTGAAAGAAGAAATTAAGATATGATTACTCTAAAAGATTCAATAGAAATAAAAACAACACCTGATAAGATTTTTAATTGGTTTAAAAATCTCGATAAAAATTTTACAAAGTGGCATCCAAATCATAAGAAATTCATAAAAATAACTGGAGGCTTGGATGAAGAAGACATTGTTTACTTTGAGGAATGTGTTGATGAGAAGTGGTTCAAAATCAAATGTAAAATTACTAATATAGAAAAAAAGAATCGGAGTTGGAGGGCTGATTTTGAATCCGTACATTGGCTTGGTCGAATTATTGGGACACGAATATCATTCATCGGGAAAGCCAAAGGAGACATTTGTATTTTTACCCATATTGAAAGTTTTGGATTTAGAGCAAATATTATCTCAAACTTAATTTTAAAACTGCTTAAATCCTGGTTTCCTTTAATTAAAAAGGATATGGAAGAAGATAACTTAAATTTAAAAAGGATATTAGAAATTGGTTAATAGGGAGACAAAACACCACATCATTTTTTAGTGCAGTACTATATTCTGGTAACATTTTATAGTCTTTAGATATAGTTTTTATTTCAAGGGAGGAAGATTTTGAAGATCAAGGAAATCAAAATTGTAAAGTCTGTTTTAAGTAAAGAAATCGGGTGGTTATGGCTTATCCTCTTAACCAGATGCTTGATCAGAAAAAATGCAGTATTTAAAAAAACTCACTGGGCAAAAATTAAGAATACCGAAACAGAGCTCTTCAAACGCCTTTCTCTTGTTGCCGCTTCATATATGGGACTTCAGGCAAAATTTGGTAAAGAAAAGGCTTTCAAGATAATGAGAAAAATAATTGTTCCTATTGGCTGTAATGAACCGATGATACTTCTACAATCCTTAAAGACCTCCGGGAAGAAACCCATGGAGTTACTTATAAATTACCTTGATTTAGTGGATAAAAAGGGGATGGGTCGATTTTGCAACAGGAAATATAAAAATCGGAATAATAACATCTGCCATCGTATAGTCACTAAATGTCCATTCCATGGTTTCTTTACCGAGACAGGAACTCCAGAATTAACCAGATTATTCTGCGAGGTAGATAAAGAATTTTATTCAAAAGCTTTCCCGGATCTTAAATTTCACCGTGGTAGCTCGTGGGAAAATACCATTGCCTATGGCAAAGGTCATTGTGATTTTATATTTGAAAAGAAAAAATAATTATATATTCCAACAAACCTTAATATTAAAAACGCTATTAATTATATAAATATATATTATGTAAAAATCTTAAGATTTTAATACTCTGCTGACACCCGACATGAAACTCTCTACCTTCTTAATACCCTTTTTTAAATCATCCGTCTCGAGCAGTAAGGACAAGATCTTGCTTCCTATTATGATACCATCGCAGTAGTCCTTAATACGGATTATCTGTTCCCTATTGGAAAGACCGAATCCCAACGCAAGCGGAAGACTGGTTATTTTTCTTAAACTGCGAAGGAAAGTCCTTACTTCCGGATTTACACTATCTCTTACACCGGTGACTCCTTTTACTGAAACGCAATATACGAATCCTCTGCCTTCTTTTGCGATGATAGATAACCTTTTTTGTGTGGAAGTCAGAGAAGCAAACATAATATTATCTATATTAGTATTATTAAAATAACTCCTGTAACTTTTGAATTCTTCCAGAGGCAGGTCCGGGATTATGAGGCCGTTTACACCTGCATCCTCGGCTTTTTTTAAAAATCTGTTAAAACCATAATGGTAAACAGTATTAAAATAAGTCATGACAGCTATAGGTGTATCACTCCTTTTCCTTATCTTAAGTATTGAACTAAAAACAATATCAGTATTTATTCCATTTTCCAGGGCAATCTTCGAGGTAGCCTGAATGACTGAGCCGTCAGCCAGCGGATCCGAAAATGGGATGCCTACTTCGATTATATCTGCTCCATTTCTATCCAGAGTATCAAATAGAGTAAAAAAGCCGTCAAGACTGGGAAATCCGCAGGTTAAAAATGGGATAAACGCTTTTTGGTTATTTTCCCTTAATCCCTTAAAAACTCCACCTATGTTTCTGCTTTTAAAGTCATTCACTGATCTTCTCCAATTACCTCTTACTTATTATCAATATCCTTATCCCCCCGCCCCGACAGATTGACAATGATCACTTTATTACTGTCCAAGGTCGGGGCAAGCTTTGCAGCATAAGCCAGGGCATGAGCACTTTCATATGCCGGAATTATCCCTTCACATACCGATAATACCTTAAATGCCTCCAGAGCTTCTCTGTCCGATACATGCTCATACTTGACTATTTTATTTTCCTTAAAATATGCATGTTCCGGACCGACTCCGGGATAATCAAGCCCTGCAGATACAGAGTATGCTTCCTCTATCTGGCCGTAATCATCCTGCAGCACATAGCTAAAAGCACCGTGAAAAACACCTTTTTCCCCACAACATAAAGTCGCCCCGTGCTTCTTACTACTGATACCCTTACCTCCTGCTTCTACTCCTATAAGTTTTACCGAATCTATGTCTTTTAAAAATGGGTAAAATATCCCGATTGAATTGCTCCCTCCGCCGACACAGGCTATGATATAATCAGGAAGTCTTCCTTCTATATTTAATATCTGCCTTTTAGTCTCCTTACCTATAACTACCTGGAAGTCCCTTACCATGGTTGGATAGGGATGGGGGCCCACCACCGAACCTAAAACATAATAAGTATCATCCACTCTCGAGACCCAGTAGCGAAGAGCCTCGTTTACTGCATCTTTTAGTGTCTTACTTCCTGATGAGACTTCTATTACCTCTGCATTCATAAGTTTCATTCTGTAAACATTGGATGACTGCCTCTTGATATCCTTGCTTCCCATAAAAATCTTACAATCCATATTAAACAGCGCTGCTGCTGCAGCAGTAGCAACACCATGCTGCCCTGCACCGGTCTCCGCTATTATAAACTTCTTCCCCATTTTTTTGGCAAGCAGTACCTGACCTATGGTATTATTGATCTTATGAGCACCGAGATGACAGAGATCTTCTCTCTTTAAATATATCTTTGCTTTACCCAATCTGTGTGAAAGTCTTTCAGCATAGTACAGGGGTGTCGGCCTCCCGGCATAATTTTTTAAATAAAATGAAAGTTCTTTTTTAAAACTTTTATCCTTTTTAAACTTAAAGTAACTCTTCTCCAGCTCATCCAATGCGTTTATTAGTATTTCTGGAACATATCTTCCGCCATAAATTCCGAAATATCCATCCCTGTGACTCTTATAGTTCTTCTGTTTAAAAATACCGCTTGCTTTCTTTAGTCTTTTTTTATCTTTCTTCATCTACTGTCAATCTCCATTAACTACCTTAAGGCATTAATAAATCTACTGACTTTGTATACATCCTTTTTACCTGGATAAGTCTCTAATTTAGACGAGGCATCGACACCGAAAGGTTTCACTATGTTTACAGCCTGTCTCACATTTTCTGTATCAAGTCCTCCGGATAATATAATAGGAATTTCACTGAAACAATTTTTTGCAATATTCCAATCAAAAGATATCCCTGTCCCTCCATAAATATTTTCACTGTAGCTATCCAGCAGAATAAAATCTATATGCTCTTTTATTTTCTTTATCTCTTTGCTCAGCCCGCCTTTATAAGACTGGCCTCCGCCTTTAATCCTTATAGACTTTATGATCTTTATACCTCTGCGCCTATCATTCAAATCTTTTAAAAAATGTATATCCTCATCTCCGGAAAGCTGAATGTAATCAAGCTTTAGGTATTCAGAATCCTTAATGACTTTTGAAATCTTCTCATTTACAAATACGCCCACCATTGAAATCTTTTTATTTTGCTTATTTCTAACAGCTTCAATTATTTTTTTCGCTTTAGAAGCATTTACTTTTCTGGGACTGTTGGTAGACAGTATGAAACCCATTGCATCTATATTTAACTTGGATATTTTTTCTGCATCTTCTAAATTAGTGATCCCGCATATTTTTATCCAAACCATATTTAAGTTCACCTTATCCATATTTATATTCTGTCTTTTAGGACTTCTTTTTTTCTTTATATCAATTTTTTATCTCTAAGCTCAAGTTCCATACTCTCAAGGGTCTTCTTAAGATTTTCACTGGCCATAAAGTATCCACCGATTAGAAAAGTATTCAGACCGCTTGAAAATAGATCTTTAATATATTCAGTATCTTCTATTCCACTCTCACAAACAAAAACCTTATCTTTTAAATCCTCTTTTTGCATGTAATCTAAAAAATTGTAAATATTTGTACCATCAACACTCATGTCTTTCAAATTACGGTTATTTATACCTATAAATCGTGTACCGGTATCCAGTGCTTTATCTAAATCTTTTATGTTGTGTATCTCAACCAGTACATCCAATCCAAGACTTACAGCTAAATCGTAAAGTTTTTTTAACTTCCTCCCCGCTAAAAGTGAGCTGATAAGCAGAATGCAATCAACTCCAAGAGCAGCGCTTTCATAAATCTGTATATCACTGAAGATAAAATCTTTTCTCAATACCGGCATATCTGAATTTTCCTTAGCTATCTTTACGTCCTCCGGTTTACCCTTAAAATATAATGACTCTGTTAGGACAGAAATACCACAAATAAAACTTCTAAACTTATTATAGGTGAGCACAGTCTCTTTGATATCAAGTTGTTTGTTTATAATTCCTTTTGAAGGAGAGGCTTTTTTAATCTCCGCAATTACATTTATTTTTCCATTTCCGATATTTTTAAAGAAACTCCTCTTATCTCTTACTGTTTCTTTTAGAACAGATTTTATCAAACTTGAATTTTCTTCTATCTTTTTTATTTCTTCTTTTTTTGAGATTAAAATCTCTTTTATATACTTCAAAATTATCCACTACCTTTTCATGCATGTAAATTCTATCAATTTTTCCAATTTCTCATATGCTTTTCCACTTTCAATAGAGCTGCAGGCTAGATCCACTGCTTCAGACAATGAGTCGGCTTTTTTCCCTGCAACTATAGCAGCTGCCGCATTGATGACAGCAGAATCTTTTTTAGCACCTTTATCGGCTCCGGTAAGGATGTCGATTAAAATTCTGGCATTTACCTTTGCATCTCCACCAATAAGATCTGCAATATTTGATCTTTTAAAGCCGAGTTCTTCAGGATCAAAGATATATTTACTGACTTTTCCGTCTCTAAGTTCGGCAACTGAACTTTTACCTGAAACAGAAAGTTCATCAAGTCCCTCTTCACTGTTCACCACAAATGCCCTATCCACGCCTAAATTCTTCAGGGTATTTATCATGATATCCGCTAAACTATTATCAAATATACCCAGGATACGGCCGTTTGCCATTGCCGGATTGGTAATAGGACCTAAAATATTAAAAACGGTTCTTATACCCATATCTTTTCTTGCCTTTGCTACATGCTTCATAGCCGTATGTGCTTTAGGAGCAAAAATAAAACCTATGCCTACTTCATCCAGACAACTTGAAACTTCGCTGCATTCAAGATTTATATTTACCCCCAGTTCTTCCAAAACATCAGCACTTCCACTTCTGCTGGATACACTTCTATTGCCATGTTTCGCAACCGGCACACCAGCCCCAGCAGCTATAAATGCAGCAGTAGTGGAAATATTAAAGGTATTTAAGCCGTCACCACCGGTTCCGCAGGTATCCACTATATTTTTATATTTACTTTTTACTTTTACAGCTTTATCCAGCATGGCTCTGGAAAAGCCGCTCACTTCATCAGTTGTTTCACCTTTCATTTTCAATGCGACAAGAAAAGCTGCGATTTGACAGTCATTAGCATTCCCTTCCATTATAAACTGCATTGCCTTATATGCTTCATCCTGGCTTAGACTTATTCCATTTAAAACCTTCTCTAAAAAATTCTTCATCTTATACACCTCCATACCCGATCATTACTTTTAATATATTTCCTGCAGCCGGCCTATTTAAATAATCCAATAGCCTTAAAAAGAGCAGCTGCCTTATTTACAGTTTCATTAAATTCGTTTTCAGGCTTGGAATCATATACTATACCGGCACCCGCCTGAATATAAGCTATACTATCTTTTATAATAGCCGTCCTGATAGTGATACAGCTGTCAAGATTCCCATCATAACCAAAATATCCTACGGCTCCCCCATAAGGGCCCCGGCTGGTAGGCTCCAGTTCACTTATGATCTGCATTGCCCTTATTTTTGGAGCTCCGGACAATGTACCCGCTGGAAATACACTTCTGAGAGCATCATATATTGAATTATTTTTGCTTAAAGTCCCCTCTACCTTTGATACCAGATGCATGACATGTGAATATTTCTCCACACTCATATATTTTTTGACCTTCACGCTGCCATACCTGCATACTCTTCCAAGATCATTCCTGGAAAGATCGACCAGCATATTATGTTCGGCTTTCTCTTTCTTATCATTTAACAGGTCATTTGCCAGATCCCTGTCTTCCTTTAAAGTCCGGCCTCTTCTTCTTGTACCGGCAATAGGACAGGTCAGTATTTTTCTGCCGTTTATCTTGATCAAAGGTTCCGGAGAAGCTCCTATGATCTTTATATTACCAAAATTGAAATAATACATATACGGCGATGGATTTATGGTTCTGAGTCCGCGGTAAATACCAAAGGGGTCGGAAAATTTATCGGTATAAAACCGCTGGGACAGTACTATCTGGAAAGCTTCCCCTTCAGTGATATATTCTTTTGCCCGTCTTACTGCCATCAGGAACTTTTCCTTTTTAAAGTTGGAATTTAAATTAAAGACTTTAAAAGACGAACTGCTGACAGCTGCAGAGTCAAAGCTGCTTTTTAAAAAATTTCCATTGGTTGCAATGATCTTCTTTTCCAAACTTTTAATTTTTTCAACCGAAATATCGTAAGTCTTCCCGGCAGAAACCCTGCTTCCAATTTTTACTGTGGAAACTATTTTCATACGGTTAAGCAGGTGATCAAAAACCACCACCAGATCTGTAAGATAAAGCATAATCTCAGGTATATGTAACTTATTTTCATAAACAGGGATTTGGTCAAAATATTTAACCAGATCATAACTCAGATAACCTACGGCACCGCCTACGAAATGGCTGAGCTCCGGATTTTTATACATATTATTTTTTTTCATGATTTTTTCTAATTCCAGAAGCGGGGTTCTCGTATTTATTTTAAATACCTTGTTTTTTCCTGTATTTAAAGTAAAAACTTCATTATCAAATTTTATTAAATTATCACATCCCACTCCGATAAAAGAATATCTTGACAGGTTTTTTGAACCCTCTATGCTTTCCAATAAAAATCCATACCCTTCGAGCCCACCGGTCTTTACAAATATTGAGGCAGGTGTTTCTGTATCTACTATATATTCTTTATATACCGGTATTAAATTATAATCTCCTGCAATTTTTAAATATTCGTTTTTAGACGGATAAAACATAAAACCCACCTTTTAAATCTTTAAACCAATATTCTAACCTGCTAGTAATTGGTTTTATCCTTTTATTAATAAAAGCATCCCCATTAAGGATCTCCTATCTTTTAGCTTTGCTTTTATGGAAATACTCTTAAATAGTCAGTTATTTATTAATGTAAATTGAATATGTAGAAAAATTTAAATAGAAGCGAGAAATTCCCACAAGCCAAGCTTTTACAAGCTCTGCCAGCAGGAATTATCTTTTAACCAGAGTAACATGCTTATCAGCTTTTTTGTGTAATTATATTTTCGTATATTAAAAATCATAAATCCAGCTAAAATATTTACCATTAGTCCGTACTTTCAGATTTTCTATATATTAGCATATTTTTTTATCAAGTCAATGACAATGATTTAACACTTTATATAAAGCAGGGCAGTATAAAAATCTATTGAAGAATCATATATAATTTTATAACAGTCAATTTCGGCTAGTACACTATTTCTTTTTACTTTTTTCGGCAGCTTCAAGCATTTTCTTAGCAATCCTGAGCTCGGTTTTTCTTCTGGTCTCTTCAGTATAAACCCTAAGCTCCGCTACCAACCTGTTGTACCTTGTTATAAATATTGTATCGCCTAAATTTTCCGTTAGATACTTTGTGAGGTTAACCCTCAACTCATTAGTATCAATTCTTTTAACGTCTTCTTCGTAAGCCATATCTCACTCCTTCAATACCATCAACTTTACAAAATTTTTATTATTAAATTTGTATTAGTTTCTAATAATATATTTAATAACTAATTTTTATTATTATCTCATATTTAATTAAAAATTTCTATAATAAAATGATTAAATTTTATATTTTGGATTATATTATAAAACAAATTTAAAAATAATTAAATACTTTTTAAAAATACTTCTAAATACTTATTTGAATATTATATTTTTATTGTATTATATTTTCTGAAAGATGCCGTAGATATAACCGCATATTTTTGAAAAATCTATTAGCAGAAGTAAAAAAGGTATGGTTGGGATAGATAGGAACTTCTCAAACCTATAAAAAATAAAGCTTCTCTTACCATTCCAGTTTCTGACCAGTCTGACATAGGGCTTTAAAATGTAAAGCATGAAAAGGGGTATCAATACAGCCAATATCCATTTACTAAAATAAAACGCACTGAACAAAATAATTAAGAAAGCAAGAAATGCAGCAAATCTTATAAGATGGCGGGCCGGATACATATTGCCTACGGCGTCGCCTTTTGCATATCTAAAGAACTGCTGGGATATTTGAATAAGGTTCTCCCTCATCCTCCAATAAACCACAGCTTTTGGATTGAACCTTATTTTATAACCGGCAGATTTTATATTAAAATTAAATCTCATATCTTCTCCGTATTCCATATTTTCGGGATAACCGCCGGCTATAGTCCAGATATCCCTTTTAAAACTAATATTTCTGGACGAAGGCATATACCTTTCAGCTTTTATTTCCTTTTCCGCAGGCATGATACATACGGCAAGACATTTCTGTATGAAATTCCGGCATAACGGCAGATTAAGACCTCCGACCACATTACATGAACTATCATTATAAAAGGCAGTAATTTCTTTTAGCCAGTTTCTATCTAGAATACAGCCTGCATCACCTACGCATATAATCCTGCCTGACGTGTTTTTTATGGCATTATTTCTACCCTGTGAAATATTTGCACCTTTTTTTCTTATCAACCTGATATTTATGACATATGTCCCACTTTTATTCTTTTTTATCCTACCCCTGTTATTTTCATTTAACACAATATTCAGACCCCTGTGTTTCGGTGAAGCTATATTTTTGAAAAATTTTGAAGTAATACTAAAAGTCTTATCTTCAGAACCTCCGTCCACTATAACTATTTCCCCAGGAAGACATGTCTGTGCCATTAGACTTTTTAGAAATTCAGAAATATTCCCTTCCTCATTATAAACAGTAGTTATGAAGCTTATATCCGGAAGTATGATTTTTTTACTATTTTCAACTGTCATATCCCTGACCTCTGAAGTATGATTTTAAGACCTTAAAATAAATCAAAAGCTTAGCTCTATTACTTTTGACCGGTTTAAATACAGATAATATTATAAATAACAGTATCCTGTTTATAATTCCTGTTAAATAAATAAAACTTAAAAACTCCTCATGTGTTTTAGAATAATTTTTCTTAAAATATAATCTTCTGCTTGTCCAGATACCTATTTCCCTTACAGCCATATTCCTGGATGCAATAGCCATGTCAACATGCTCTATTATAAAGTATGGAAAATAATAGTTCTTAAAGCCCTTTCTATATAATTTAAGACAAAGATCACTGTCCTCGCTGTATATAAAATAATCCTCATCAAACATCCCCACTTCTATAAAGTCATCCTTTTTTATAAACATAAATGAGCCTGTAAGCCAATCCACTTCTCTTTCGCTTTCATGGTCCCACCAGCTCATAAAATAAGATCCGAAAATACGGCTTTTTTTAAATATCCTGTATAAAAAATAACTCTCATAAAATTGTCTTGCAAGTGTTGGAAAAGATCTTGAGCTGAGCTGAAGAGTTCTATCCATATTTAATATTTTTGCTCCTATTACCCCTACCCTGCCGTTTCTATTCCTTTTATTATAAAAAACTATAATATCTTTTAAATCACCCTCTAAAAACTTTGTATCAGGATTTAAAAACAGCAGGTATTTACCTTTCGCTTTTGAAGCTCCGATATTGGATGCTCTTGAAAAACCCATATTTTTCTTATTAGCTATAAAACGGAAAGTATCATTCATTTTGTCCTGTTCTTCCAGATACTCTATACTTCCGTCACCGGATTTATTATCCACAACCAATATCTCATAACTTAATTTATTTTTTTTTCTCTTATTTGTTTCAGTGATCTTGCTTATGCTTCCGAGGCAGTCTTTAATAAAACTAAGACTGTTATAATTTACGATTATAATACTAATATCCAATCATACCACCAGTCGACAATCCCTTTGCTATTTTTTTAATAAGTCACTGACTATTGAAATCAGGTTCCTTTTAAAATTTATATTTGAAAATCTTCTGCAGTTTTTAACTGCATTCTTTCTAATTCCTTTTGTATCAATTTCCCCGCGTATTATGCTTAAAGTAATATTTTTAAGTTCCTCCCAGCTTTCAAATAAAAATCCGTTATACTTGTCATTTATGATCTCCTTTTGACCTCCCTTATTGATAACAACAGGAATACATCCAGCTGCCATTGCCTCTACGGTAGTTATTCCAAAATGTTCAAATTTCTCAGGATGGATTTTTTCATCTTCATCCATCCCGGAAGCGTGCCAGAAAATATACGATTTTGCAAAAAGTTTTACCAGTCGCGGCCATTCCATATTAGTAATTACCCTTATGGGGTAATTCTTACTCACTTCCCTTATCTTTTCCACATACTTCAGATGGTCAGGCCTCCTGTCCAGACCGCCGACCAGATATAGAGTATAACCCTTCATGTCATCAGGATACAGCCTCAGCAGCTCCTTGAATATCTCAGCCAGTTCCAGCTGCTTTTTATTATGATGCTCCGGGAAAAATCTACCTACGCTTAAGATAATTTTCTCCTTAATGCCGGATTTAAGATTAGCAATATCTACGGGAGGGAATAAAACAATGCTCTGTCTGTTCCATAATCTCTTTATCCACTTTTTTGAATATACCGATATGGCAATTATTTTATGGTAGGTCTCCAAAAATTTCAGATCCCTGGGAAAAGTTATCAGAAATAAAGGGATATACCCTAAAATCTTGAGTATTATTTTTTTATAAAAGTGTATCCTTCTCCGATCATAGACTACTATACCAAGCTTTCTGGAATCCTTTGAACTTTCACCTGCTTCCAGCGGAATAAAAGTATCGGATGAGATTATGACTTTACAATATTTTTCATCATTACCTAATGGAATTTCAAAAGTACATTTAACTCCTCTTCCAAGCCTTATATGTTTATCATATAGAAGTCTCTCCTTTTTTTCTCCAGCCCCGAATACCTTGATATCCACCCCTATTTTACTTAGACTGCTTGCTTTAGGATTCTTGAAGCCTAGTATCAACGGCTGGTCAGTTTTTTTTACCTTTAAAATTACCCTCCCGCTGCTCCAGCTTCCTCTTCTTAACAGAAACCTTTTGGGATCATATAATCCTTCAACTATTTCTATTTCGTTGAAGCTGCACGAGAATCTTTCTGAATATTTAAAAAGCCATAACGCAGGCAATCTGAAAAAAAACAATAAAAACTTATGAATTAACCGGAAATCCACATCAAAAGGAGTTGGGAAATAACATAAATATATGTTCTTCTTACCATATGCAGGAAGCGAGCTTAAATAAGTGGCATTTATAAACAGATCATACTTCTTTATGATCCTTTCAGCATAATCCTCTGATATAAAAGGGAATATTTTCAGGTTTACCCTTTCCAGTTCAAGATTTAACCTGCCGGAAGTCTCTTTTAAATCAGCAAATATATCAGTTATCAGATCTACTTCAAACTCTTTATTTTCAGATAAAACTTCCGCAATCTTGCAGCTGTACCGTTCTCCGCCGCCAGCCGTCGATAAATATCTATCATAAATAGCTATATTTTTCATAAGAAGCCTTGCTAAAAATCCCTCATCCAGCTTTTAATAATTCTATCATGAATTTTCCTGCTGTTTCTTATTCTGATTCTAACCAATAAATTTTTGGGAAGTAAATAAAACAGTTCAAAGAAGACCCTGATCCTGATTGGAATATCAATTCTTTTCTGCATCTTCCTCCTTAACTTTCCAGCCAGGTAGCTCAAGATATTGATTATATTTGAAAGGATAAATGCCGCGCAACTTTTAAAAAATAAAAGCGGCCAGCCGCATTTAAAAATCATAAGCAGCCTATTCCTAACCACATGATATATAAAATTATAAGACCACTCCTTGCTGGTACCGCAGTGAAAATGTCTTACAATAGATTTGGGAGTAAAGAAATTTTTCCAACCTGCCAATCTGGACCTCCAGAACAAATCAATATCTTCATAGTATGTGAAAAAGTTATTATCAAAACAACCCATATCTTCAAACATTTTTCTATCCATCATAAAGCTGCTTCCGCTTAAGCCAAAGACCTCCTCAACCCTGCTGTACTGGCCTTCATCAAAACTTTCAAAACCCCTATCCCTGCTGTAAAAAGATTTATTTATTTTAATACCGCAGCTATTAATAATATCTTTCCTGTGGGTAAAAAGTCTTCTGGGAATCTTTATTCTAACTGTTTTAGCCCTCCCGGTAACTTTCATATCTTTTACTATTTCTTCGCCTATTACCATTTGTAAATTATTGGGTGAGATATATGATAATACTTTAAAGCTTAAATCCAATTCTTTGTTTAGATCCTCAACCGGTACAGCCAGAACTGCGTTACCCTTTGACCAGCAGTAGATTTCCCCACTCTCATCTGATTCCTGGGGATAAAAACCATCCATATACTTGATACTCTTATTTAAAATACTCTTTCCGTTGTCTTTTTCTCCAGCACTTCCGACTTTTATATCATATATTTTAACACCAAGCCTTCTTGATCTTTTACTGCTGCGCATGTCTGTTTGACTGATACTGCTTGCAATTAACTGAAGAGGCAGGTAAGGGTAATAAAAAACTACTTTGGAACCTACTGCTCCTATTTTCGAATCATCAGTGGATTGCCTGAAGATGGAAAGCATTTCGTACAACCAGTTTTTATCGACCACACAATCATTATTAATCAGGGCAATATATTTACCCTTTGAACGGTAAAATCCTTCATTATTACCTCCGGCATAACCTTTGTTTTCATTTAATGCGATTATCTCTACCTGCGGAAATTCCTTTTTTACAAACTCAACCGAACCATCTGTAGAATTATTATCTACCATTATTATCTGAATTTTTTTAAGTGGATAATTAAGATCGAGTATAGAATTAAAAAGGTTATATAAAAATCTCTTACCGTTAAAATTTACAGTGATAATTGATATTAAAGGATCATCATCTTGCACCAATTAAATATCCCACCTTACTTAAACTGAAATGTCATCCTCTGGAAATTACAATTACTCCTATAGTTATTATAAGTGCACCTATCCATCGTATTAAGTTTACATCTTCTTTCAGTATAAACTTTGAAAGAATCAATAACATTACATAAGTAGATCCAATAAACGGATAAGCAAAACTAAGGTCCACAGCAGATAGTACTACAAGCCATATCGCAGCTGAAATAATATATAAAAATAGACCAGATATTACCAGGGGACTTTTTATTATTCCAAGAAATAATTGACCGAGATAATCAAGCCCGTTTAAACTAACTATCCTAATGCGGTTTATACCTATTTTCAATAACATCTGTCCACCCACAGCTATAGAGACGCTTAGTAAAATAAGTAATATTGTACTTACCAGACTCAATTTATTTCTCTCCTTAATCATAGTTACACTATATTTTATTATCAGACTCGACAGTTAAGATCTATGTTTTCTTGCCAAATAATATTTGTTAGAGACAGTCAGGCCCATTATTCTGTCAATATTTTCCAGATCCCTCAGCAATACCTCAAGTTTCTGATCAATATCTATCTTCAGACCTGATTTGCTTTTGGGTTTAAAATTGCCTAAAACTTCCCTTAAACTACTAATATCATAACCAAGGCTTTTAATTTCTTTATGAAGAGTACGGAATATATCAAAATATATAAGAATCAATCTCTCCCGGTTCTTTCGATTCAGTTCATTCATTTCTTTATTTATTTGAACCTGAATATTATTATTAATGGCTTTTATCGACTGGTTATAACTCTTCCTTAAATTCTCAAAATACATACTGGTAAGGAGGTATATATATCTCCTCAGTCTTCCCTTTACATCCTTATCTTTACTCAGCTCTTCAGAATTTAAAATATCAAACCTGCTTAAAAGCCTTAAATCTTCAAAATTCTCTCTGTCCAGTTTTATCTCGAAAAGTTCAAATAATTCATTCCTGCCATATATCTCACCTATTTCATCTTTATTGCTATCTATTGTTCTATACTCTATTTCATCCCATATTCCCTTATCCTTGATCTCAAAACCGGCATTTTTTAATATATATTCAATAGTAAAATCATCAATTCTTACACTGGACCGGCTTCTTCTTGTACCCTCACCAAGAACCTTATAAAGCCCTCTTTCATCAGGAATTGAAAAAAACAGCAAACCATCCACTTTTAACTTTGATGCAAGTACGTTTATCAGGTCATAGAAAAATTTCGGAGATATTTTATAAAAGACATTATTTAAAATAATACCTTCATATTTGGTCCTTTCAGTTATTTTAGACTTTAGCATTCCTATTTCATCCAGCTCTTTCTCTTCATCTTCTATAACTGCCAGGCCAACATCCATCTCCATCCAAAATATTCTGCCCACATTAGTCCCACTTATAGCTTCTTCATCTCTATATTTATTAGAGGTTATATTCAGGACATTGGCACAGCCTTCAAAATTGTCTTTTATGATTTTTGATATTTTACTGTTCTGCAGATTAACCAACTCGGTGATCTTTTTCTTGTCAACCGCATAATCGGGATTAACACAGTATTTGACAAGCGGTTTGGTCACATTTTCCCAGTAAAACCTGGGGGCAATTTTAATTAGATTTTTCCTGTATATCTCTCTTAAGCTTTTATTAGTAGCCATACTCTCCATGACTCTTGCCAGCTGTGCGGTATTTTCATACTTTACCACTTCACCTATGTTCTCGGCCTTTACCATCTTCGCTATAGAATCCCCTTCGGTTGTTATAACCGGAAGTCGCGCCCAGATGTAATCTATGACCCTCGTCCTATAGGAAAACTCGGTTTCTATCCTTTCTTGATGGATCGACAAGCCCACATCTGCGTCCAGCAGGAATGTCTGTCTTAGGTCGTATGGCGTCCATTCATTAAAAAATACAAGCTTTTCATACATATCGAGCTCTTTACTCAATTGTATTGCCTCCATGCATTTTTTCATTTCAGGAAGGCTGGAGTCCGGGTGTTTTATTCCCATAAATATCATTTTTATATTCTTTTTATCCCTGGTAATCTCCCATAATGCTTTAATAGCCGTAATTGGATCGAGCCAGTTCCAGATACCACCTCCCCATAGGATTATACTGTCACGTTCATTGATACCCGGGATTCTATCCCCAGTATACGAAGTAGAGCGCTTGGGAGGCTGGGAAGGCATTCCGGAAGGAACAATATCTATCAGGTTCCTTAAGGTTTTATCGGAATCATAGCTGTACGGATTTATTCTACCCATGGCATTTAACATCCCTACCCAATAGTCCCTCTGTTTTTCACTTGCACAGATAAAGAAATCTCCTATTGAAAGCTGCATTTTCAATATATTTAAATTATTTTTATCAATTCTGATCCTCTCCGCAATATCACTGTCTCTGAACATTTCCAGGCTCTCTAAATTGAAAGGATTATACAGATCTACAATAATCTTGCCTTTAAAGTTTCTGAGGAAAGGAAAATAGTAAAGAATATGACCCTGGATCAATATGGTATCCGCCTTATCAATATATCTCTGTAAGCTTTTATAACTTCCTAACTTGTACTGTCTAGCCTTAAAGCCTTCAGTATCAATATCTATCTTATTGGGAGTAACCAGAGTAACATCCAGGTAATCAGATAAAATTTTTGCAAACTCGTAAAACCTTATACCTGGACCGGCCATATTTCTACCAATGATGTCATAACTTATTATACAGATATTCGAAGAACTTTTATTGTTTAATTCGGTATCCATTATATCTCTCCATTATGTCTACCATAAATAAAAATTAAAATCATAAACAAATCCCAGTGCTCTCAAATAGTCCGGCTAATTTTGAGATGCAATCATTTTAACTCTAATTTATTCAAGATTAAATGATTTTTTAATTTAATTACCAAATTATATGGTAAAAATATAAAATTTAAAAAATAAGCATAAAGAATCGGCAAGACCTGGTCAGCTGTAGCACTGTTTTTAAACCAGGCCAATTCTGAACAAATAAATTTTCTTAAGAAATTTAAAAATCCCAGATTTATAACTGCGCATCTGATTCTATTTTTATGGTAGTACTTATAAAAATTTTTACTAAATTTTTTTACAGAAGCACCCTCAAAATGTCTGGCAATAGAATTATAGTTTACAACCACCCGTCTCCCCGTTCTTTTGATTTTAATACAGTAATCAAGCTCCTCAAAATATAAAGGCCTGTAACCCGAATCAAATCCGCCTAAGGCTTTAAACAGCTGAAATTCAGTAGCCAAAAACGCTCCGGTAATATAATCTGCATCTTTTAAATTGCCTGCTAATTCCGGCACATTTTTTTTATTTCCTTTATGTCTATATTCCTGTTTTAGATCATAATAACTTTTCCCGTACCCTATGTGGGAAGTAATAAAATTGTCCTCAATCCTCCCACCGAGGTGTTGTATGGCATCTTTTTTATAGTCAAGAATAAGTCCGCCTGCGGCTCCAATTTCTTTGAACGGTTTGCAGTGATTTTCCCCGATTTTGAAAGTCGAAACCAATTTCTGCAACGCGCTTCGCTTTAAACATATATCCGGGTTCAGCAAAATCAGGAATTTTAATTCTCTTTCCAGATTTTTATTCTCTCCTGATACAAAATTGAATACTGCATAATTGACCGCTCCTGAAAATCCGATATTTTTCCTTAGAGTAATAAGCTTAAAACTACTGCTGGTCATACCCCGGTATATATCTCTGAACTCTTTTACCTTTGCTACTGTTTTATCATTTGAATTATTATCTATGACTGTCAGGAACCAGTCATTATAACTTTGTTCTGCTACCGAACAGAGACAGTTTTCAATAAAGTCCTGGCTGTTATAGGTTACAATTACTATTAAACTTTTAGTGCCCATATTGCTTCCTGTTATAATCCGTATAATGCCAAGAGAAGGCAGGAGCGGGATAGAAGGTCAACTGGAGATTTTCCTTTTAATAATTCTTAGATACCCGTATATTTTATAAATCAAACCTTTCTTTACTATCCCTTCAAGCTCTGATATTCGCTTATCTCTCTCTTCTATCATCTTTTTCTGGCGCAGGGTTATTTGTACCAAATTCTTGACAGCTTCTTCCCTCTTGAAAAAAAACTTTCTTTTTCTTCCTTTATCGGGGGAACATGAAGGATTACCAGTCCATTCCTGTAATTTCTTGGTAGTCCTTTTAAAATTAAAATGCTCCAGTCCGTATTTTTTACCGGCATCTGCAGTTTTTTTGACCTCATTCGGGTGATCAGCAAGATAGATCAGTTTACTGCTCAGCTCCCTATGATCATAAGGTTTAAATGTATATCCGATCTTTTCTTTCTCTATAATATTAGTCAATTCACAAACATTGGATGAAAGTACACAGAGCCCTGCCCTTAACCAGTCCAGAATACGGTTTTTACTGCCCAACCTTACCTCATAAATATCTCTGTCGATATTTATACCCACATCTGCTTCCATGTAATAATTAGGCACATCTTCACCTTTGATCCAGCCTTTCATTATAAATCTGTCCTTATAAGAGCTGCCGTTTATCATAGATAAAAACCTGGGATAAGTCTTTATATCCTGTTCAGGTATCTCCCCGCCGGTAGATACAAATTTGATCTTTGGATTCTTCTCCATTGCAAGCGCAAGCCCCTTAAATAAAGTATCAACATCAGTCCAGGTATTATATCCTCCGGTCCACAGCACTATAAAATCATCCTTTTTTATTCCATTTTTTCCCCGGAGAACATCCCTGGTATATTTGTATTCTTCCAGAGGAACACCGCATGGAATGACATTGGTAAAATCATAACCCGATGTGTATTTATTAAGTCTGCCGACTGCTCCAAGCTCCCCTATTAGAGCATACTGCTGCCTTGACGACACACACGAAAAAATATCTGCATTGGATATAACATTATATTCACTATTCCAGTAATGAAACAGACAGTCGTCATTTTCATCAATACTTGCCCGAGCCTGTGCTTCTGCCATTACATGCCCAAATAAATCTGCCCAGAAAGGAACGGCACTGTCTTTAAGATAATAAAGCAGCCTGGAGGCGATATAAGAAGGATAAAAAGTGCAGCCGACTATACAGTCAGGTTTGAAAGATTTAAAAATTTTTAATATTAATTCAATATTTTCAAATTCATCTTTCTTAAGTATATTATAATTAAAATTGTACTTTAAACTTTTAGCAAAATCCTTTTTAAAACCTGACTTAAAATCATCTGGATATGCCGAGGGTATGGCATAATTACATACACACACCTTAAAATCTTTTTCCAGCAGAGGCAGTATAAATTGCCACGTTCTGATACCGGTCCCGTATACTTTTTTGTCATTCTCAAATGGTAACGGGCTCATTCCCAGTAAAAATACTTTTTTCATATCAAATAAAATCACCGTGAGATTAAATCTTTTTATTTTACCGATTTTACCTATATAAATGAAATTATAAAATAAAATCGTTTTTCCGGACTAATCTTATTTTTTTAGCTTTTTTTAATTATAATTGTACTAATAAAAAAACTATACTACCATAGCATAAACGATAGAACACTAAAAACAATTTATTTTGTTTTATGAAAGTTATATTAATAATACTTATAATTCTATTTCTAGCAATAACATCACTATACGGGATCACTATAATCAACAAAAATAAAAGTATTGACTACGAAGACGAATATAGTCTAACAACAGAAGAAAAAAGTGAAGATAGCAAAACAACTTCTCCCGATTCAAAAGTAGAAACTATCGGTGACAATCAGGAAATTCTTAATATTGATTTAGATAATATAGGAGCCGATGATGAAGAAAGCAATACTACAGAAGACAAACAGGAAGATTTAACCTCAGACGATGAAAAAACTCCGGAAACTCAACAGAACGAGGGGGAGGAAGCTGAAGAAGAAGTTGAGGAAGTTGAAGAAGCCGAGGAAGAAGAATCAGAGGAAGAAGAAAAAATAGAGGATAATACCATCAGGATCTTCTTAGATGGAGATATGGAGAATGGTATATACCTGGGTGAAACAATATGTGACCAGGAATCAATAGAAGCATATGGTCTTTACGGAGAAGAATTTAAAAATACGGGTTTTAAATTTACATGGGAAAATAATGATGTAAATTTCCTTCCAGGTTCAACCCATTATATTTATATATATTTCTATAGTACCGAATTAGGATGGGACCATATCAGAGAAGAAATAAATTTGCCGGGTGAAAAAGATTGTGAAAGGGACATAATAATCTTTATAGATAAACCACAGGAAAAAACCATTACTGAAAGCCTTCAGTTAATTGATGGGTGGACTGTAGACTTGAGAAACGATGAAAGTCCGGGTATAAAAGAAGTAGAGATTTACTTAAACGGACCAAAGGATTACGGCAAATCCATAGGCACAATACAGTATGGTATACCAAGATATGATGTAGTAGAATTTTTAAAAAACCAGAGCTATCTTAATAGTGGTTATCGGTTCGATGAACCAATTGATCTTGAACCCGGGTCCAAGCATACACTATTCATATATGCCTACAGTTCACAAGACAATTCATTCAATTATGAAAAAAGAGAAATTTACCTGTCAGGAATAAAAGAAGAAAAAGCAATAATTAAAGCTCAAATTAACCAGGAAAAACTCTCTCAAGATAATATCATCGAAGTTACCGGTTGGGCTATTAATAAAAAAATTCTAGAGGATTACCTAAAAGAAAAACTAGAGCTTGAGAAGGAAACTACTGAAAGTGAAGATGGATATTCTATAAAAAAGGCAGTATTTACCTCTAATAGGGACGGTAATAAAAACATTTACAGTATAAATATTGACGGGACAGGAATCACCAGGTTGACCAGTTATTCTGGAAATGATTTTTATCCGGAGGCATCACAGGACGGACATAAAATTGCCTATGCTTCAGACATTGGAGGCGTATGGCAAATAATGGTCATGGATTGGGATGGGAAAAACAAAAAACAAATTACCCATAATAGTTTCCGCTGTGGATATCCCAGCTGGTCTTTCGACGGCAAATATATATATTTTGAAGCTTATATTGACGGAGATTGGGAACTTTTCAGGATAAACAGCAATGGGACAGGCCAGAAAAGGCTGACCTTTGATTCTAATCACAACGACTGGCATCCAAACGGACATCCATTCAAATATAAAATTATCTATGAATCAGGTGTTACCGGACATGAAAACATCTATGTAATGGATCATAATGGTTCAGGAATCAAAAATATATGTGATAGCGGTCCCAGAAGAAGAGTCCCAGATGTATCAAACGATGGAAATAAAATAACTTATATGAGGTACTCCGGAGATAATAGTGAAATTTGGATTATGGATTACAGCGGACAAAACGAAACAAGGCTTACCTCTAATCCCGACTGGGATGGACATCCATCATTTTCCCCGGACGATAAATATATTATTTATGATGAGAAAAAAGGATCTAAAGAAGATTTGATTTTAATAGATCTTGCCAGTGGAATAAAGACAAATATAACTAATTCTTCCAGTATTGATGAAGATCCAAGTTTTCTATACCGGTAGTAGACGGCTTTTCCACTTGGCGTTTAGCTTCATGTTTAAACCTTTTGTATTTTACTGCAAATCTCAACCTAATAGATGAACCAATGGAAATTCCAAGCCATAAAGACCAAATAATATTATTGGAAAAGAAATAATAAACAAGGTCTGAGACAGTTAAGTCTGTACCAAAGAACTTAACCGCTATCAGATTAACAGCACCTGTGCCGTTGAGTATTAAAGCAAGAGCTGGAATAAAACCCACTATTAGAAACACCTTGATATCAAAATAATTCCTTTTAGCTTTGGGTTTCATAGTAAGAATTATTAAAAGCCCGATCATAAAACCAATAATAAAAACAATAAAATATCTCAGGAGACTCAAGTAACCAGCAGATATATTATAACCAGCAAAGGCATCCAATATATTATCAAAGTAGGCAAAGCCCGCATAGTAAAGAATTATGTTTATAAAACTGAATACCGTTAGAAAAACTCTCATTTTCTTCCAGCTGATAATATACATGTATAAATAAACAATTAGATGTTAGCTCAAAAATATATTAATTTCAATTAACCCTGTAATCTGTTATACTTTTAAACCTGAAAAATATATTTTATTAATTTAATAAATATAATTAAATTACTCTTTAATTTTTTAATATTCAAATAAAACCTTTGATATTTAGATATTAATAAGAATGAAAACAGTAACCATAATAACCATAATTTTATTTCTGACAGCATCAATTTTTCTTGGGATTGTAGTCTTCAAATATATTGGAACTAAAATATTTTCTGATACGGAGATTTCCGAAATAGAGCAAAATATTCCAGAACAGGATATTCCGACAGTAGCTGAAGAAAATGAGGAGGAAGTTGAAAAGGAAGTTGAAATAGACACTGAAGATATAGCCGCAGTAGAAATATATCTCGATGGTAACAGCGAAAACGGCATCTTTTTAGGAGAGGCATCATACGGAACTACCTCCGAAGAAGCTTCTATTATCTATGGTGAAGACTTTTCAGATTCCGGTTTTCTTCTTTCTTTAGATAATAAAGGTTATGTTTTTGAACCGGGTTCGATCCACTACCTTTATGTATACACTTCAATACCAAAATATGGGTGGGATTACATCCGTAAAAAGATTTCGATCCCAGGAGAAACAGACTACGATGATAGTATTCAATTCTCTATAGATGACCCATCACATAATACAATAATAAAAGGAGCCGATAAAGCCAATATACGTGTATCCGGCTGGTCAGTGGACCTTGATCATTTAGATTCTACCGGTATTGATAGAATAGAAGTATATTTAAACGGGCCAAGGGGCTTTGGAAAATCCGAAGGTCCTGTGGATTATGGAATTGAACGGTCGGATGTGGCCAATGCATTTCAAAACGCAAATTATACCAATTCGGGTTATTCCCTTTATTTCGATGGGAGTCAACTTGAAGACGGGAGCGAAAATACCCTATATATTTATTACTATTCCACCTCTGGTACTTATTCTTTAGCTATGGTGGATTTTAAAATAGAAGGTGAGGAAAAAGAATCCAATGCTGTAATCTCAATAGAAGATTATGATTTTAATGATCAGATTATAGAAATAATTGGATGGGCTACAAATAAAGATTGGATACTGGAAGGTAGACCCCCACGAAGCCTGGACGTAGAATATTCTACTAAAAAAATAGTCTTCACTTCCAATATGAATGGTAATGAAGATATATTCAGTATGAATATAGATGGTTCTGAACTTACTCAATTAACAGATTATCCAGGAAAAGATAATTACCCTGCTGTTTCTCCAGATGGGGAAAAAATTGCATATACCTCGGACATTAACGGCACATGGCAGATCATGGTCATGAACTGGGATGGAACAGAAAAGGTACAGCTTACCCATAATCCCTGGAGAAGCGGATATCCAGCCTGGTCTTTTGATGGAAGATTTATCTACTTTGAAGCAGCCCCGGAGGGAGATTATGAAATATACAGAATAGACAGCGACGGAAGTAATATGAAACGGCTTACATTCAATCCAAACATTGATGACTGGCATCCCTATGGTCATCCTTTCCAATATAAAGTCATTTACGAATCCGGAGCATCAAGAAACGAGGACCTTTACATAATGGATTATGATGGTAAAAATATTAAAAGGATTTCTGATATAAATATGAGGAAAAGAGTCCCTGCAATTTCAGTTGATGGAAAATTAATTGTTTTTAGTGATAATTCTTCTATCTATACTATGGACAGTAATGGAGAAAATATAAAAAAAATTACCGAAAACCTTGCGAATTGCAGACATCCCGATATCTCACCTGATAATAATTATATAACTTTTGAGGGCGGTGCCGAGGGACAGGAAGATATATATATTGTTAATCTTAACGGTTCAAACCCTGTAAAGCTGACTAATTTTCCAGGGACTGATTATGATCCCTCTTTTATGTATCAGACACCTTAACTTACTTGGAATTTTCCTTTTCAGTTTTATCAATTGACATATGCCTGTATACTCTACCAGAAAAACTGAAGCGTACCGATGAACCTACGGCAAAACCAAACCATAATGACCAGATAGCCTGTCTTGAGAAAAGATAAAACACCATTTCGCTTAACTTTTCACTTGAGTTGAAAAATTTATTTATAATAAAACCGGTAATAGTACCCTCGGACAGTATAAGACAGATAAACGGAATAATTCCAATAATTATAAGGTTTTTAAAACTAAAAAGACTTTTCTCTATATTTAACCGCATTATAAGCATTATACTTACACCCATACAAAATCCGACAATTAAAAGTGCTGTCAGTTTGATATAATTAGCCGCTGTCGGAGATAAATTCACTGCTCCCAATATTTCCAAAATCTTATCAAAAAAAGAATATATAAGAATATAAAAAATGGTATTAATAAAAGAAAATATTATTAAAAAAATCCTCACGATCTATCCTTCTCCTCTTATTTAAATACATTTGTCTTTGACATATTAATAAAAATTATATCTAAAATAACTAAAGCCTCTGTCCAACACTGCCGAGATAATGAGAGACATAACTAAAAACCGTATGGGCAACAACTGAAGCTCCAGCCGGACTGTAATGCATTCCGTCAACAAGATACTCTCCCGGATTCTGTGACAGCGGAGTCATTACATCTATAACTACCACCCCATGTTTTGCAGCAATCTGTTTAATTATTTCGTTATATTTTGGATATCCTTCTTTACCAGACCGATATATAGGACCGATAAGATTAATAAATACCCTGGCACCCAGATTCTTTGCCTTAATGATCAAACCTTCAATATTGTGATCAAATCCCGAATATCTGGGACCGACATCATTAGTTCCATAGGCAATTATGATTATATCAGGATGGTATACAGATACAGTACTATCAAATCTTTCATAGCCACCACCTGACATCTCGCCACCCTTTCCACTGGCAATGGTATTGTATTCTGCATATGGATAATTAGCCTCCAGGAGCCCGTCAAACGTTTGTACCCAGTTAGACATTTCTATTAAAGAATCGCCCATCGCAACAATAGTCAGGTTAACATTTCCTTTGACATTAAGACTTTTAGACGGCAGCTCAATTTCTCCATTGCCGTCTTCAATTTTAAAATGAGTGGTAATCGTGCCCCCCGTATTGACCAGGTTATCATTTATCTTCATACTGAAAGTTATTTCTTTTTCCTCTCCCATACCCAGATCTTGTAAATCCCATATAAGGCCCCTTATGTCATCACTCCATCTAATTCCTTCTGCAGTACCCGACCTGCTAATATAAGTAGCTTCAGCAGGTATGGGACAAATAACTCTATAATTTTCCTCTTTCTTATCACCAGTATTTCTAACCATAATTTTTACACCTATGGTTTCACCAGGCCAAAGTTCTCTGCCATTTGTATCATATATATAATCTTCCGATGTACTTAAATCAGAAAAAAGACTTAACTCTTCCTCTACCGACTTTTCTATAACTGTTGATCCATATTTTAAAGTACCCTGATTAGTTATGAGTTCATCACCGTTTAAGTCATCTTTTACCTTGACTTCGAAGGAAAAAGTCCTGGGTTTATTTATTTCTATATTATTAACTTTCCATAATACATAATTATCCTTATATTCACCTAACCCGGTGATAGAATTTTCAATTATATTCACATATTCCGATAGATCGCTTCTAATTTCTACATCAGAAGCATCCATATCACCGGTATTTTCTACTGTCAGATTATATTGTATAACATCACCCAGCATAACAATGTCGCCGTTTTCATCAATAGCTTCTAATTTGAAATTATTTAGATTAGGACTGCTTTCAATCTTACTGACCAGATCCGCACCAATATCATCATTAAATGAATCTCTCCCCGCTCCGTATCTAAATTTCACTTTATCCAGTTCAATCAAAGTACCATTGTCCAGCGGCTTATCCGCCTCCACTATGAAATTAATGCTGTCTCCTTCATTTCTTTTAACATTTCCAATTTCAAAATCCAGAGTTCTATCATCATTTGTTAAAGTACTGTTATGGTCCGATGATACAAAAAAAGTATTATCCGGTACCTCAAGTTCTATTACCAAATCCTCTATATTTCTGTTTCCTGTATTCTTAAAGTTTATTGTGTATGTTATTTCCTCACCGGGTTTTAAATATTCACCCTGATCACTGTATATAAAATTAGATTGTCTATCACCAAAAATTGGTTTGGCAAGATAAATTTTAAAATAATAAAAGACACCAAATGATATCACAATAAATATGACTATAAGATAAATCCATCTTCTATCACTTTTTATATAATTTAAAAATCTCTTAAACATCTATATTGTCTCAACATTTGTATTTATAAAAAAACAGCTTTATATTATATCAAAAATCTAATATCTAAATAAAGCCCTTTGCTTACAATCCTAATTCTTTATGTTCATTTCAATATCATCACAATCAATATAATTATCACGATAAGTTGCCCTGAACTTTATTAAAGAATTACCGGGAGTGCTGCCCTTAAGTTTCACAATTAGATTAATCTTACCGTTCCCTTTTATTACATATGAATCACTTACCCACATATATATACCATTACTCAAGCCGGGATACTGATTAATATATCCATCAAGGCTTACTCCTTCAAATCCAATATTATCCGGGAGTTCTAATTCGAGAGAACTGATTTTA
Organism: uncultured Actinomycetota bacterium; assembly: GCA_964578625.1. Taxonomy (GTDB): domain Bacteria; phylum Actinomycetota; class Humimicrobiia; order Humimicrobiales; family Humimicrobiaceae; genus CAZBSE01. The sequence goes on from CAZODQ010000001.1 coordinate 51,068, forward strand.
GCATCATACTCATTGGTGTTTCTTATAATATATTCAACAGTAAATTCCTCTCCGATTTCCTTGGTATAATCGTCAACCATATATTCAATTTTGATACTCCTATCCAGATTTAAATAATTAACATATTGATCGGGTGGAATATAGCTATTAAATTCTACTCTTTTTATGTTATTGAGATTAATCGTTCTCATATCTTCAATTCCGCCCCAGTATCTTACTGCACCCCTATAACCCGCTTCCGGAATTAAATGCCATTTTGAGGAAGAATTATTATCATAAGGCCATGCAAAAAATAGAACTTCATTTCCCAGGTGTGATTCTATATCCTCCTTTGATTGGGTGAGTTCATATAAAAACTCATCATCAGTAGCAAGGCCCAATCTTACATGATTTACTGTATGTGATAAAAACTCACATCCATACTCATACATCTCTTCGATTTCAGGCCATATAAGTATCGGCCTTATTACATCAGTTCTCTTATTAAAATAAGCATTTGTCTTTCTTTCAGCTTCCGTTTCCCCGATTGCTCCGGTGACCAGAAAAACAGTCATCTTATACCCATACTTTTTAAGAATGGGAAACCCATTGGTGTAAACATCCTGGAATCCATCATCAGAGGTTATGATCACCGGCCTTTCGGGCAGTGCTTTACCAAAGTCTATATAATTTAAAACATCAGTAAAGGTAATGGTTTCATATCCGTATTCTTTTAATACCTTACACAATCTATCGAAATGGCTGGTATACAGTTCTATTGCAGCTCCAATATCATCCTCTATAGCATGTAATCCTATTATTGGAATAAAATTCCCTTCAAAATGCTTAACACCATAAACCATTATGCCATAATCAGGACTTGTAAAAGAATCCACTTCGTCTGAAGATATTTCCAGCCTGCACCATGCCAGTATGTCTTCAGTTATCTTATCCGTTAAAGTCAGAGTGGTATTAAAAGTAATCCTCTCCCCCGCATCCAGAACATCAACATTCCAGCTGGTTTCTTTCCCGTTGGATATAAAGAAATTGTCGTAAGTAAGGTCGACTTTTACATTGTTTACCTTTATACCGCCGTTATTTAAAACAGTTACATTTACCTCTAATTTTTCACCGGGATATGTGTCACCGCCATTTATATCCACAAATTCTACAGTGGAACCGGTAAATGACGGAAATAACTCTTCGGCAATACTACTGCTATTATCCCTGCCGCTAATTCCGGCAAGTAAGGAACAGCTGACAAGAATCACTAAAATAATTATTATAAAAACGGATAATATAAATATATTAATTCTTTTTTTAGGATTTTTCTTCAGAAACATCATAGCTTACTCTTATTTTTAAATTAATCTGTTATTTCCATTTCAATATCATCACAGTTAACATAAACCTCATTTGTAGTCAACCTAAACTTAATAGGTGACTTTCCCGGCTTGGTACCCCTAAGTTCTACAATTAAATTTATTTCATCTTCTCCCTCAATAACATATGAATCACTGACCCACATATACATACCCCGGCTCAAGCCAGGATCCTGATCAATATATCCGGAAGGAATTGTTCCTATAAATTTAATATTATCCGGAAGCTCCAGTTCAAGCGAGCTGATTTTAATGCTTTTTTTATTCTTATTACTGATTATATATTCAACGGTAAATTCCTCACCATATTTTCTACTGTAACTATCGCTGTAGTAATCTATTTCCACATTCACGACAGTTTCATTGACCTTATAAAGTTTTAATGTTTCATCGTATCTATCCCAGGTATAAGTTTTTCCTACCTGTTCGGCATCAAATATGGATAACAATGCATTATTATTGCCTACAAAATATACAGTAATGCCGTCATCCAGAGATTTAATCATATCCTCAACCGTATATTCAGGAACCTTATGAGAAATATACTCTATATTTTTTTCACCATATTCATATCGATCTACAAACATTCCTATATTGGTTGATTTCGCCAGAACATATACTTTGGAATTACTCTCCATGTTACTGAAAGCTTCGTCCCAGAATTTGTAAACATCCGGGGGCTCCGAAAGATCAAGTTTATTATAATTTTTCATAATAAAGTATAATGGCAGAAAAGTAAAAAATAAGATCAATATGACCATTACAAAATATTTTAAAAAGTTACTAATTTTCGGGATTTTACTGTTCTTAATCAATTTATCAAAAAGAAATATTGACCTATTTAGTATAAATAACATTCCAAATGCTATATAAAAAGAAAAAACAATCATGGAATTAAGCAGATAATTACGGAGCGCATGACCTGCGTAAAGAGGTGGTATAATAAAATTTAAAATTACCAGCAAAAATGTACAAAGGCTAAACTTTAAATTTTTTCTAATTAAAAAGATAAATCCTATCAACGCTATAATTAGAAGTACGATACCATAACTCTGGTAAACCATATTAAGATAATCTTTCAATACCTTGAGGATCAATGAAAGATTTTTATCACCAAAACTTCCTCCATGAAGTTCACCTGTTACTTCCCTCCCCATTATATAATAAAAAAATCTCAAAGGAGTGGTTACTCCTCCATAACCTTGAAGGGACCTTATAGGAAGATATAAATATGATAGAAGAGGTAGAATAAAATATAATATACTGAGAAGGATTGCCTTAATGCTTTTAAAAATCCGTGGATTTACAATAATTACATATAAAACAATGGCCGGAACCAGAAAAAAAGCAAGAGGATGATTGGTCAAACTTAAACCGAGACAGAAAGAGAAAAAATATAAATATTTTCTTGTTTTATTTTCTTTATAAATAATTGCCGAAAAAAACAACAAAACTATAAAAAAACTGTTTAATGTATCAAATTCCAGCCTATTTGCCACTTCCCAGAAAGGCACAATAAAAGCAAATATCATAGAGCTTATAAAGCTTATAAACTCATTTTTTACCAGTTTATTTATTGAAAGAAATAAAAATAATAGGGTAAGCGCACCAAATACTGCAGAAAAAAGATTAAGCCTGTAAGCAAGATCAGCAATAGGTAAAAAAGTGAAAAGTTTCTCCAATAAGGAGAAGGTCGGATACCCGGTGGGCACCATTAAACTCATTTCAGTAACCTGAAGTGCATACCAGCTGGTATCTCCCCCGATTAATTTATGCTCCAATGTGAGTATATAAATAACTAGTGGTATAAGAAAAGAGAAAACCGCAAATATGACTTTTTTCTTACCAATAAGGAATTCTTTGATTTTTTGCATATATACTCCTTAAAACAATTTCTTTTATCAAAGCAACCTATAAATTAAATATTATGACTCCTGCAATAACCAAAATATTTCCTAAAACCCTTAATCTGTCAACATCTTCTTTAAGAACTCTCCATGAAAACAACATAACAAAAAAGTAGCTTAATGCAGTAAAAGAATAAAAATTTGAAAAATCAATCACTCTCATAGTGATTATGGAAAGTATTGGAACCAGTAAAAATAAAAATATGCTTATCAATAGATATTTATTCTTAAAATTATAAATTAAAGGCTTTTTAAAATCTAACCTGATAGCTCCCATTTTAAGAATAACCTGAGCCAGAGCGACCAGTAACTGGATAGTGACTGCTAAAAAAATATAAAGCATATATCAGACTCCTTCCAGCTTTTTACTGGACATGGTTATAATAATAACTCCGGACACTATTACAGCGGAACCTATTATTTTCATTAAAGTGATGTCTTCCCCAAATAAAATCTTCCCCAAAAACAATGAAAAAAAGTAATTTAAACTTAAGAACGGATATATAAAAGACAGCTGAAATTTTCTATGCAGAATAAGCCAGAATGTAAATTTCAAACCGTAGGTCAGTATAAGAACAGATAACCAAAGGATAAAAATACTTGAGATATTAAGATTTATACCAATATATTTACCCGCTATTATACTTAATAAACTAATGCTGATATTAAGGATGATTATAAGGATATAAAAAAATTTTTTACTGGTGTCTCTAAATTTCATCTTTTATTTTTTAATGATTTAAATCAAATAAACATCGTGAAACACATTTTATATCAGAATTAATTAAATTATAAGTTTTTTTTATAGTGTATATAAAAGCATAAAAAAATCTTAAAGCCTATTATTTTTTGTGTTATAGTTATAAAATTATTTAAATTGAACAACAGTAAAATATCTTACATACGGACAATCTTTTATTCAATTGTAACTGAGTTATAAATAAGAGTCTTGATAACAAAATTAATATGATAAAGAAATTATTAGTGGCAATTCCTGCCTACAATGAAGAAGAAAAAATAGGTGAAGTAATACAAAACACCCCAAAAAAAATTGAAGGTGTATCTAAAGTCCATATACTGGTTATTGATGATGGCAGCACAGATAAAACTGTAAAAATTGCCAGGGGTTTACGTGCAGAAGTTATAAAAAATTATCACAATATGGGATACGGAGTAGCGTTTGGCAAAGCCCTGCAATATGCAGTGGATCATGACTTTGATTTAATGGTCAGTATTGACGGAGATGCTCAATTTGATCCAAAAGATATTCCCAAACTTATTAGTCCGATTATAAAAGATGAAGCCGATCTGGTAACTGCATCAAGATTTATCAATAAAAGCTATTACCCTAAAATGCCTTTATCCAAATTCTGGGGGAATAAGTTAATGTCAATTTTAATCAGTAAACTGATCGGTAAAAAATTTTATGACGTCTCATGCGGATTCAGAGCATACTCACAAAAAACTCTGCTTTCGCTAAATCTTCATGGAAAATTTACTTTTTCTCAAGAAACCTTTATTGACCTGTCATTCAAAGGGCTGAAGATCCTGGAAATCCCTATAAAGGTCAGATACTTTCCTTCACGAGTTTCAAAAATTTCCTCTAATCTTTTCACATATGGAATAAATGCTCTTAAAATTATTATTGAGACTTACCGTGACTATAAGCCGTTTACTTTTTTTTCCTATATTGCCCTCTTCTTTTTTATAATAAGTATCTTTTTCGGATCAATTTTACTGTATACATATATTTCAATAGGATCATTCCATCCAAATGTCTGGTCAGGATTTGTGGGAGGTACTTTCCTTTTTATCTCCATTATTTTTTTTATAGTCGGCATATCAGCAGATATAATCAAAAGAATAAGAGTTAACCAGGAAGAAATTTTATATCTCTTAAAAAGAAATTCTCAAAGAAAATAATTTAATAATACAACTTATACTTAAGATAATTTAAGTCAAATAAAATAAAAAATAGTATAATATTAAAAATGAAAAGAATTTTGTTTATAAAAATACTATATTACCTTTTTTATACATCTGTCTTTCTACTTGCATTAATCGTTTTCTTAGAAATTACAAAATTTAATTTCTATAATAATTACCTGAAAGATTTTTTTAATAAAATTTTTAGTATCTTAAATTTCTAATATTATTCTTATCCTGTTTTCTTAAATAAAGACATTTACAAATTTATTTTTAATGAAATAATACCAGTTTATGAAGATATTTCTTTTATTTACTGAGATAAATCAAAAATTCGGACCTTTATACTATCAGCATGGGCTGGCTTCTATTTCAGCCTTACTTAAAAAAAATGGAGTCCGATCCATCTCTCTAATACACTTTACCAGGGAACCCAATCTTAAAAAATGGGAGTCGCATATTAAGGAACAAAAACCAGACTTAATAGGTATTTATTCGACAACAGAGCAGTTTCACTTCATAAAGGGACTTGTCGGTAAAGTCCCCCGGGGCATATTTACAATTTGCGGAGGACCACACCCCACCTCTTATCCAATGTGCATTGAAGATATTCCACGATTGGATGCAATTTGTATAGGAGAGGGAGAGTATCCCGTATTAGAACTGGTAAATTCTTTAAAAGAAGGCAGAGATTATAGCAAGATAAAGAATCTATGGGTCAGAAAAGATGGGAATATTATAAGGAATAAAACAAGACCGTTTATAACTGATTTAAATGAACTCCCATTTGAAGACCGTGAACTTTTCAATCACCAGAAATCGATTGACAAGTATGGTTTTGCACAGGTGCGGGTATTAACAACCAGAGGCTGCCCATACCAATGTACTTATTGTGCAAACAGGCAGATAAGTAAATCTCAGCCCGGAAGTTATGTCCGCTTCCGTTCTGCTGTACATATCATGGATGAGTTAAATTACCTTAATAGAAAGTATAAGTTCAAGGAAATCTTCTTTGATGACGATATTTTTATGATGAATAGAACAATCCGCAAGAAATTTTGTGAAAGATATCCAATGGAAATTGGCAAACCTTTCGTTTTCAGCGGATATATTAATATTTGCAATGAAGAAATGCTAAAAGAACTGAGAGAAGCAGGCGGGCGTAGAATCGATTTTGGTGTAGAATCCGGTAATGAGGAACTGCGGCAAAAAATCTTAAAGAGGAATATGACAGACATACAAATTTTAGAAACTGCAAACATGGCCAGGAGAATCGGATTTCAGATTAAAACTCTGAACATGGTCGGGCTTCCCGGAGAAACCATTGAGAAACATCTGGACACTGTAAATCTGAACAATGAAATAAAACCGGACGTAGCAAGCATATTCATATTCTATCCTTATCCCGGTACAGAATTATATGAATATTGTATCAAAAAGGGATATTTTAATCCTGATGAACCTCTGCCCAAAGGGTATATTTCACGGAGAAATTCATTACTTGATCTTCCTGATTTTTCTAGAAATGATATCGCGAAATGTTTCCAGAGATTTGGGTTCCGTGTTTTTAAGAAGATTTCTGTAATGAAAGCTATTGAATATGCTGTCATATATTCTAAACATGGTGAACTTATTATGAGGATTACTTCAAAGCTTCGGAATATAATCATTAAGTTACTGCCAGGATTTTAATTTCTTCCCTGATTTAAAATAACTACCTGGTGAGATTTTTTATAGAACATCAAATATTTTGATTTTTATGATCATTTGATATTTCCGGTTTTATTCTTTTAGACCTGCCTTCAAAATAGGGTCTTGCAGTATATATAATTCCCCCCAGTACTCCCATTAGAACTATCATAAACAATATCAGAAGAGAACATAAAGCAGCTTTCTCGTTAGTAACCCCCATAGCTACCAGAATAAAGACCAGAGAATTTTCCCTCAATCCGATACCGCCAATGGAAATGGGGATCATGGCTATTATTGCCACTATCGGCACAATAAAAATAAATGCGGTCAAGCTTAGGTTTATTCCTAGGGCTCTGGCTGCTAAAAACCAGTTAAGTATAACTGAAAACTGAAGAAGAAAACTGAATACCAGCACTACGACAAGAGCTTCCTTATACTTTTTAAAACTCAACAGGGTCTTATAAACATTAGACAGCTTTTCATTTATTTTACGCATAAATTTAAACTTATTGGAAATCTTACCCAATCCGAAAAAAGAAGGATTGATAATAAGGAAAGCTATGATCACAGTTATTACGAAAAATATGACAATTGGAATTATTACCGACCGGTGGCCGATAGCCGTAAATCCTAAAAATAAAGCTATAACCGCATAAATAGCTGCGCTTACCACTCCGGAAAATCTTTCAACTATGATCACTGAAACAGATTTTCCCATAGGAATGTCAGCTTTTTTTGAAGCATCATAACTCCTGAATACATCTCCTCCTATACTGGTAGGTAAAAAATTATTAAAAAAAGAGCCAATAAGAACTGTAACACTCAATGAAGCAGTACTTAATCTTACATCCTGCGTATTTAAAAGAACCTTCCATCTCACAGCAGTTATATAGGTCCCCAGAGCATGAGTGGAGAGCGAAAGTAAAAGTAAGACTTTATTTGATGATTTCAAAATCTCAATTATACTGGAGAAATCTTTCATTTGTGTCTTAACCAGAAAAGCAATAAGGGAAGCACTGATTATGACTCTGGCTAAAAGAAGTATTATCTTCTTATTTTTTATGTAAAAAGAGACGATCCTATTTTTCATTTTTAATCGAATCAGCTGTTTAATTATTTTCTAAATTTGGCAACTCTTGCGGGTACTCCTGCAGCTATAGAGAAAGGCGGAATATCTTTTGAAACTACAGCGCCTGCTGCAATAATGGTATCTTTTCCAATAATAATACCGTCAAAAATCAAAGCGCCTGCACCTATCCAGCAATTCTTTTTTATCTTTATGCCATAAGAAGGCTTTTCCTGCTCAGATATGGGAACATCTATTCTGGAATACTCATGTCCACCACCAATAATATAAACATATGCGGAAATTAATGTATTTTCACCAATGGTTACATTACTTGCCGAAATTATCTCACAGTTAAATCCTATAACTACATTTTTTTCCAGTACTATATCGCCATTTTTACAGCTTAATATACTGCCTCTGCCTATAAAAATATTTCTTCCTATGCTAATTCCATTGTTGTCCAGTCCTTTGGCATCGAGAACACAATAATCATCTATTACTACATTATCTTCAATGGATATTTTATGAGGATGCCTTATAGTTACAGACTTCCCAAAACTGACTCCCTTCCCTACTTTCTTAAAAAGCAAGGGAAAGAATAAATTTCTAAAAAAGATACCAATAGCTCCAGGCATGTCCTGAAACAGTGTAATTATCAATTCATATTTCAGTAAACTAAAAAAACCTTTTTTCCCTACAAATAAATCTATATATTTGGCAATTTTTGACCTATCTCTGGCAAAAAGCGTTTTCTGTATCTTGTCTTCATATTTTTCTATTTCAATCAACTCCTTTTCCGATAATAAAGAATAAGCTCTAAAAAATTAAATAAAACACTTCTTTCCAGGACGAGTAAAACTGCAATCGGTTTAATAAATTAAAGCTGCCTTCTTCTTTAGCTGAAATATCTTTTCTTAGTTTCTTAAATGATCCCTTATAAAAATTCCAAGATATTCTAAAGGAATACCCAAAAAAGATTTCCTCCCGATCCTATCGCAATCCCTGCAGGGAACTATATTATCAATTATACTAGATTTAAATGCTTTTCTTATACTCCTTATAATTTCATTATTAAAAATTTCATCAATCCTGCTTTCATTAATATCCCCCAGACAGATTTTACCCTCAAAATCCTGGGGACATAAGAATACCCTTCCATCATAAAATATAGTCAGCGAGTACCACGGAAAAGTGCAGGAAGTGACTTTTTTATCTTTAATTTTTTTATCAATTCCGCCTGTTTTAAACAGGCCCCCCCAATTATGAGGGGCTCTTGTTACCATTTTATCCAGAGGAAGATCCTTAAAATTCTTTAAAAAATTTTTCTTTTGTTCTGCCAACTTTTTTTTAGATGGTCCTGACTCATTCTGTATGACCTGGATAACTGTATACGGCTTTTTTGATTTTAACTGTTTTTTTATTTTAAGAAAATCAATTATATTGGTTAAACTCTCATCAAACCTTGCACCAGACCTGTTTCTTTCATACACTTCTTTGGTATAACCATCAAATGAGAACGAAATAAAGTCCAGGCCTGCTAATATCATGTCTTTGCCAAGTTCTTTATCCAAAAGAGTAGCATTGGTATGAATTCTGGTTTTAACTCCACTTTTACCGGCATAAGCGATCATTGGTATTATATTGTTATTGAGCAGCGGCTCTCCTCTATGAAATAAATTGACATCTTGGACTTTCCCCGCGATTTCATCGATTATTCTTTTATAAAGATCGAAACTCATATCCCCTTTTTGATATGGCAGAAGGTTTTTATTCACGCAAAACCGGCACTTTAAATTACATCTGCTTGATAATTCTATCCATATTCTGATGGGATGATAATTACAATTCGTCTTTTTAAAATAGTAATTTATATAAATCCTAAGCAGATCAAGAACACGATTTAACTTACTCATTATAAGTTCATATTTACTTTAGAATCATTTCCTTTACCACGTATGTAGATCTATTTCGAACTTCATGATGTACCCGCATAAGCACTTCTGCAAGAAGCCCCATAGTAATAAGCTGGATTCCTATAAAAATCATAAATATTGACAGGATAAATAACGGTCTCTCCGAAAGGGGTTGATTGAAAAATATCCTCATTATAATCAGGTAAGCAGTCATGATAAAACCAGCAGTAGCTGAAAATAATCCCAGCACTCCGAATATCTGGATCGGACTCTGCGAATAACTTAAAAGAAATTTTACTGTGATTATATCAAGAATCACCTTTATAGTCCTGGATACTCCATATTTGGATCTTCCATACTTTCTGCTGTGATGTCTCACAGGAACCTCCGCCACCCTTACTCCCATCCAGCTTGCTATGGCAGGAATATATCGATGCATTTCACCATACAGGTCAATATTTTTTATCACTTCTCTCTTGTATGCCTTTAGGGTGCACCCATAATCATGAAGATAAACTCCGGTAAGCTTTGATATTATTCTATTTGCAATAATTGAGGGGAACCTCCTGGTAATAGCTTTATCTTTTCTATTCACACGCCATCCGCTTACAATATCATAACCTTCATTTAACTTCTCCAGTAGAAGTGGTATATCACGTGGATCATTTTGTAAATCTGCATCCAGAGTTATTATGACTTTGCCCTCTGCAAAATCAAAACCTGCGCTAATAGCTGATGTCTGTCCGAAATTTTTTCTAAAACTGATGATTTTAAACAATTTATTTTCATTATTGACGTTTACAAGTTCATTAAAAGTGCCATCTGTACTTCCATCATCTATTAGCAGCACTTCATACTTCAAAGTCATCCCGGAGAGAGTTTTATAAAGTTCTTTATAAAGTTTTAAAATACTTTCTTTTTCATTATAAATAGGAATGACAATAGATAGATCAATGTCAGATTTAAGTTTTTTTGAAACTTTATTCATTTAAAAAGCCTTTTTCTTTTTTTTCTTTATACCATCTTATGAATTTGGTCAAACCCTCATTAATATTAGTCTCAGGAAAATATTTTAACATTTTTCTTGCTTTTCTAATATCTGCATAAGTCATAAAGACATCACCCGGCTGTCTGTTTATAAACTTTAAGTTTGCTTTTTCTCCTGTGACAGTTTCGATTAATCTCACCAGATCTATTAATTTAATGGTGTTTGAATTTCCCAAATTGATAATTTCAAAACCTTTTATTCTGTCCAGACTGTTAACCACACCGGAAATTACATCATCAATATAAGTATAATCCCGTGAAGAAGAACCGTTGCCATATATTTCTATCTGCTCTCCGTTCAGTATCTGCCGGGTAAATTTATGTATAGCCATCTCCGGCCTCTGCCGCGGGCCGTAGACCGTAAAAAATCTAAAACAGAAAATTGATATCTTATACAGACTGTGATAGGTGTAACAGATCAGCTCTCCTGCTTTTTTAGTGGCAGCATATGGAGATACGGGATGGTCAACATTATCATCTTCTGAAAAAGGGATTTTCTTGCTCTCGCCATAGACAGAAGACGACGAAGCAAAGATAAATTTTGGAATATTATATTTTTTACAGCATTCCAGTAAATTCATAGTCCCAAGAACATTTACCTTCTGGTATAAAAGAGGACTTTTTATCGATGGCCTCACACCGGCCTTTGCTGCCAGATGAATCACCATTCCTATATCATTTTTTAAAAATATTTTTTCCAGTTGGTCCAGATTACAGATATCCAAGCGATAAAGCTTGAAATTATTGTTATTAATAACTCCCCGGATGTTGTCTTCTTTTATTTCAGGGCTGTAAAAGTCATCAAAGTTGTCAATACAGATTATTTTAAATCCCAGATTTATTAATTTTTCACAGAGATAAGATCCAATAAATCCTGCTCCGCCGGTTACTATAATATTCATTATTTTCAATCTTTACATTTCCTTTATTTTAAAACGGGATAAATAAAAATTTTTAACTAATTATACACAAAAAAAAATATTTTATTAATTACAAATAAAATAATAAGACCCGGATAAAAAGAATCGAAGACTCATGAAAGACAGGTTCGCGGTTATGAAAAAAACTCTTATATTTTGATAATTGATGAAGTCGGGAAATAGGTTATTTTTGATAGAAATACTATTATTAGATATACTAATAAAATACAAATCCTGAATAATGCAATATTTAATTATGACTTCATTTTAAAGGTTAAAAGTAACAGCAAATAAAACAATTGTCACAAGAGAGCAAGAGAAAGTATAATTGATGGGATAATAATCCTACTGTCTAAATTATAGAAGAGATAAAGGAAAATTATGATATGAAGATAGGAATTATGTTAAGGCATATAAACGAATTAGGAGGAATAGCAGTCTACACTAAAAATCTTATTGGAAAACTGCTGGAGATCGATAAAAGGAATGAATATGTTTTTTTATATAATACTTATTCTCTGGTAGGCACTTATTCTAAATATAAAAATGTTAAAGAAGTAGTCATAGATACACCGAATAAACTGCTCTGGGATCAAATCGGAGTGCCCAAGGTGGTCAAATCAGAGAATATTGATATAATATTTAATCCAAAATTATCCATTCCGGTGTTTACTCCTTCTAAAAAGGTATTCACTCTTCCCGGATTAGAACAGTTTGCCTTACCCAATGTGTTCAAATGGTACGATCATATATATTTTCGCATAATGATACCTCTCTATTGCCATCGTTCAAATGCAATTATTGTTATGACAAACACAGGCAAGAACGATTTAATGAAATATATCAATGTAAATAGGAATAAAATAGAGGTTATATACGGGTCTTGTCATAAGAGATTCAGATTCACAAAACAAATAAAAAATATCCTTAGGATAAAGAAAAAATATAATCTCCCTGATAAATATATACTTTTTGTAGGTGGAATAACCCCGCTGAAAAATTTTTCAAATATTATTAGAGCATTTAACATAATAAAGAACAAAATTTCCATCAAATTAATTGTAGTCGGATTCAAAAGATGGAAATATGCTAAAGACATATGCTTAATAAATAAACTCGATTTACAAAACGATATAATAACTCTTGGATTTATTTCGGATGATGATCTTCCTTATCTTTACAATTCAGCTCAGTGTCTTGCATTGCCCTCTCTATATGAAGGTTTTGGCATACCTATACTGGAAGCTCAGGCCTGCGGATGTCCGGTTATTTGTTCAAAAACAGGATGTGCCCCGGAAGTTTCCGGCGGAGCAGCATTATTGGTAGATCCATATAACTATAAAGAAATAGCACAGGTAATGTATGATGTTTTAAGTGATATAGATCTAAGAAAGAAGCTTATAGCAGCCGGATTGGAAAATGTAAAAAATTTCAGCTGGTTGAAAGCTGCTGAGCAAACTTTACAATTATTTAAAAAAATTTCTCAATCTAAATCTGTTTAACTTTATGAAACGTAGATTTAATTTTATTTTCAAAAGACCCCTTGAATTTTTAAAACGCAGGAAACGCATATTTAATTTCATTATCCAATTAGTAGTCAGCATTATACTGATAACTCTATTATTGCGCTGGGTAAATATTGGTGATATGATCTCCCTTTTTAAAAATATAAATATTTACTATTTCATTCTTCTTTTAGCCCTTGTTACCCTTGATAGAATCTTCATGGCATATAAATGGCACCTGTTGCTTAAGATAAAAGATACAAGTATTTCTTTAGTAAGTGCTATAAGGACCTACTACATAGGAACATTCATAGGTTCTTTTCTACCCACTACAGTCGGCGGAGATATAGTTCGGGTCTTAAAATTGCATAGTGAAAAACGAAAAGGGACTGACGTATTATCTTCTGTAATACTGGAAAGGATGTTAGGTTTTATAGCCTCCGCCGTTTTAGCTCCAATTGCAGCTTTGTTTTTAATATCTTTTTTTAAACTGAATATAGGGCGTTTTCTGGGAATAGCAGGAGTATTATTATTTCTCTTTATCATATTAATGTTAATTCCATTTAGCGAAGCTATATTCCGGAAAATAGATAAAAACGAGAAGTTATCCAGAAATTTTTTATTTAATAAATTTAGAAATCTTTATCTATCCTATGCGAAATATAAAAATAATAAAAATATACTCATCCTGTTTTTAGCTCTATCTATTTTGGAACAGTTGGTACCGGTAATCGGTAACTACCTGGCTAGCCGAGCATTAAACCTATCCATACCATTTGTATACTTTCTACTTATAGTCCCCCTGGTGCAGCTTATCTCAAGAATTCCTATTTCCTTCGAGGGATTTGGAGTCAATGAAGGACTTCTGGTATACTTTTTCTCTTTGCTGGGCCTTTCCAAAACAGGTGCTTTTACTATAGGGCTGCTTGGCCATATTGCAATTATTATTGCTACCCTACCAGCTTTGTTCTTCTATTTTAAAGATATTAAAACTTCTTTCGATCAGGTCAAGCATTAATATTAAGCAGACATAGAATATAAATTGAAAACAATAGAATTTAAGTTAAATTTAATGTATATTTACATAAATAATTACTAGTAAACTGGAATATTTTCTAACAATAATTACATCATTATAATTTAAAAGAGATGGAAATTAAAAATCTGTTTGAATATCTAAAAAGCAAGGAAAAAAAAATCGCCGTAGTTGGCCTTGGTTATGTGGGTTTACCTCTTCTCGTAGCATTCAGTAAATATTTTAAGGTTATTGGTTTTGACATAAACAGCGAAAAAATAACTAATTTAAAAAACGGAATAGATGAAAATAATGAAGTTAAAACCAGTAAACTATCCTCAATAGATTGCATTCTAACCAGTAATGCTAATGATTTAAAAAACATAAATTTTTTTATAATAACAGTTCCTACACCTATTGATATTTATAAAAACCCTGATTTAAGCCATGTTGAAAAAGCAACAAGGCTGGTAGGACAAAATATGCCAAAAGGTTCAATAATAGTTTATGAATCTACAGTTTATCCTGGAGTAACTGAAGAATTCTGCATTCCACTACTTGAAAAAGAATCAAAACTTATAAACAAAAAAGATTTTTATGCAGGCTACTCCCCTGAAAGAATAAACCCAGGAGATAAAGAACATTCAATAGAAAATATAATAAAGGTCGTCTCAGCGCAGGATGAAGATTCCCTGGAAATAATAAGTAAAGTTTATAGTAAAGTAGTTAAAGCCGGAATATTTAAAGCAAAAAGTATAAAAATAGCTGAAGCAGCAAAGGTAATTGAAAATATACAAAGGGATATAAACGTGGCTCTTATTAATGAAATAGCCATTTTATTTTCTAAGTTAGGAATTGATACAAAAGAAGTTATTGAAGCTGCTAGAACCAAATGGAATTTTTTAGATTTTAGACCAGGCTTGGTAGGAGGCCACTGTATTGGAGTTGACCCTTATTATTTATCTTTTAAAGCTAAAGAGGTTAATTACTATCCCGAAATAATTAACACTGGCCGAAAACTAAATGATAATATGGGTTTTTTTATTGGAGAACAGATAATTAAAACACTACTTAGCAATCACAATAAAAAAACAAACTTTAAGGTTGTCCTGTTTGGAATATCTTTTAAAGAAAATGTAGCAGATCCTAGAAACTCAAGAGTAATTGATATATACAATTATCTAATCCAGCACAATATTGACGTTCAGATATTTGATCCTATTGTAAACACTATAGAAGTTAAGGAAACTTACGGAATTGACCTTATAAAATTTGGAGAAATAAATAACATTGACGCTGCTGTCTTCTGTGTGGCACATAACTATTTTAAAAAAACGAACCTTATAGAATTAAAATCAAAAATGACTAGAGACAATCCATTTGTATTTGATATAAAATGGATCTTCGATAAAGAAAATATTGAAAAACTGGGCTTCAGATACTGGAGAATTTAGCATTGGATTTAGAGAAATTAACTATAGATAAAGATAAAAAAATTCTAATTACAGGCTGTGCAGGATTTATTGGCTCTCATCTTACCGAATTCTTTCTTAAAAAAGGAGCACTGGTAAAAGGGCTTGATAATCTGTCTACAGGCTTTAAGAAAAACATTAACGATGCATTATCCAATGCTTCAAGAGAAAATGAAAACATTTATTTTGAATTTATAAATGGTGATATAACAGATTATAATGAATGTCTTACAAATACAAAAAGTATTGATATTGTCCTGCACCAGGCAGCTTTAGGTTCCGTACAGAGGTCTATAGAAAAACCACTTGATTCTAACGCTGCCAATATAGAAGGGACCTTAAATTTACTGAAAGCTTCTGTAGAGAATAAAGTAAAAAGATTTATATACGCATCATCCTCATCCATTTACGGGGATTCGGAAAAACTTCCTAAAGATGAATCTATGCCGCCCAATCCAAAATCAATTTATGCGGTGACCAAATTAACCGCAGAATATTACTGCAGATTATTTTATAAATTATATGGTCTTAAGACCATTTCCCTGCGTTATTTTAATGTTTTTGGCGGAAGGCAAAATCCTGATTCAATTTATTCTGCAGTCATTCCCATTTTTTTAAAAAAAATAACAGCCAACAAATCTCCAGTTATATACGGTGATGGAAACCAGACCAGGGATTTCACTTATATAGATAATGTAATTTACGCAAATTACCTGGCCGCTTTTATTGAAAATGAAAATATATATGGAAATTACTATAATGTCGCATGCGGACAGAATATCAGCTTAAATAAAATTATTACCCTATTAGCAAAATACTTTAAAAAGGAAATAAAACCGATATATACAAAAGAAAGAATCGGGGATATAAAACACAGCTTAGCATCAATAGAAAAAATAAAAAAGGACATTAACTACACCCCCATAATTAAATTCAATGAAGGCCTGGAAAAGCTGGTTTTTCAACAGCAATAAAAAATAATTTTACATGTTTTTCCGGCAGAAATCTTTCCTATTAATACTAAATGTTATAAAATATCGGAAACGATTTCGTGAGAATTTTTAATAGTTTGAAAAATTACTTTATCATTTAAACTGGTTAACTGCTATTAAATTCTTTAAGGAAAGGAAGAAAAATTGAAATTATTAGTAACAGGTGGGACCGGTTTCACAGGAAGCAGGCTGGTAGAATATTTAATAAACAAAGGACACAACGTTTCGGCATTGGATAATCAAAAAGGCATTCTATATGACCATCTTATAAAAAAAGGAGCAAACATTACTCTGGGATCGGTTACTGATAGAGAAACAGTAAAAAAATCTTTAGATGGCATACAAGGTGTTTTTCACCTTGCCGCAGCCTTCAGGCAGATTAATGCTACGAAAAAAACTTACTTGAACGTCAATGTGGAAGGAACCCGTATTCTTTGTGAAGAAGCGCTTAAAAAGCCCCTAAAGAAATTTGTTTATTGTTCAACCCAGGGTGTGCATGGAGATATTAAAAATCCACCTGGCGACGAAGATTCTCCAATAGTACCGGTTGATTATTATCAATATACTAAATACGAAGGTGAAAAAGTGGTAAAGGAGTTTACCGCAAAGGGACTTAAGAGTGTCATTATAAGACCAACCGCTATATACGGTCCCGGTGATCCTGAAAGATTTTTTTATCTATTTCGATTTGCTAAAAAAGGTAAATTTTATATGTTCGGAAACGGAAAAGCTTTATACCATCCCGTATATATAGATAATCTTAATGATGGGTTCTATGCAGCCTGGGAAAGTAACAAAATCAACGCCGAAACTTACATTATTGCTGACCAGCAGTATTTTACAATTAAAAAACTGGTTAAAAAAATCGGCCAGTCGATGGGCATAAAAGTAAAATTTATTCAACTGCCCTTTTTCCCTTTATACATAGCAGCCTGTTTATGCGAATTCATCTGTATGCCCTTTAAAATATCCCCTCCTCTATTCAGGCGGCGGGTTGATTGGTACAGACAGAACCGGGCTTTTAAAATTGACAAAGCCAGAAGAGAAATAAACTATAATCCACGAGTAGGGATCGAAGAAGGCTTAAAAAGAACAGCAAAGTGGTATAAAGATAACAATTATCTCTAAAAATAGATAACCAATATTCAAATTTTTATATCAGTAAGTAAAATTTATAAAATAATATTCAGGAATTAATATTATGTGTGGAATCTGCGGTTTTAACTGGGATGACGAAAAACTCATTCAAAAAATGGTCCAAAAAATTCACCACAGAGGACCGGATGCCAGCGGCACAAAGACTTTTCCTTCATTATCCATGGGAAATGCTCGTTTGAGTATCATTGACCTTTCCGTTAAGGGAAACCAACCGATGTCCGATAGAAATGGAAAGCTATGGATTGTTTACAACGGTGAAGTATATAACTTCCCTGATATAAAAAAAGAACTAATTGCAAGAGGTTATAAGTTTAACAGCCATACCGATACTGAAGTAGTTTTAAAAAGCTATGAAGAATTTGGCCCTAAGTGCCTTGAAAAATTTAACGGTATGTTTGCCTTCGCCATATGGGACGAAGAAAAAAAGGAACTTTTTTTGGCCAGGGATAGAATTGGGATCAAACCTTTATATTATTACTTAAAAGATGGGAAATTAATCTTCGGCTCAGAAATAAAAAGCATACTTGAAGCAGATTGTGTAAAAAGGGAGGTGAACCTCCAATCCATGTATTATTACCTGGGATATGAATTCGTTCCTGCTCCGGATACCATGTTCAAGAACATCTACAAACTCCGGCAGGGACATTACGCCATTTTTAAAAACGGTGACCTGCAAATCACAAAATACTGGGAATTAAAATTCAAACCAGAAATATCTAATGAAGAAGAAGCAGCGGACAGGATATTTGCTGCTCTGGAAAAATCCGTAAAAAGACGTTTGATCAGTGATGTTCCTTTGGGTGTTTTTTTATCCGGAGGGCTCGATTCCAGCACTGTTGTAGGTTTTGTTTCCAGACTATATCCAAATAAGGTCCGGACCTTTTCCATAGGATATAAAGATAAAACTTTTTCAGAGCTTCCTTATGCTAAAATAGTCTCCGATTTTTTTCATACCGAACATAATGTATTGATGATCGATCCGGTCTCACCGGAAGATATCGAAAGAAGCCTTTATCATTTAGACGAACCTATGACCGACCTTTCCACTATTCCTTTTTACCTTATTAGCTGTAAAGCAAGAGAAAAAGTAAAAGTGTGTCTTAGCGGAGAAGGAGGAGACGAAATATTCCTGGGATATGACAGGTTTAAAGCAGCAAAAATAAACCGCTACTATAATATTTTTCCGTCTTTTATTAGAAAAAAGATCTTATCACCACTCGTCCTTAAGCTGCCTGACCAGCCCCAAAAAAAAGGTGCTATTAACATGCTTAAGCGCTATATGGAAGGAACACTTTATCCTGAAGAAGCAGGAGCTATGCGCTGGCAGTACTTCCTGAATCCAAAAATAGAACAAAATATCCTTAATAAACATTCTCAAGGTAACATATCTTTTACCCCTTTTATTCCTATATATTATTTTTCGAAGATCTGCAATTCTGTAAATCAAATAGACAGGGATATTTTTGTGGATATAAAACTCACTATGGCCGATAGTGTCCTTATGAAAATTGACAAAATGAGTATGGCTACTTCTTTAGAGGTAAGAGTTCCCTTCCTGGATCATGAAGTCGTGGAACTCTGCGCTTCTATTCCGGCCGGCTTGAAACTTAATAAACTGACTACCAAATATATTTTCAGAAAAACTCTAAAAAAATACAACTTCCTGCCGGAAAGCATCATCTACAGGGGTAAACAGGGTTACAGCCTGCCTGTTAAAAATTGGCTAAGAGAAGAATTAAAAGATTATATGACAGACCTCTTTAGAAAATCGCCTATTATCAGAGAGAATTTCAATAGTCCATATTTATCACTTCTTATAAAGGAACATTCGGAATTAAAGCACAACTATAATCATATTCTATGGGCCCTGGTAAATTTAAGTTTGTGGTATAAAAAATTTTTTCTTTAGACTTATCTGTTTCTGCTCTTAATATAATCTTTCAGTGCTTCCTTCCAGTTTTTTAAATCAGACAGTCCGATTTTCCTCAAATTAAAGTTATCCAGAACAGAATAATACGGCCTTCTTGCTTTTGCTCCAAACTGTTCAGTAGTGATGGGTATCACCTTTGTATTTAATTTCATAAGCCTGGATATTTCACAGGCAAACTCATACCATGAACAGATCCCGGTATTTGTCATATGGTAAATACCATATTTTCCGGTTTGTATCAACTCAAAAAGCTTTTCTGAAACATCCAGAGTGCTGGTCGGGGTAAGTATTTGATCATTTACTATTCTTATTTCCCCTTTCTCTTCAGCTAATTTTATTACCGACTCTACAAAATTAGTGCTCCCTTTGCCGACACATCCTGCATGGCCGTAAAGCCCGCTTAACCTTACTATATAATACTTATCAAGGATATACCGTATTACCTGCTCTCCCGCCAGTTTGGATATTCCATACAGGCTGAGCGGTCTGGCGCAATCATCCTCTACATAAGGTACATTTTTTTTACCATCAAATATGTAATCAGTACTGAAATGTACAAGCGGGATATCAATCTCCCTGCATATCAATGCCAGATTTTTAACTCCTATTACATTTACTTTAAAAGCAGAAAGGGCCTCTTCTTCACAAAGGTCTACATCATGAAAGGCAGCCGTATTTATAACTATATCAGGCCTGACCTTTTTTAAAACACTTTCACTTACCTTATAATCACAAACATCAATATCCTTTAAACCCACCAGTCCCGTAATTTCAATACCTTTCTTTTTAAAATGACTATTGATATCAGTTCCAAGCTGGCCGTCGACTCCTATTAATACAATTTTTCCCATAAAATCCCCTTAAGCTCCAGACAGGACTAAAAATCTTAAAATAAAGTAAATGCAAATCTCGATTACAGCCAGTGCCGTATAGGAAACTGCGATCCATATGATTTTTCTTTTTCTTCCGGCAATAACTGTTACTCTTAAAATCTCTATGATTATTATGCCCAGTATAAACAGATATAAAAATGTGAAGTATTTATTTGAATACAACTTATAAAAGAATTCGGAAAATGGATGCTTACTATACCAGGGTTTCATTTCAAGCTGGCTGAAATAATCTTTTTCTATCCTGAATACATTATCCCCAGGATTCTCTAAAAAGCCACCTATATTTATTCTGGAAAGATCATATCCATCGTTGATTTTTAAATCAAATTCCAGGTAAGTGTAATCACTAGGAGTAAAACTAAAACCGTCCGAGTAGTCATTCTCGTTTAAAGTGGCAGAAAATTCTATTTTATCCCTCCCGACATAGATTACATCATTTTCTTCCTCCAGTCCTCTTAAGCTGTATTTGGTTATCTTGCCATCGGTAGAAATTACACCATCAAACTTCGTTTCTTTAAGGTCTACACTCCACTCTACGAATATGCTGCCGTCCTCTTCCCATATAAAATAACCATAGCTGGCACCTGGAATATAAAAAATTCCTGTACATCCAGTAAGAAGCATTAAAATCAATACCGCTACAAGAAAGAGTATAATAATTTTATTAGTTACTTTTATCATTTTTTCCTTAAATCCCGTTATTACCTGATTTATTTTCTATCAGTTTCTTATTGTCTTTATGGATAAGATAAATCATCCATAACGATACCCCCGTAAAAACACTTCTGAATATATTTACGAATTTGGCAGAATCGTAAAAACGCTCGATAACAGGGATAATACCTGTCAGATATATAAAATATTTATAATCTATAGGCGCGAAAACAAATTTAGTCACAAGATCTCCCCAATATATCAATATCACCATAAGCAAAAAAAATTGGATCCAGTGATAGTATAAAAGCGATCTTCTCCTTATGAAAATAATTATAAGAAAAGGAACCGTCCACAATACATACTGGGGATGGAAGTAACAGATGCCCACATAAGCCAGGAATACAATTGCCCCGTAATTTAAAAGTAAATCGAAACTTTTCCTTCTGATATGTAAAAAACTAAGGATTATAAATACATACACTGCAATAAAAACAAAAATGCTGCTGTGAGACCCGCCTACGAGATCAAACTTCGTGGAAAGGAGATACTCGAAATGCTTGGTTTGAAGCAGTGGTATTATAACACTCTTGCCAAAAATAAAGCGGCATAAAAGTTCCACTGCCGCCATACCGGAAAATCCTGCCAGAGGTAATAAAATATAATCCTTTTTGGTACGCGCCAGATATAACACCAGAAGAGGAAGTATCATTATGGGGAAAAACCTCAGAGCTATGGCAACTGCAAGTGCTAGAATTGCCCAATATTTCCTATCTTTTTTCGCCAGAAGCAGTGCAATAAGAGTAACAAACACCGCAATGATATCGTGCCTGGCAAAGATATATACCACAAATAATAATATGGGATTAAATATCCAGAATTTAAAAACCCGCAGTTTATTTTTGGGCTCCCCATCGAAGGAAATCCTCAGGATCAAAAACATGCATACTATATCGAAAAGAAGATATAATATTTTAAAAAGGGTCAGCACGGTAAATACATTATAACTGCTGTTGAACTGTATCCAGGATATCCAGGTATCCTTCTCCAGCAGAATGGGAAATAACTTATTTATTGCCGGAAATATTGATTTTATTATAAACAGATACGTAGTATGAATCATATTGGTAATTATCTGCAGGTTATCTAATCCCAGATTTTTGGTAGAAATTGTTTCAGCAGCTCTCTGATAGGTTGAAAGCAGGTCTCTCTGAAAAAAAAACGGCAGAAAAATGAACCTTACCAGCAGGCCTATCATGAAGTATTTATAAAGGGTTCTCAGCGACTTTTTGTCCTCGAAAATCTCTTTAGTAACTATTAAACTTCCTATCTTATCGAAAAATTTTTTCATTTTTTAATAGAATAATCCTGCTTTTAATTTTTTAAAATTTGCGTTTTATTATTTCCTTTTACTTTATAAAACGGCATACTTAGTATAATTGTGGCTATAACTCCCAGAGTAACGATAAATGCCAGTGTAATTATATGATAACCAAATGCAACTGCCTCCCATGTAATTCCGGTTATTTTAAATCCCAGTATACCAAGCACCAGCAAAAAAGCTCCTTCATAAGTCCCGAAGCCCGCAAGAGCATGAGTGGGAAGCACGGCAGATATCTCCGCAGCCACTACAGCCAGAAATATTATCCAGAAATTCAGCTCTGCAAAAGTGTATCCCTCCGGCTTCAATATAGCATAAATCATCATATAATATGAACCGAATTTCAAAACTCTTATTGCAATCGAAGAAAGATATACTTTCCAGTATATTCTTCTTTTTTGTATTATTTCAATATTTTTATTTATATCAACCATTTTTTTATAGATGATCCGTACTACTCTGTTTTTACCGATCCTGTATCTGGATAGAATCTTATCTATAATCATAAGTAAAAATCCGATTACTTTTGAAAAATAAAATAAAACCAGAAGAAGAACGATAAGAAGTACCGCAGCTATAAGGACAACCGCCAGGTAGGAACCCGAAAATTTATTGATTAGAACTACGATGACGGAAATTACGATAAGCGAAAAAACAATTACTAGGTCAAATATCAGCACTATCATCAAAGTGGATACGCCGATTTCCAGGGGAAACTTGAACTTTCTCTGAAGCACATAAACATAGGATAATTCGCCGGTCCTCGCGGGAAGCACCATATTAAAAGCATTCCTGACAAGGACTACCAGAAACATATCCGCCATACTGACCCTCTTGGATCCAACCAGTATATTCTTACGGTATGTCCTGATAAAAATGCTTACTGACAATACGACCAGGGCTATTATAACAGAAAGTCTATCTACTTCCGTAATTGCATCCTTTATCTGCCCAATACTTATTTTACCCAGAAGATAATAAACCAGAAATGCCCCAAAACCTACCACAATAACAATATTTATGATTCTTAGTATAAGTCCTCTTTTACTTGACTTCCTATTCTGGTTTTTTATATCCATTTCTAAAATACTATCTATCTTCTATTTTTATTTTAAGAACCTCTCTAAATCCTTCTTTATCTACTTTTCAAGTAGTTAGATATAAATCTTGAAGTCTGCCTTGGACCACTTCTGAAGAAGTGATAAAAAAATCTCTTTATGAGATAAGAGCTGCCTTTCCCTGACGATTTGATTTTTTTAGCTGATAAGTCACTATTTCCATTGCTGTTTATACTATCAGATTTCCTATCTTTAAGGGCACTTGATACCGGATCCCGGCAAAAGTCTATAATGGGTCGGCATATCTTTTCCCAGTTATAACCTTCTGCCAATTTCTCTATATTTTCTACGCATCGATTATAAAATTGTTTGTCATCAGCAAGCTTTATAACAGCATTAACAATTCCCTGGACATCACCATCTCCTGCAGTTATACCAAGACCTTTTCTCTCAACCAGATCGCTCAGGTAATCACCTCTGGTTGAAATTACCGGCAAACCTGCCCAGAGGTAATCTAGTATTCTGGTTCTAAATGAAAATCTGGTCTCAATATGTTCCGGATGAGTTATTATTCCTGCATCCGATTCCAGCAGATAATTCTGCCTGTCATTATAGTCAACCCACCCAAAGTTAAAAAAGACATTTTTATCATACACATTTAATTTCCTGGCAAGACTAACCGTATCATTTACCAGCCGGAGTTCCTTGACTTCAGGGTTGGGATGCCTTATACCCATAAAGAACAATTTTATGTCATCTCTCATCTTTGCTATTTCTGCCATTGCTTTGATCAAGGTCAGTGGATCGAACCAGTTATAGATCCCTCCTCCCCAGATAATCACAAAATCGTCCTTGTTTATACCACTTATCTTGCCTTTTAATACACCGGTGGTATGAACAGGCTTTGCAGATGGAAGACCGAACGGAACTATATCTATCATTTTTTTCAGAGTAGGATCTTGATTGTAAGAGTATGGATTAACCCGGTTTAACGCCGCCAGCATGCCAAGCCAGAAATCCCTCTGCCTCTCTGAAGCACATATAAAGAAATCTCCGTAGTAAAACTGCTCATTGAAAATATTATGTATAGATTTATGTATTTCCAGCCTCTTTTTTATAGGTTCGGAGCTGTATTCGGCAAGTGTCGCCAGATTATAAGGGTCATAAATGTCTATGATCAAATACTTTCCCGAATCTTTTATACTTCTGTATTTAGCAAAAGCCATCCCCCCGCTTAGTATAATATCAGCCTGCTCTATAATCCCTTTTAACTTGCTGTCATCTGTAAACTGAATTATTTTAAAATTTTGTTCAGGCAGATCGACTTTATTTGGAACAGCCAGTATGACTTCCATGTACTGGGATAGAACCTGAGCAAAATTCCAAACCCTTATCGCTGGGCCTGCCATTTCCCCGGAGACGACTTCGCTTGATATTATAAGAAGTTTTCTTTTTATCTCTTTTTCAAAAACTCCATAAATACCCAGGGATTTTAAAAGATTTATTTGTTTTTCCTGGTAATCTTTGTCAGGTGAAACTGCCAGGAATTGCCCTTTGAAATAAGAGAAGATTGCTTTATCATCCCTTTTTCTTTTTTCCTGTATATTTTTCCTCTTCCTGGTAAGCTCCGGCAATTCATCCAGGAAATTCTTTACAGCCATAAGTGAACTTAATGGTTCATACTTTATTGCCCGGGGAGTAATCTTTCTCTGGTCACCAGCGCTGATACTCAGATCATAATAGTTTTTATAATCAAATTTAAAATCCGTAAAGATACGGTTAAAAACATTTGCCAGAGAACCAGAAAGCACTCTGGCAAGATTGCTATCATCATAATTTTTAAAAACAGAATAAAGAGAATTTCTTTCCTTTAAAAATCTAAGCCTATCTTCACTAAAAGCTCTTGAAGTCCCGTGATGATGATGGTAGACAATAGATTGCGGGGCAAATACAACCTTGTAACCCAGCACCCAGAGCCTCCAGCCCAGGTCAACATCTTCATAATAAGCAAAAAAATCCTGGTCAAAACCACCGGCATCAAGAAAAACTTTCCTGTTTATCATCATTGACCCGCCGTTTACAAAGGGAAGAAACATGTATCTGTCATGGTTATCATTTTCTACCGGTGTGCCGTAATCAATCTGGAAACCTTTTCCCTCAAAATTTATCATACCGCCTATAAAATCTATTTTCTTTCCATCTATAGAAAGAACTTTTGAACCTGAAGCTACAATCTCTTTATCTTTATAAATAGGTCTTAAGAGTTCAATCAGCCAGTTTTTATCAACCCTGGTGTCATTATTTAAAAAAGCTATATATTCACCTTCAGCGGCTTTTGCAGCCTGATTATTTGCATAAGCAAAACCTATATTCCTGCTGTTTTCAATTATCTTCACATTGGGATAATTCTGCTTTATTAAAACCAGGGATCTGTCAGTTGAACCATTATCCACTACTATGACTTCCAGTTTATCCTGAGGGTAGTTCAAATCTTTTAAGCTATTAAGACACTCTTTTAAATATTTTTCTCCGTTAAGATTAACAATCAATACTGAAGCCTTGGGGAAAGTAAGAATATCTTTCATAAAAATTAATCTCCTAAAATTTATATCTTAAAACATTAGACAGATTAGAGTAAATTATAACAGACAATTTATTTTTTTACATAAAATCTATCCATAAGTAAACCAGGATGTAATCCATATCATAATAAAAACAATAAAATGGTTTTTACAATTTGCCTCGTTTATAAATATTTTCCTTTATAATTGATATAATGATAAAATTTAATTTATAATTTTAAGCTTTAGAATCGTATTTATCATAAAATATAAAAAAGTTTTAAAACATGAAACAAATAAATATAGCTTTTATAACCGACAGAATGATAAAAGGCCATGGTGTTGACTTGGTAGTAGACAGGCTGGCAGACGGCCTGGCAAAAATAGGCTATGATTGTAAAGTTTACTGCAATTACTTCGATGAGACTTTTATAAACCGAAAGTCATACAATATAGAGAAATTCCACTACTTCAAACCTGATGTAAATCCGATAGTTTATGAAAGAAGAATTAGAAAATTAGTCCCTTACCTTAACAGCAAAGATATTGACCTTTTTATTATACAGTCATTTCCTTTCTATAGTTTAATACCAAAATTAAGCAAACCGGTTTTAGTGGTTGACCATGGAATAATATCAGTCAGCGGACTGCCGTCAAAAAGAAGATTGAGATATAAATATATGGAGATAAGCCAGAATATCTCATATTTTAAAAAAGCAAATAAAATTGTGACTGTCTCCAAATATTTATTAAATTGCCTGTCCAAAAATCTACAGGAAAAAGCTTCTTTTATCTACAATGGCTGTGACCATTACCAGCAAAAGACGATCGGCATGGAAAAGATCAAGAACTTCAGAAACGAGATAGGGGCAGGCCCGGAAGACATACTTCTCCTGTTTGTAGGAAGATTAAACCTTACCAATCAGCCTTATAAAGGATTGTCAGAACTTATTGGCATCTATCAAAACATTTCAAACAAATATAAAAATGTAAAACTTCTTGCAGTGGGATATGGCACAAAAAATGATGAAGAACTGCTCAAGAACCAGGGAGTATTATCTATAAGCAACGCTCCGGAAGAACTTATGCCTTTAATATACAAATCCTGTGATATTTATACTACCTGTTCACACTGGGAAGGATTTGACCTGCCTATTGCAGAAGCTCACAGTTTCCAGAGACCGACCCTTTGCTATGATATCGGTGCCCACTCCGAAATCTCCAGAAACGGGAAGACAGGATTTGTAGTAAAGAACCGGAGTGAATTTACAAAGAAATTAGAGAACCTTATTAAAAATCCAAAGCTGAGAATAGAAATGGGAAAAAATGCCTTAGAATATGCCAAAAAATTTACCTGGGAGAATAGTGTAAAAAAATATCACAGGATAATTAAAAAAATGCTTAATATAGCTGATTCGGATATCAAAGCCAAACCTTCTATCGACAGACACAAACCATTGTGGGGTAAAGATGTGTCAGTAATCATTGTCAACTACAACTCAAGTTATCCTGTACTGAAAGAATGCCTGGATTCTATTAAGAACCAATCATTCAAGAACATTGATATCATTATTTTTGACAATAACTCCACCATTAATGTTCTTGAGGATATAAAAAGAGAATTTAAAGATATAAAGATAATATTTTCAAAAAAGAATCTCGGCCTGGGAGAAGGTATAAACCAGGCCCTAAAATATGCCGGCTCGGATCTGGTCTTAATATCAAATTTTGATCTGATATACAATCACGATGCTGTCGAACAAATGGTAAACTACATTAACAGTCTTGAAAGCACATATTTAGGTGTAGCTCCAAAAATCAAACTTTACTACCAGAAAGATTTTTTAGAAAGTACGGGCATCTATATTGATGAAAATTTTTATATAGGCCATTACGGACTGGGGCAGTTAGATCTAAGCCAGTACAATAAAGAAGAAGATATCTTTGGAGTATCTTTTGTATCCTGCCTGATAAAACGCGATGCTTTTCTTGAAAATAAGGTTGGGCTAATCGACCCTACTTTATTCTTATTTTATGAAGACGTTGACTTCTGCTACAGGGCAAATCTTCATGGATACAGATTCCGGTCCTGTTCCCCTGCCATATGTTATCATAAATATGCATACAGCTTTAGAGATGAAGCTACTGCTTTTCAGACAAAATATTATTACCAGAAGCTGAATCTTTTAAAAACAGCCTATAAAAATGCGGAACTGCATAACCTTAATAGAATCATTTCAAATGAACTTAATATCCAGAAACAGAACTTAAAAGACATCAACCTTAAAGCAACTGCCAAGAAAATAATAAGTGAGTTTAAAAAAAGTATAAGATATCTTAAGAACAAAAGACAGTTTATCCAGTTCTCCAGACAGATATTTGATACCGATATTATAAGATACAGCTGGGGAGAGGAAGTTTATTTCGATATCGTAAAAAATGAACCAGTTTATTCCATAGATAATCTTTATCAGTCTTACCGCAGGTTATTTTCCCTTATGGGAAATGAAAGATATGGATTATATGTTAATTATCTGATGAACCTGAAAGACACTAAATTTAAAACTGAAACCAGCTTGTTTAAAAATATTCTTCATAGTAAATTAGAATATGAACCCACTTCAGTCCATAAATTTATAGATAAACTACAATGACAGATAAAATTTTAAGAATCGGAATCGATATATCAACCCTGCTAAATCATGGCCCGGATATCGGTGCCGGCAGATACATAATAAACCTTGTAAAAAACTTACTTAAAATCGATAAAAAAAATATCTATATTCTTACCGGAAGGTATACTTTAGAAACACATATCGAGATTGTATATAACATAAAAAAGGATTTTAAAAAAAGCAGGGTTGAACTGAAATTATATAAAACTTCCCAAAAAAACCTTGGTCTGTGGGACAGATTCGGATTCCCTCCCATTGAATTTCTAGGCTTTAAAGCAGATATACTGCACTGCCCCGATTATCTCATTCCCCCTACTCTAAATAAGAATATAATCCTGACAATTCATGATCTGGCCTTCATAAGGTTTCCGGAATTTAATTTTGAGTGGTTCATAAAAAAATATACAAGAGACGTCAGGAGAAATGCACATATCTCAAAGAAGATAATCGCTGATTCAAAAAGCACCAAAAATGATATTGTAAAATTCTTTAAAATAGATCCTCGTAAAGTGGATGTGGTCTATCTTGCCTCAGACAGGACATTTAAAATTCTGACTTCAAACAAGATCGATAAAAACATACTTAAAAAGTACAAAATAGATAAGAAATATATACTTTCAGTAGGGACTATTGAGCCCAGAAAAAATTTTATAACACTGATCAAATCTTTCAATCAATTAAAACAGAAAAGCACCGGCTTCGATTATAAGCTTGTAATAGCGGGCAGGACCGGCTGGAAGAGTGAAGCCACTTACGAGGAGAGAGATAAGAGCCCTTACAAGGAAGATATCTTGTTTATAGGAAGAGTCCCGGACTTTGATCTTGTACAGATATACAACCAGGCTGAGCTCTTTGTTTACT
This sequence comes from uncultured Actinomycetota bacterium, assembly GCA_964578625.1. GTDB lineage: Bacteria > Actinomycetota > Humimicrobiia > Humimicrobiales > Humimicrobiaceae > CAZBSE01. The sequence continues at coordinate 81,058 of CAZODQ010000001.1, forward strand.
CTTCTCTTTTTGAAGGTTTTGGCCTGCCTCCTCTGGAAGCGATGAGCTGTGGACTCCCATTAATAACATCAAACAACTCAGCCTTAAAAGAAGTGATTGGTAATGCCGGAATAGCCGTTCCACCGAAAAATTATAATGAATTTCAAAAACAAATATTATATATACTCCAAAACAACAATATAAAAGATAGACTTAAGAAAAAATCACTAATGCAGGCAAAGAAATTCAACTGGACAAATACAGCCGGAAAAACTTTAGAAATTTATAAAAAACTATGCTGTTAAGAAATTTATCTGCCGGTATCATTTTTTATTTCTATTCTTGAATTTAAATCTGCAACACCTTCAGCTATTTTTCTGCTTATAACATTTATTGTAAACATATCATTTACCCAATCACAGTAGGTCATATTGTCCTTATATGCTACGGCAGATGAAATAAGATACTCTCCGCCTATCAAAGGAATCTTCTGGTTAAAAATTACCTTTATCAAATCGTCCTTTTTAAATGTCCCTGTTTTTATATTATTCAATCTTGTATTGGTCCCGTATACAACATTGCCCCTGAAGTCTTTAATCCTTATCCCAAACACAGGTTCCTCAATTTTTTTCTTGAACAGCACCTCATAAACTATTTTAACATTATCTCCATACTCACAAAAATCAATCTCTCTGTCCTTGCTGTCCAGGAGCTTTATATTTTGAATCTCGGCATCCCCGCTTCCAAATCTTTTAATAGTTTCTCCGCTTACACTCGAGTCAGCCAGTTTTATTATTTCTTCTCCATTGACTATTTTTCTGTTGCGTTCTATCACAGTCTTGAATATTTTCTTTCTTTCTATGCTCTGCTGTTCAATAATTCTCTTTTTCTCCAGCTCTTCAATATAAGCTCTATATTTCACTACTATATTTAATGGCTTGCCCATATCTACTATCTTTCCATCCTTTAAAAATATTACCTTGTTGCATAAATCAGAAATAGTATCCAGGTCATGCGAAACTATTATTATCGTCTTACCCTTTTTCATGAAATTATAAATGACTTTATAGCACTTTGCCTGGAAAGCCTGGTCTCCCACAGCCAAGACTTCATCAACAAGCAGAATATCCGGATTGACATTAATTGCAACAGAAAATCCCAGTCTCATATACATACCTGATGAATAATTCTTGACCGGCGTATCAATAAATTTGGCAAGTTCCGAAAATTCTATGATCTTGTCCATTTTTTTATCGACTTCTTTCTTCCTCATACCAAGAATCGCTGCATTTATATAAACATTTTCTCTTCCAGTAAGATCAGGGTGAAATCCTGCTCCCAATTCCAGAAGTGCCGACATCGATCCATTCACAATAACTTCCCCGCTGGTAGGCTGAAGAATATTTGCCATTAGTTTAAGCAGGGTGCTCTTTCCCGAACCGTTCGGTCCGATTATACCCAGCGTCTGCCCGTGGTCTACTGTGAAAGATACATCATCCAGAGCCAGGAACTCTTCAAACGTTGTACGATTTCTCCTGAGAATGGTATTTTTCAGGCTTGGGATCTTTTCATGGTAAATCCTGTACCTTTTAAATACAGACCTTATATCAACAGCCGCATCATTTCCAGGATCCTTAATCCCTTTCCCCATGTACTTATTCTCTTTTTTGTTCATTTGATTAGATTTCCTCTGCAAATCTGGGTTCTAATTTTTTAAAAACAAAATAACCTACAAAAAATATAAGCAGTGTTATCCCAAGAGCAATCAAAGTCTCCATAGTGCTGGGGAAACCTGCACCTTCCGGATATTTTATATAATAGAAAATATTCCTGTAGTAAGCAGCATACACTGTCATCGGATTTAGTTTTATTATAAATTGAAATCTTTCCGGGACCATCTGCAAAGGATAGATAATAGGGGTACCGAAAAACCATACCATCATGATGATAGTTATCAGATGCTGAAGATCCCTGAAAAACACATTTAAGGCCGATACCAGCAGAGTCATGCCCACGACCAGGAAGAACTGTATAAATATCAATATGGGTAATACATAAAGAAATAAATAGAATCTATATCCAAGAACAGCAAGCGCAATAAATAAGGCAACAAGCTCCAAAAGAAAGTTAAAAAGGTTGGCAAACACAATAGACAGAGGAAGTATTTCTCTGGGAAAATAAATTTTATTCACAAGATTGCTATTGGAAATAATACTTCCCGTACTATAGTTGACTGAATTAGAAAGAAAATTAAATGGAAGCAAGGCACAGATTAAAAAAATTGCAAATTCTTCTATTCCTGCCCGCAGCACAATTGAAAAAACGAAAGTATATACCAGCATGGTCAGTATAGGATTTAAAAGGGACCAGAAAAAGCCTAAAACCGACCCCCTATATTTAACCTTAAGCTCTTTCTTTGTAAGACTAAAAAGAAGCTCTCTGTATGAAAAAAGTATTTTAAAATTTTTTATCATCTTTATTCTTAAGCTCCAACCAGATTTTACAGAATCCAATCTAATACTAAAATATTTATTTTATAAACCTAATCAATAGCTTCAATCTGACTTTTAAGTTTAGTAAATATATTTTTTATATCATAGTTCTTCACAACATACTCCCTGCCTCTCTCCCCCATTTTACCAGCTTCACTTTTATTTTTTAAAAGATAATCAATACCTTTCTTAAAACTATTATAATCATGATAAAGCAGCCCTCCACCACTTCTTCTTATATGTTCGACTATAACCTCCGAACCGTTACTTGCCAGTATAGAAGTCTTTTGAGCCATTGCTTCAAGAGTGACTATACTAAAACTTTCATTGGGGGACGGCATAATAAAGATATCAGCTCCACTCATTAATCTAAATTTTTCTCCCTCAGATACATTGCCCTTAAATATAATATCCCTGCTTGATAGGATTTTAATCTTATTATCTCCAGTCAATATTAAATGTAAATTAGATGGGTTATCCTTTTTATATTTTAAAAAGTAATCGACTAGTTGGTTGCAACCTTTATTTATATCAATTCTCCCACAATATAATATATAGGGAAAATTTAAATTGGCAGGAGGAAACTTTTTTGTTTCTACTCCCATGCCAATTACACAGCCTGGTAATTCTCCCCATAACGACTTGCCAAAATGATACTCACTCTCTGTATTCCATAGAATAATTCTCGTTCTCTTAGCCATATATTTATAAACGGAAAGATAAGCCGATGGCTCATCATGCAAGGTCGGTACAAATAAAATCTTATGCCGTGGAACATTAAACATCCCAAAATAAGTTGTGGGATAAAGATAGGTCAGAAATATCACAGCTTTGTATTGCCAGCTTTTTTCAGATAAAAAATTCATTAAATCATTTGAGTATGGCCCCTGTTTATATATGAATTCTTCCTGAAGAGGAGCAGGCCATTCAATGAGTCTCTTCGTATTTCCAAATTCTTCTAAAAGCCGTCTATGAATCTCTTCCCAATAGTCTGCTCTACCCTGTGAAACCTTAAATCTTTTAATACATATCCCATGTATGATTTCATCACCTTCATCCAGCACATTTTTCCATTTTTCAAAATCTACTGCAGTTGTGGTTAGAATGTGAACCTCATAACTTTTTTTTAACAAATTCCCGTAATGCCATGCTTCAGCTTCAGAACCACCAACAATTTTTTCATGACATCTTTGAACAACAATAGCCAATTTTCTCATAGGTACTTACCAATAATATTTAAAAATTTCTGTTTAATTATTTTATTTGTAAAATTATTTTTATATCTTCTCCAACCTGCTTCTCCCAGGAAAAAATAATCATTTCCACTGGTAACGATTTTATCAATTGTAGCGGTAATTAGGTTAATGTCTAAATCCTCCCATACTATTCCACCATCACCAACCGTATCGGCAACTGCGGTTGAACCATAAGTTACAACAGGAATTTTCATACTCATAGCTTCAACCAAAGGCAAACAAAAACCTTCGTGATAGCTTGTCAGGACAAAAACTCTGGAAACAAGAAAATACGATTTCAATTGCTCATCACTGACTTTACCGGTAAATATGACAGAATTGTCGAGGTTCATATATCTTACTTTATAATCCAAATAATCAATATAAGCAGATAGCCATTGATGTCTATTACCCACTATGATCAATCTACTTTCTTTATTAAAATGCTCGTTATATAAGGCAAAAGCGTCAATAAGTTCTGAAAATCCTTTATTAGGAACTACTCTACCCACAGATAAAATATTCACTTTATTATCATTATATTTGTCTATTATGTTAAAATCAGGTTTAAGGTTTTTTAATTCCCCTATAGTATTAAACGGGGGGATAATAAAACACTTCGAGGCTTTGGCACCCTCGGAGATCATGCCTAACATATTAAACCTGGAATCACTTAAATAAATTTCTAAATCCAAATTAGCAATAATATTTAACTGTTCTATACCACCTCTACAAGTCTCGGCATGATTCGAGCTAAATCCATAGAAATAATAAGGTGGAGTTATATTATGGTATTTTATAATTTTTTTACAATCCAGCCTGGTCAATATATCCATACCTTTAAACCACCCGGCAGACAGGTGGTATATTATTACATCTTCATTATGTTTAATAAAATTACCAATACAATCAATACTTTTTACTATCTTATACTTATCCGAAATAAAGATGTTTTCTGCAAAAATGTTTACGTTAAGATTCTGCTTACTGAGGACGTCAAACATGCCTAGAACGTCGTTGCTTACTGCATCACCATTAGAAACCACTGAAGTACAAATAGCTATATTCTTCATATTTTATAACCTACTACTGCATAATCTTGAGGTCCGTAAAAATAATCATTGAACCGCTTTGAAGTCTCCGAATCATCTTCCTTTAATTTAAGATCATCATTATAGGGATTGATATCAATAACCTCTATATTAATAAAACCTCGGGATTCTAAAGCCAATTTAACCAACAAGCTTGGCAATGGCTTATTATGGGTAGGATCCAGATAAAAACTGTAACTGCCTACCAAAACATTGCCAGGATTTGGAGTTTCCAATATTACCAGTCCACCTGGTTTCAATACACGCAATATTTCGTCCAGCAGTTTAATTAAAAAATCAAATCCATAATGCTCAATAAGGTGAAATCCGGTAACAGCGCCAAGACTGTCATTGGAAACAGATTTCATAAAAGAAAACACTTCGGCTTCTATAACATCAAGTCCTCTTTCCTTGCAAATCTCCACCATGACTTTATTTGGATCCAATCCTCTAGCATGTAAATTTGCTTCCTTTAACAATTCCAACCACTCGCCACGGCCGCAGCCTATATCCAGTACGGAAGAGTCTTTCGTCCCGACATTTGCCTTTTTTATAATAGGAATATAAACATTTAGGCGCTCTTTTATTTCCTTACGGCTGCCTCTTAAATTATCTTCCAAAAAAACATAAAGAGAATCCAGGCTGTGATCGATCTCTCTAGTTAAATTTTGCAATCTAGCTTTACCCATTTTTCTGGTATCCTTTCCTACACTTCCAGAAAGATTTTTTATTCCTTTCTCCAGTTGGATTAAATTATTCTTCAGATAATTTATTATATTATTAAGTTTATTAATCTCGATGTCCTTCTCTTCCAGTTTATTTTTTAGTTCCATAATTTTAGTATCAGACTGGGTCTTGTATTCAGCAAATCTGAACTTAAGTTTGTTGCAATCATCGATAATACTTCTCAGGGCATCAAGTATAGACAAGTTAAACTGCCTCTGGTTTATAGTGATTATCTTTAAAACCTTAATAAGAATCCTGCCAGCCCACCTGTAAATTATCCTTTTTGGAATAGACAAACTACTAAAAGAAGGTACATCTAAACCAATTCTTGCATTTCTCTCTGCCCAATCCAAATAATCATAGATACTATTCTTTTCTTTATCCCTGCAATAAACCTCTGTTTCTTTTCTAATTTTTTTCTTTAAATCTTTAATATATTTTTTTGTATCATCCGAGCCAACCATAATCACTCATCCCTCAATAAGCTCCCCTTCCAAACAGTATTACAGGAATAGTCTTTAAAATTATTTTAATATCCAGCTCAATAGACCAGTTTTGTATATAATATAGATCCAGCCTTGCCATCTCTTCAAAAGATAGTTCACTTCTTCCACTTATCTGCCACAATCCTGTACAACCCTGCTTAACCCCCATCCTTCTCAGCTCCCATTCGTCATATTTTTCAACTTCAACCGGAAGCGGCGGCCGAGGCCCTACCAGGCTTAGTTCCCCTTTTAAAACGTTTATAATCTGAGGTAATTCATCAATCGAAAATTTTCTTAATATTTTTCCAACCCGAGTAACTCTCGGATCATTTCTAATTTTAAACAATGGGCCATCTGCCTCGTTATACTCTATCAAATCTCCCAATTTTTCTTCAGCGTCTACATACATTGTTCTAAATTTATACATATAAAACTCTTTACAATCTTTAGTCATTCTCTTCTGCATAAAAAACACAGGGCCTTTTGAATCAAATTTAATTACAACCACAGTTATCAAATAAATTGGAATAAAAAATATAAAGAGTATACAACCAAGTACATAATCAATTAGATTTTTTAAAAAAAGATTGACTCCAAAAAAACCAATATTTGTAACTTGCATAAGAGGAACTCCTCCTATTTCACGAACACTCAATCTTTTTAAAGAGAATTCAAAAAAACCCGGGAAAATAAGTATAGTAACATCAAGACCTTTTAATCTTTCAAGTATCTCAAGTATCTCATAATATTTATACTCAGGACTTGATATAATTACCCTTTGGATATTATTTCTATCTAAAATAGCTTTTAAATCTTCCAAATAACCTAAAATAGTAAAACCCTTGCAATATTCTTTATCCTTTAAAATCCTTTGTTTCTTATCTATGTGACCCAAAATTATATCGTCCTCTAACGAATACTTCCTTAAACTATCCTCTATTCTTTTTGCATTTTCTCCAATTCCAATAATTATTGTTTTAGATCTAATGTTTAATTTTTTTATCACCTTTTGCGTGATAGCTTCTATTAACAATCTACTTAAATACAATAAAACAAAGCTAAGAAGGTAGAGAAGCAAAATCCATTTCCTGGAAAAAGTAAATAAATCAAGTATATAACCCACAAGTATTATAGCAACTATATTGATACTTACCGCCTTCAGCAATTTTGAATAATAACCTGAACCTTTGTAAATTTTATCCCTATCATATAAATTAAATAAAAAGAAAATAAAAATTGCTGAAAGAATAAATATCACTGAATAGAAAATATAATTTTTCTCAATAATATAAGTTTTATTTATTTCAGCTAAAACGCCTGTATGAAATCTTAAATAATAGGAAAGATAAAATGCCAAAGCTAGGAAAATTATATCTGACATTAAAAGTAAGGCCCCATATGTTACTTTCTTCCTAAACCTTGATAAATCTTTCATAGCTTTTAAATTCTCTCTAAATCCCGAAGTTATTTTGATATCATAAGTACCTGATTTTATAAACATCTTTTTTGTAACTATTCCTATAACATATCTACTGAAAAACATTAAAATAGTACTTATTAGTATTAACGTTGCGATCCAGGTTTTTGAAAAAGGAAAATCCCCATAAAGCAGGCCAATAATAATTAAAATTACTGATATAAAAGGTGTAATAAGGATTTTCAAATAATAAACTAAAACCAGATCATGATAAATTAAAGTGAAATCGTAAAGTTTTATTAAGAGCGAAATTGCAATAACAACACCAACAAAAATTAATGAGTATACAACATACTTACTATCCACCGTATACGTTGGTATTCTTTGGCTGCCAAAAATTCTCGTATAAAACCTTAAATAATATGATAAAAAGCAGCCAAACGACAAAAAAACAATATCATTTATTAAAAGTAAAAAACCATAAAATATTCTGTTTCGTTTATCTATTTCATTTTTCATTTTATTCATTATTAGTGTTTTATTTATAAATGGTACGTTTTATCACCATAATCTTATTGCTAACAATATTTTAGAAATTTTAACTTCTTACTTTCCCAGCCTCTTACCTCTATTTTATTTTATAAAAATTATTTCTCCAATCCTTATACCAAGTACTCGTGTATCATTATTTACACCTAGCTTCTTAGGAACCCAGGATCTGGAAGTGACTATTGTTAAAGTAAACCTATTGCCAGATTCATCACCCACTGATTTTGGGACTTCCAGTCTTAAATTATACCACGAATCATCTTCCAGCTTTATTTTATTAACGAGCATATTATCAATATAAAATTTTACAATATTTGGCTCACTGTTTTCAATTGGATAAGCATCCTGCAATGGTATTATAAATGCAGATCCCTTTTTTTCTAAAACTTCACTAGCATCATCCGCAATCCACCTGAATTTTTTACCCTGTAAATTTTCAAAATCATAAAATCCATAATTATTACTCCAGTTATCTCTATCCTGCTTTTCTGTAATAGATAATTTGGTAGCCGAATTAAACAAAAAGCTGCATGTAAAAATTAATAATACTATTATCAGACTTATTTTTTGACCTAGATTAAAACTAATTTTGCTATTAATCACTAAAGGGACGTTCTTCACCTTTTTTAAGCCAAGTTCTAAGTTTTTTTCATAATTCACCTGTTTAACTTTTATAAAAGTCAACATTAGGCCTATTATCAGCCAAAAAGTAAATTGAACTTCAGTAAAATTTGTATGTGGGCCAAAAAATTGTGCTAAAATCATGGAAAAAAAAGAAAGAAAGAATCCAACTAAAAGCCAATCATTTAAACTATTTAGCCTTTGCCTGTTTAAACTTTTTTGGTACTTAAAATAAAGTATATATTTTTTTATTATAAGATAGAAAATAAAAAGAATAATTATAAGACCAATAAAACCAAGCTCAGATAATACCTGCAAATAATAATCCCCTGCGTAATCTACTTGTGTAAAACCAGGTTCAAAATTCCAGAGATAGTCAGGCAATTCAATAACATAAGAACCTACTCCTACACCAGTAAATGGATAATCTTTAACCATTCTAATCGCCTGATTCCAGAAAATATATCGATAGTTTGAAACAGATTTTAAAGATTCAAGAAAACCAGCTGTTCTATTATAGCTTAATAATGTTTCCACTGTTTCAAGAGGTCTTTGAATCAAATCCATTTCTAAAACATTGGACTTAATCCTGTTTGTTGTGGCAAAGATTACTACATTTGCAATTATCAAGATTAATGAAATAACAATTATAACAATTGATACAATTATTTTTTTCCTCTTTGGCATCTTTTTTATATATAAGATTAATCTTTTTATACCCAGTATAAAGAAAATGAAAATTGAAATAAAAATACATACTAATGCAGTACGCGAACCTGAAAATATTACCATTAAAATAAAAGGAACGAATATAAGAGAGGAAATTAACTTTAAATACCACTTTTTTAATACAATAATTAGAACTACAAATATTGGAAAAATCAATATGCAGTAAGATCCGAGAGCATTTGGGTCAGTAAAAGTAGAGTTTAATCTGCCAGTCTCAACCCAATATCCGATATTCCCAATGTAAGGATCTTCCAAATATTGATATAGAGCAAAAATTGATGTCAGAAAGGTGGAAAAAATTAAAACAGTAATAGCAGTTAAAACTTCTTTTACTTCATCTAATACATTAAAAATTGTAAAAAATAAAGCAAAGCCAATAAAATAATTAAAGAAGAAACTTAAAGTCCAGAGTATTGCATTATTTGAGCTAAATCCGTTTATATTAACTTTTAAATTATGATAATTGTTTGTTATAAAAGGGAAAAAATTTGAATATCTGAAAATCGTTATTGCTGTAGATAGTGAAAGGAGAATGATGAAAACTAGGAAAATCTTTGAAATCTCACTTTCAAAAGGCTTTAAGGGGCCTAAGAACTCCAGTCTACTTTTAAAATCATTATGAAATAGATTTAAAAGAAATCCCATAAAAAAAGCAAAGAAAAAAAATAATAAAATTGGAACAGAATTTATCTTTAAAATTGAAGTTAATGAGTTGAATAATGGTATTAAAAAAATAAATAAATATAGCCCAATCTTAGCTCTAAAAGTTGTCAATAAAAAAATTAATAAAACTAAAATATTTACAAAAAATAAAAAAAACAAACTATCATATCTTGCTAAACTTTGATATAAAAAGAACATCGAATAAAAAATAAGAAATACTACAACATTCCTAAAAAATAAAATTTTATTTACCGCCAAAGGTTTAAAATTCATGATATATAACTTTAGCTTAATTTATTAAAAGAATATACTATTTATTCTGTTTAATCACCATTTTAAAATAAAGGAAGTAATTGGAGAATTTTAACTTTTATTCTTTATAATTTTTTTATAAAAACTTTCCACTTCTTCTATATAACTCAGACTTTTAGTTAAATAATCTTCATAGCTTTTCCTTGCATTTATTCCTAACTTTTTTGACAAAGTAGAATCATCTATAAACTTCCATAAAGCTTTAACTAATGAATTTTTATCTCCAGATTTAAAATATAAACCATTTACACCATCCACTACAAACTCTGTGATTCCACCCTGGTCAGGTACGACAGCCGGCAAATAATATCCCGCAGCTTCCTTAACTATAATTCCAGAGGTTTCCATAACTTTTGAAGGTAAAATAATCGCTTTCGCTTGGGCCATTAAATTATAAATTTTTTCTTCTTCCAGCCAACCAAGAACTTCCAATTTTCCCTTACCAACTTTCTCTGCATAATCATTACACAGTCCATACATTTCACCACTACCAACGACAATTAACTTCACATCCAGGCTTTTTGCTGCTTCGAGAAGTAAATCTATACCTTTCTCAGCTGATAATCTACCAATATATAAAAAAGTAGCTTTAGAATTTTTTAAATCTTTAATTTCAGAAGAAACTCTGGCAATATTATTAGTATCAATAATATTCACAGGATTATCAATCACCCTGACTTCTTTACAGGCTGGAAAATAATTCTTAAAAATGTTATTAACAAAATTACTAACTGCTATATACCCATTTATTTTATTATTTATTTTAAGAATATCCTTTGTATAATGAAATCTAAAATATCTCCATAACTTTTCTAGATAACTTCTTTTATCGCAATTGGTAAATAAACACTTTATAGACTTACCTTTCTTGTATAGATAGCAAGGCTTTCCTGTCCTGAAATTATACAGCCCCATATTCGGGCATAAAAGTCCAAAATCATGTAATGTATATACAGATGGAATTCCATATGAATTAACAACACTAATCAGTACCCATGTAAGGGCCTTTGAAACTCCATGAAAGTGAGCAATATCAGGCTGCCACTCTGATAAAAGCATTTTTAATCTTTTCACGGCTGAAAAATTATGAACACCTGAAATTATAGAACTTAACTTATTTGAACTGTTTATTAAGTCTTTCTGACCTAAACAAATGGTCTCCTTAATAGAAGATTTTGATAATTGTTTACTTATTGGACCTACTGCAGAAAAAAATATAACCTCATTACCTTTTTCAGCAAACTTCTTAGCACTTTCTATAGCGATTTTTCCCGCCCCACCTTCAATATAAGCATAATCATTAAAAACCAAAATTTTCAAAAGATTCACCTACAGTTAAAATAGAAAACTTACTCAATAATCAATTAAATTTTTAGTAATGATAACACAAAAATTGAATAAATATTAATAAGAATAACTTAAGAATAAAGTAGCAGTTCTATTTTTTTGAATCTTTCTTGCCAGGAATTCTTTTTTGCAAAATTTAAATATTTGCTTCTATCTTTATCTTTCAAAGCTAAATTCAATTTATCGATAAAATCATCAGGATTTTCTGCAAGATAGGCAGGACTCCTCAACCTTTCCAATTCTTCCCACTTTGTTGAAACTACCGGTAAACCACAGGCCATATATTCATATAGTTTTATTGGATTTATTGATTTAACAACAGGATGTTTTGTATCAAAAATTATAATCCCAATATCAGAATTATAAATATATGAAGGTATTGAAACATAATTTTTTTTACCTAATAAATAGATATTTGAAATATTCCTAAGCTTTAAAACATTAATCTTAGGATTACCAATAATTACAAAGGATATATCTTTACATCTGTTTGCTACTTCCATCAAATAATCGACGCCAAACCATTCGTCAATCGCACCTACATATATAGCAATCGGCCTTTGTATTTTCTTAAAATCTTCGGGCATATTCTTGTTTAAATTATTAAAATGATTCAAATCTACCCCATTTGGAACATAAACCATTTTATTTTCATAGCCTTTCAGATAATTCTCCAAAGTTTGAGCGGTATAAACTATCGTATCAACTTCATCCATGAGCTTACTCTCCAGTTTCTGTATATTCCCGGTTATCTTTCTAAAAGCGCTAATAATATCAGAAACCCTAAAAATAGACTTTCTGTACTTGATTTCCTTAATCCAGAAATACTGTATTACTGAGTCAAACCATAAAAGATCGATATCTTCAAATCCTAAATATCTTGTATAATTTAAAACATTGGGAATTGTTAATTTATTCCAGTTATTAACAATAAAATTAACTCTAAAAATAGGCTTTTCATTCGGAGTGATCAACGCCATTGGAACATATATATTTATTTTTTCATTATCACTTCTTATTCGTCCTTTATAAATTTCATACCTATCATGAATCTGAATTTTGTTTCTTGCCATAAAATGAAAAGGTGATATAGGATCTGAAACAAAGAATACTCCCCAACCATTTTTTGCAAAAATTCGTGCGTAATGATGACTGCCTACCTGGTAAGGTGAAGTCCAGTAATTTGATGTTGCCATTAATATTTTCTTCGTCCTATTTCTCATAATTACAGATGTTTAATCACTATCAAGAATTTCTTTCAACTTTTTGTTTATATATTCTTCAGAATAATCCATTTCATAAGGAGACAAAGCAAATAAAAATTCACACGGGGCATCTGATTCAATAAAATATATTAACATGTTTGTTTTTTTTATCTCACCATAAGCAGGTGATACAAAACCATTTTCAATTTTCACACCCAAATCAACGGGCTTTAATGAATGAATATTCAAATATTTTCCTTTTCTATATTCCAATTGCGCATTCAAAGTATTACTTCTTAAATACAAAGAAACTTCATTATTTAAAGTAAAATTTATATTAAAAGAATGCCTGCCTTCTCCCTTTATAATGTCTTTTATAAAAAAACTTAAACTCTCTTTATCAAAAAATATTTGCCTCCTGTGCAATATTCCATTTTCCAAACGCTGATAACCATAATGTTCTGCATCCAAAAAATCATATTTTTCAGTACTTACCCATGAATTTAACTTTACCCTGGCATCGTTTCTCAGTAAGAATAAACTTTTATGCACAAATCTATTTTGTTCCTTATTATCGACTGTGATTGTATTATGATAATATGTTGACCTGAATTTATTTCTAAGTTCCTGCAGCGGCGTATATAAATATGTGCCAGGATCTATTAATATACTTCTTCCATCTAAAAATAATTCAAAGCTTAATTTATCATTATGAGCGTGCCCCCCATAGTTATTCCGCCTGTTAGAGCCACATGAAATAACCATATAGCTTTCATCACTGCGCATCACATACCAGCCTGAATCTGAAAATGCCCGGCTACTTATCTCCTGTAAGTTACTTCCTCCACAATCGTATCTGTAATTTAAATTGTACTTACCAAATATCCATAAAGAATCCTGGGAAAACTTAAATTCTTTCACTTTAAATTTTGATTCATTAAAAAAAATTGCCGCCAATGTTAAAAGATATTTCATATCCGATGTTTCTTCAGTACAATATATATGAAGTCTGCCATTATCATTATCACCTAACTGGGGCATAATACCCAAGGGATTCAATAAATATAGAATTGCTTCAAACATTTTATGAAGTTTCTCAATGAATTCCAGGCCAAATATTTTCTCCCCCAATTCTGAGAAATTATCCAAATTACCACCAGGGAACTCATCAGAAAATGCTTTTATGGAGGTAACTGTAGGATAAAAAAATAACTCCAGAACTAATCTGTGATAGTATGTAGATGCTTCAAAATCGCAGCCATCATTGTAGATTTGCCTACGCATTTGGTTCCTCAATTCTTTCAAAGCAAAATCAAACCAAGCCTTACCCAGGTTACTTTCATAAAAAAATAATCCCAAATACAGCAATCCTGCAATATCTGAAAGATAGTGATTTGTCTGGGATTCAAAAAAAGCTTTCTCTAAATTATTTCTTATATTAGTACCATGACTAAAAATATTTTTACAAATTTCAAAATAAAATTTCTCATTCAATAATTTTGAATGTTTAAAATAAAATAAACTTACAATCCAGTTGCAGACCCTTATGGCTGTATCCATTGTGCATGACCAATTTACACCAAATTCAGTAGGGTTATTTTCAATCCAATCAATTGTCTGATAAATATATTCACATGTGTATTTTTCATCTCCAGTCAACCAATAAGCTTGCCCTAAGGTTAGAAAATGATAACACCTTGAGAGTTCCCATGGCACTTTTATATCAACTCCTGGTAAATGTCCATGCCTGATTAATTTATACCAGGTTTTATTATCCCATCTATAACCTGATTTAAAATCGACATGCCAGTCAATTGGTTCATAAACATAATCTGCCAGGCAATTAGCTGAATCTAAATTATTTGTATTTTCCAAATTCTCAGAATTACCAAATAAAAGTGAAATCTTTCTTTGTATTTTTTCTTTTATCTCATTTAATTCAATATCACTTGAGTTCATCTTATAAACATTATTTTCTAGACCTCTTGACTCCAAATTATAGGAGATATGCACTTTACCTGATCCCAAAAGGTCAAAGTTATGATTGCAAATTTCATTAGCATAATCTATTAACTTACTCTTTTCAGAAAAATGGTTCCTGATAAACTCCAGGTTCTCAACGTTAACCACCTTATTAAATTTATTTTTATTGATAACCTGTTTAATAAATTCGCTCTTATAATTATGAATATCCTTTAAATTCAGATCTCTTATACCTTTTAATTTAAGAGTAGCTAAAAAACTTTCATCAGATATAGAAGTTCCCATTCTTATAGCTTTTTTATAGTGATAATGATCTTTAATTTTATTGGTAATTCTTCTTAAAACTTTATATATGGTTCTATGTAATCTTAAACTCATTTTCGATCCATTCTTCATGCCACAATACGAAATTTAATAAAAACCATAAGTTGTCTGCGTTACTCTTTTTCAATCTGTATTTTTTTATTATTTCCTCCAGGTACCCGGGATTAAAATAATTTGTTCTCTTTGAAAACCCTCTTAATTTTTTCTCAGCAAAAGTTCCAAGTTTTTGGAAAAACCATTCATATATAGGAACACCAAATCCCTGTTTTTTTCTATAAATTATCTCCTTCGGGATAATGTCCTTTACTGCTTTCTTAAGTATATATTTTAAATCACCATTTCTAGCCTTTATTTCCTGTGGTATAGACATTACAAGTTCGACAAACTTGTGATCAAGAAAAGGCACCCTGGCTTCAAGTGAGACAGCCATACTCATTTTATCGACTCTCATCAAAAGTAATTCCGGAAGCCTTAAATTCAAATCCAGGTAGCTCATCCAGGATAGAGGAGTATTTTCCCATGACTTTTCTAAAAATTTTTGATAAATCGGTTCAATAACTTCAAAGGAACTGTAATTTTTAAAATCATTGTTTAATTCCTCAGATATTAATTTCTTTTTACTTCTATCAAAAAATGCTTCTATCCCACCCCAAAATATTGGCTGATCTTTAATTGCCCTATCCAACCATTCATAATATGATTTTTCAGTCTTATTTAATAATTTTAACGAATATAGACCGAATTTCTTAAGGAATTTTAAATTTATTTTAGAGTTCAATCTATACAAATCCAACATTGTCTTCCAGGATGGGTAACCCATGAAAAGCTCATCACTTCCCTCGCCAACCTGGCATACGATTACATCGTTTTCCCTAGCAAATCTAGAAACTGCGTATACAGGGAAACATACAGGATCCGCTATGGGTTCATCCTGATGGAAGACTAAAGTTTTTAAAAAATTCATAAAGTCATCTATGTTTAAAATTTTTTCATTGTATTCGGCATTAATAACGGAAGCCATCATTTTTGCATATTTAAATTCATTTTCATAAGTCCTGTTATCACCTCTATAGCCTATAGTAAATGCTCTAACTTTTTCTAGGCTATCTTCAGAAAAAAGTGCAAGATTTGTACTTGAGTCAATTCCACCCGATAAGAATACCCCAATAGGAACATCGCTTATTTTTCTATATTTAACTGATTTTCTTAATTCATCTATTATTTTTTCAGAAATCTCATCTTCCGAAACTCCGATCAGGGGTTCGGTATAATCAAAAACATCCCAATATTTACAAATATTAACTCCCCCATTTTTTGACAATTTTAAAAAACAGCCAGCAGGAAGTTTAAAAATATCTTTAAACATAGTCTTTGGGGCAGGTACAGTTAAAAATGATAAAAAATGATAAAATCCTTCAAGGTTAAATTCTCTCTTTATACAAGGGTCGACAAGTATACTCTTTATTTCAGAAGCAAAAATAAACCTGCCTGAACTCTTTGTATAATAAACAGGTTTTATACCTATTCTATCTCTTGCAATAAAAAGCTCCTTCTTATTATCATCCCAGATTGCAAATGCAAACATCCCCCTGAATTTATGCAGGCATCCCTCACCCCATTCTTCATATGAATGTATAATCACTTCCGTATCACTGTGATCAGTTTTAAATTTATGTCCCTCAGTTTCTAATTCTTTCCTTATCTCAGGATAGTTATAAATTTCACCATTAAATATTATTAAAATTGAATTATCTTCATTTGACATGGGCTGCGAAGCAGATTTAGACATATCAATAATTGAAAGCCTTCTATGAGCAAGACCTGTTTTGCCATCATTAGAAATCCAGAGACCAAAATCATCAGGACCTCTATGAACCATTATATCCCTCATCTTGACAAGGAGGTTTTTATTAACTATATCTTTGTTTTCGTAATTAATTATGCCAACAATTCCACACATATCAAATAAATTAAAAAAGCAGCTAATGATAAAATTATAATAAAGACTTTAAGAATTTTTTACCTGAAATTCCACTGCAAAGCTTATCCCAGTAGTTTGAATTAACTGCCATAAAGGAATTGGCCCTATATCCAGCTTATCTTTACTTTTTATAAATTCTCCGAATGATTTAATTTCATTCAAGTGTCCTTTGTCCTGAAAAGATAATTTCATATCATGATTACTTAATCCAAAAACATTTAATTCTTTAAAATCATTCATGGAAATAATCTTACCATCATAATAAATATCCATAACTTCCTTCGGAAACCTACTGTTCCCAAGCGATGCATAAGTCAAGCTACAAACTGAGCCATCTTTGTATTTAAGCAAAACAACAAAATTATCATTTATCATTATATTTTTCGACTTCGGACTTATAGAAACAGCAGATACTTCCTCTACTTCAGCTCCAGTCAAATAACCGAATAAATCATATATATGACACGCTTCACCTATATTGCGTCCACCACCCTCTTCATTTTGAATCCATATATCAGGTGAGATATAACCAGCATTCATCCTGTAATTAATTATTAAAGGATTTTCTCTTCTCGAAACAAGGTAATATATTTTCTGACTAATAGAAGAAAAACGCCTATTAAATCCAATAGTAAACGGGGCTCTCCTTTTTTTTAAAACATTTATCAAATTTTCAAGCTCCGTCTGATTCAGTGCCATAGGTTTTTCAAGTAATATTGCTTTCCCTCTTTCAGCGGCTTTAATTGCAATTTCTGCATGCAGGTTATGTCTTGTAGAAACAATTACCATATTAATATTTTTATCCTTAATAATATAATCATAATCAGTTGTCGAATAATTTGCCCGATATCTTTTTGCAATATTATCTGCATTTCCTGAATCCTTATCACAAACAGCATAAATACTAAATAAATCTGAAAGTTTTTCTAAATTAGGAAGATGGATGTCCTTTGTAAAACTACCTGCACCTATAATCCCTACTTTAATCCTTTCATCTATAATATTATTATTTTTTCCGATAGAAGGGCGTAAAAGAATTTTTTTATCAGGCAGGCTCTTGTCATCGTATTCAATCAATATAATTAAAGGAGCTTTGGAGGAATCTTTGAGATCCTTATAAGCCTTTTCGGCACTTTCTATTGAATATATTTTTTCTATTAAGGCATTAACATCTATTTTATTTTGTGAAATCAATTCTAGATATGCTTCCATATTTCTGTTTTCGGTCCATCTGACATATGAATAAGGATATTCAAAACCTTTTCTCTCATATTTTTCATCATATCTCCCCGGTCCATAAGAAGTTGAAATTAAAAGGTCAATCTCTTTTTTATAAAGTTCCTCTCTCTTAATATTTAAAGCCACATCACCAACAATTATTACCTTACCTTTTTTTCTGCACATCTCTATTGACTGATTAATGACCGTACTGCTTATAGAAGCAGCTGTTATTATCACAGAGTCTACGCCCAGAAAATTTGTCTTTCTAATTACTTCATCAACAACATTTACTTCATTGGGATTTATTCCATGATTTAAGCCTGTTTCGATTGATTTTTTTATCCTTGAGCTATTTAAATCCACTCCAATAGTTTTTACACCTGATGCCTTAAGCATTTGATGAGTGAGCTGTCCGAGTATGCCAAGACCGATTATTACAGCGTTCTCTCCTATTCTTAAATCAGCTCTCCTAATTCCCTGCATGGCAATTGCTCCAAGTGCAACAGTTGAAGCTTCCCGTAAAGATATATTTTCAGGTACTTTCACCGTTAAATTCTGAGGTACTGCAATAAATTCAGCGTGATTTGCAATTCCGGCACCAGCGCAGGCCACCCTATTTCCTGGTTTAAAACCTGTAATGTTTTTGCCGGTCTCCAACACGATTCCTGCTGCTGAATATCCCATTGGATTTTTTATGTTAATTTTGTCTCTTATTCTTAGAATTGCGTTTTTAATACCCTTTTCTTTAATCAAATCAAATGCTCTAATAATATTTTTCGGCTTCTCCATGGCTTTTTTATAAAGCGGTTTTGCAGACATTTTAATTCCTGCAAGCTCGGTGCCTGAAGAAATGCAGGAATAATGAACCTGTACTAGAATCTCATCTTCATTAATTGTCGGTGAAGGTACTTCAATTACTAAAACGTCACCCCTCTTAATAAAAACTTGCTTCATATACTAAGCCCCTCCTAAAAATTACTATAAATTATATTTGCAATTTTTTCTGCAGCAAAACCATCTCCATAAGGATTCTTATCTATAATCATTTTATTATACTCTTCTTTATTATGAAGTAATATTTGAGCACTCTCAACTATCGAATCGGTACTAGTACCAACAAGTTTAGAAATACCCAGCTCGACTGATTCCGGCCTTTCCGTATACTTCCTGATAACAAGCACAGGTTTTTTCAAAGTTGGTGCTTCCTCCTGTATCCCTCCTGAATCGGTAATTATGAAATACGACTTACTCATAAGCCTTAGAAATGGCTCGTAACTCAATGGATCAATTAACTTTATATTCTTCAAACTTTCCAGAATATTAAAAACAGGTTCTCTTACATTAGGATTTAGATGAACGGGATAAATAATTACCACCTTTGGATTAATTTCAGCAATTTTTTTAAGTGCACTACAAATATTCTCTATATCTTTGCCAAAAGATTCTCTTCTGTGCATTGTAACCAAAATTAATTTCTCATAACCATCTGTTAACTTTAATAATTTTTTTATATTCTTATTTCCATTTTTATCTTTTATTTTACTTATACCCCAGTTAATTGCATCGACAATAGTATTTCCTGTAAAAAAAATTTTAGCAGCTTCAATTTTTTCCGAAAGAAGATTTATTTCAGCCTTTTTTGTGGGCACAAAATTAAAATCCGAAATTTTGGAAATAAACTGCCTGTTTATTTCTTCAGGAAAAGGATTATATTTATTATAAGTTCTTAAACCAGCTTCAACATGACCAACTTTTATCTTCCAATAATATGCAACAAATGCTGTCAGGAATGCTGTTGTCGTATCGCCTTGAACTAAAACTATATCCGGCCTTATTTTTAAAAAAATATTTTCAATGCCTCTAATAACCATTGATGTCAGATAGCTCAGAGACTGATTTTCTGACATTATATTAAGCTCAAAGTCGGGTTTCAATTCAAAAAAATCAATTACCTGTTCAAGCATTTCTTTGTGCTGACCTGTCGAACATATAATAAGCTCGAATTTATCGTTCTGTTTTTCCATAACTTTTATAACCGGGGCCAGTTTTATCCCTTCAGGTCTTGTCCCGAATGAAACTAAAATTTTAACTCTTCTTTCTTTCTTATCCATTTTGTTCAAACTGCACAAATAATTAAATCAACATAAAAATGTACTCTGGATTATAATTAATTTATCCTAAATCCTGAAATAATTAAATCCTGCCTTTTTAACTATATTTAAATCATAGAAGTTTCTCGTATCGAATATGTTTATGTTTCTCATCAGCTTTGCAATATTCCCAAGATTAATTTTTTTAAATTCATTGTGACCAGCAAAAAGAATCAATAAATCAGAATCTTCAAGAGCTGTATTTAAATTTGAAAGCTTGCCTTTATAATTTGTTACAACCGGGTCGAATACAGCAACATCCACGCCTTTTTTAGAAAGTTCCTTTATTATTGTCAAGGCAGGACTTTCCCTTGTATCCCCGACATTTTCCTTATAGGCAATACCAAATATTGTAACCTTAGGATTTTTAATACCGTTAATTATATTTAATATTCTTTCAGCAATAACATAAGGTCTAGAATTATTAATATTCCTGCATTTTTCAATTAATGTTTGCTTCCTTTCGATACTCTCTAAAATAAACCATGGGTCTATTGATATACAATGACCTCCAACTCCCGGACCTGGACTTAAAATATTGACCCTTGGGTGCATGTTTGCGTATTTTACTACATCCCATATATCGATATTATAATCATTACATATTTCTGAAAGTTCATTAGCAAAGGCAATATTTACATCCCTATAAGTATTTTCGGCAAGTTTAACAAACTCTGAAGTTTCAAGTGCGGTAAGATAAATATTTCCTTTAACAAAACTACTATAAATTTCACTGGCAAGTTCTGCAGACTTTTTATTTATTCCTCCAATCACTCTGTCATTATTTACAAGTTCATAAATTATTTTACCTGGGAGAACCCTTTCGGGGCAGTAAGCAAGATAATAGTGCACTCCAGCTATTAAGCCATTTTTCGATATTATATCACCAACAACATTTCTAGTTGTACCAGGAGGAGATGTTGATTCTAATATTATAAGATTCTTTTTTGTTATGTAATCCTTTATCGTTTCTGAAGCAGAGATTATATAACCAAGATCGGCTTTATTATTTTTATTTAGAGGAGTTGGTACAGCAATTATATAAACATCTGATTTCTCAACCTTATTTGAAACTTTTAACTTCCCACTGGCAATAACCTTTAAAAAAATTTCTTCCAAATCCTGCTCTTCTATATGAAGTTTCCCAGAATTTAGTTTATTGATTATTTTCTCATCAATATCAACTCCCAAAACATTAAAACCGCTGTTTGCAAGTACACATGCAGTTGGAAGCCCAATATAACCCAAACCCAACACACTAATTTTCTTCATAATCTAGCCCTTCACTTTTACTTAAACCTAATGTATCAGTTTAATTTAAATATTATATTATTAATTAGTTTTAATTATTACTTTTTACTTGTGCTGCCAACCAGACTGTCATAGATACTGACAACCTTATTCTTTATCTTTGAATACTCAAGCCTTTCGTAAAGTATATTATAATTTGATTCAGCAGCCTTATTTACCAAATCATCATCTGCCAGAGCCTTTCTGATAGCCTTTTCAACATTTTCGGGATCTTCAGGCTTTACAAGGATTCCCGTTTCTTCATTTTTAAACCATTTACTAGCACATGAAGTATCAGATTGTATCGGAAATGATCCCATAACCATTGCCTCAAGCAGAGATGTGCTTATTGCATCTGTTATACTTAATCCTATGGAAATTCTCGCACTTCCGTGATAAGACAATATTTTATCATAAGAAGTATTGGATGGTATTATAAATGTTTCAATTCCTGTTTTTTGTGTAAACAACTCTGCAGCAATTATTACATCTATTGTATCCACACTGTAAATAAGTATTCTATAACCTTTAAGTACATCCGAGCATCGCTCCAGTGCTCTCAATCCTACAAGTGCTCTTCCTGCCCAATTCTGGTAGCCCTTAAGCATTATATTTTTTCTCTCAGAAGTCAGCCCATGAGATTTTATTCTGTTTATCTTCTTAAAATCAATTCCACCCGAGTTTGGAACTACAGGCAAAAACCTGCCTTTAAAACCAAGCTTTTTTGCAATCTTAATATCACTACTGCATTCCCCAGAGAGATAATCACAATTCGAAAGAACACTCCTAATTTTTCCCCTGTGTTTTGAGATCCTACTGAACAAATTTAGTTCACTCCCCCAATTGGTAACAATCCATTTTGGAAATGCTCCTTTGTACCTTTTTTTGGCCTCCAGAGTAATATACCCTGCTTCCTGGATATGCATTGAATGGATCACATCAGGTCTTATTCTTATTAAAATCCTAAGTAATTTTTCAGTTCGCCTTTCTGGAAAAAACCTTTTTACAACATCTCCCCAACTGAAGAAACTGGTATTTTTATCCATCAGAAAATCCGGGATTTTCATTACTGTTTTCTTACTTTTAAATCTGTTGATTAGAAATCTTAAAAATTTTGAGCTGCAAACATTAACAGGCGGCATTTCTGGGTGTACTGAAGTAAAGCTGTTTGTCGGGAATAGATATATATCATACCCCTGATCATAGATAAGATTTACCCATCTTGCTGTATGCACACTATTTGCCATTGCCACTATTAATAATTTCATAGATCTCTAACTGTTTATTTTGTAATTTTTAAACTGGCCTTTAGCGATTTCAATAAAATCAATCCATTATTAAACCATTTTTTTAAAATCAGCCATAGATACTTTATTATAATTTTTCTAACTTCGGTCTTTGTCAGTTTATTCAATTTAGAATAAAATCCTAATTGATCAAATCTTGCAATTGGAATAGAAACTAAATCTACTACTACATCGTTTGAAAAACATCTTATCCAATATTCATAATCCATTGCAATATTTAAAGATTCATCAAACATACCGTATTTGTCATACAAATATCTCTTCGTTATGGTAGAGGGATGCGGAATCCAGCTTAGCAAAGGAGGCCACAATGCCCACATTTGTGGGTGCCTGGGAATCATATGTGATGGAACATTTTCAATTTGGAAAATAATTGCATCAGAATCACTACGAGATAGTAAATTTAGAAAAACCCCGACATCCAAACTATTATGAATTTCATCTCCGCCATTCAAAAACCATACCCAACCTGCTTCTATTTTTTTCAGGCCAAAATTAAATGCTGTAGCAATTCCTGAAGGCTCCTGCCAGTAATATTTTATATTCTTTTTATTTTGTAAATAATTTATTACCCTTTTTTTATTTTTACCGGTACTGCTATCAACAATAATCTGACAAATATTATACTCTTCACGAATCTTTTTTGTGCTCGTTATAGTTTTTTTTAAGCCTTTAATATCATCTTTTGTTACTGTAATGATGTTAAGTATCATAATGAATAAACCATTTTTAATTTCTAAATTCTAAAAAATACTTTTAAAATTTTATCTATAGCTCTCACAAAAAAATTTCCCTGATTATACTGGGTCCTTCTAAGCCAGAAATGAAATATTTTTAAAAAAAAATTTCTGGGATCTTTATATTTATCAGTATCCTCATAGCCATACTCTTTGGCAATAGCTTCCCAATCAATATACCAGATATCTTCTCTTCTAAATAATTGTACTCCATATTTACGAAAGTATTTCAACACCACCTTGTCCCAATAATAGTGCTTACGCTTGTCCACTACCGAGAGGTCAATCCCTGATTTCTTGTAATAATCAAACCATTGGTCGGGAATTTTTTTTAACTCATTTTTCTTTACTGCATACATATGATGATATGGCCTGAAGATTTGAATAGAACTCTTCTGTGGGTTATTGATTCTTTCCCAGCACTGATACCACCTGTGCTTACTTTCCATTCTGTTCCAGTCAGTATATTGAAAATGCATAACTTTCGTCTTATCAAGTAATAAAATATCTGAATCTTTTGGATAAATCATTCTATTGGTATGAATTTTATCTGCAAGATATTCACTCTTATCATCAATAAAACCCCATGCCAAGTCCATTGGGCCAAACCAGTAGTGCTTTAAATCCGGTAAAATATTAACAAATTTTGACTTTATAACTGTCCCGGGGTTTGAATTTAATACTTTTTCCCACTCACTACTAAAAAATAAATCAGGAGTAAAAAATTCATCAGCATCAAGAGCAATTAAAACTTTGCCGCCTTTTATTTTTCGTGCTTCTTCAAATAAAACTTTCCTGACTAGAAACTCATTATAATCTGTACAAGAATTTTCTATTAGCCTGACTTTCTCATATCTATTAGCAATATCTTTTGAATTATCATCCGAGTTCTGGTCTGAAACAATAATATAATCGGCCCAAATACTTGCAGAACTTAAAAATTTATCTAAAATCCAAGATTCATTCCTAATTGGAGTTAGACATATCACAGAGTTTTTTTTATACATCAATAATTAAAAGATTTTCCTTAAAATTTTTCCAATTATATTTCTTTTTTTATAAAATAAATGTGAATCGCTTCCCCACACTTCTCTATATACTTCAAATGAATTTATTATAGAAAAAACTTCCCTGGTATAATCATTAAAAGTCCAGTTACTTACATAATCATATGCCTTATCAGTCAATTTTTTTCTTAATTCTTTGTCTTTCATAAGTGAATATATTGCATCAGCAAACTCATCTGCATTATTAGGATCAACCAATAATGCATTATCTTTAAGCTGGTCTTCAGAACCACTGACCTTCGATGCAACTACTGGACACCTCAATAAAAAGGCTTCCAATGGAGGCAAGTTATCCGGACCAAAATAAGAGACAAATACTAAAGCAAGAGCATTTTTATATAATCCAATAAGGTTCCCCCTTGGGACAAAATCATAAAATAAAACCCTATCCTGCAAATTAAAGTCTTTACAAATTTCCTGTAAATATCGTTTATTCCCACCATCTTTTCCGGAAAAAATAGCGAATAATTTTACTCCATATTTTTTTTCTAAAACAACCAAAGACTGTAATATTCTGAAATGATTCTTATGAGGATAATAAGTAGCAGGATAAAAAATATATTCGCCCTCAAATGGTTTCTTAAATTCCCTAAATTTCTCCTTTTCTATACCAGAGACAGGAAACGGTAAAACTTTTATTCTATCACTTTGTATATTATAAAAATTCATAATTTCTTTCTTCCCGACTTCTGTGCCACACAAGATAAAAGAGGCTTTCTCTATTCTTCTTCTATATAAATTATCCCTATCGTCCCATTCACCTCCAAAACTAACCTCTGGAAAAAAGGGGTAAATACGGTGATCCAAATCCCATACAGTATAAATATAAGGGATCTCTGTTTCTTCAAATAACTGAGATGCACACCATAATATATCTATTCCCCTGTCTTTTAACTCTTTATCTAAAATAGAAATATAATTATTTGGCCTAAAAATATTTTTGTTTATCTGCCATCTTCCTATAAATTTACCCACTCTTTTAAGTTTTATAAAATTAACCCTGGACTTTTCAAATTCGCAATCATTATACGAAAAAATAAAGATGTTCCCCTGATTATAATTTTCCAAAATAGAATTCAAGATGCTACTTTCAAAGGTGAAAGCACCCCCACTAGTTTCATTTGCTCCTGGTATAAAAACACCAATTCGCATTTACGCTCCTTTTAAAAGCACTAATCATTATTTAATTCTTTTTAAAACAAAACATATACCCCAACTATTTATACTGGGCTTTTTACCTGTCAGAAATTCTTCTACCGAAATTATTTTAAAATCTTTACCTGAAAATGACTCAATCTCAGGAATAAAAAAATAACGCATCTCATGTTTTTCATCAATCTCTTCAATTTTATTTGTAATATCATCTATAACTAAAATTTGATAATTAACTTCAACCACATTGGTATCATAATTAGTAGCCGGTTCAGAAATTCTAATGATTCTTTTACCATTAGATGAAAATCTATTTACTCTCACAAGAGGTTTCAAATTTAAAACGGCAGGACCATACCAACAATCAAAAATAAACAATCCATTTGAAGATAAGCAATTTTTCACTACGTCGAAAGTCGATTTTATATCAGAATTTGTTATTTGATAACTTAAAACATGAAAAAGTGAAACGACAACATCGAATTTTTCATTCAACTCTATATTTCTAATATCTCCATTTATCAACTTTATATTCGAACCTTTACAATTTAAGCAATTCTTTCCTGCAACCGAAAGCATTTTCTTTGATCTATCCACACCACATGTATCATAACCATTTTTAGCAAAATGCAGTAAATGCTTACCAGTCCCACAACCTAAATCCAATATTTTTTTTGCCCCTGGATTATTCTTTTTTATTATTCTATTTATATATTCTACTTCTCCTGCGTAATCCTTATGTTCGTAAAATAAATCATAATAATTAGCGTAATCTTTAAAAACTTTCATTTTAATTCTTTCTTAATAACCTTTGCTACTCTTTCAATCTGATCGTCCGTAATTGCCAGGCCACATGGTATATAAAAACCAAATTTTGATATTTTTTCGGAAACAGGATATATTTCGTTTTTAAACAAGCCCATCTTTTGAAAAACCGGCTGTAAATGCATTGGCCAAAAGAAATGTCTTGTCCCTATATTTTTATTCAACAACCTCCTCATAGCTTCAGCGGCATCAAATCCCAGCCCTTCTTTCAGAACTACCGGGTAAACCCAGTATATATTCTCGGCGTAATCAGTTTTGTCTACAGGTAGTTGCAAGTCACTAAAACCTTTTAATAATTCTGTATAAAGTTCCCCTATCCTTTTTTTTCTTAAAATAAACTTATCAATTTGCTCTAATTGCGCCAAACCTACAGCAGCCTGGATATTTGACATCCTGAAGTTCCAACCTATATCTTCGTGGATATACCTTCTTTCTTTATCAAAATATAAATTTCTTATTTTTTTACATTCCTCAAAAAGCTCATCATCATCAGTTAATACCATTCCACCTTCCCCGGTAGTTATAACTTTGTTCGGATAGAAACTAAACACTGAAATATCTCCAAAACTGCCACATTCTTTATTTTTATATTTCTGTCCATGCATCTCTGCAGCATCTTCTATGATAATTAAATCGTACCTTTTTGCCAAATCTAGTATGGGGTCAACATTCACTGGGAGACCATATATATGCACAATCATTATAGCCTTTGTTTTTTTTGTAATTTTTCTTTCTACCTGTTTAACATCCATATTAAAAATCAATGGATCACAATCAACCAGAACCGGAGTTGCTCCAGCTCTTACTGCTGCTGCGGCACAGGAAATTATTGTAAAAGTTGGCAGTATAATTTCGTCGTTTTTTTTCAATTTAATTGCTTTCACTGCAGTATCAAGTGCAGCAGTGCCACTACTAACCGCTATACCATATTTTCGACCAATCCTCTTAGAAAATTTATCTTCAAATCCCTTTACAAATGGTCCTTCAGAACTGATCCATCCGGAATCTATGCACATTTTTAAATATTTTTTTTCATTGCCGTTCAGCAGTGGTTTACTTACCGGTATAAATTCTGAATTATTAACTTTTTTCCCAAAACTATTTCTGCTTTTTCCCATAAAAATTTTATTTCTTCAGTATTATTTTATCTTTACTAATACCATTAAATCTTGTTTTATCCTTATCACCTGCATACGGTCCCTGCTTGACCTCGAACATCTCCAAATCTTCCAGAACCTCGAAACCATGACCTCCACCTGCAAGGAGAATAATATCCCCGGCAACCAAAATTCTACTTTCAAGATATTCGTTATTATCATAAAAGTCGACTCTTAACTTACCTTTTTTTATAAATAAAACCTCTAAAGTATAATGTACATTTCTTTTAACCGGATTATGGTTATGAGGTTGTATTTCTTTGCCCTTGGGATAATTCATATAGGCCAACTGCTGAGAAAAAGAGTCAGGAGTGAAAAAGTGGATTCCTTTTTCAGAAAAATTTTTTGAAATAATAATCGCTAAAGTTTTACTAACATTTTTTATTTCTGTAATCATTTAATTTTAATCCCTAGAGTTCCTTATTAAAATTATAAAACACAGCTATTAATTGGTTTCTTTTCCAAACTTAATTCACTAATTATAACTGATATTTCATTTTCAAGATTCTTTATAGTGAATTTTTCTTTTACAAGCTTATTAAGATTTTCAGAAATCATTCTGGCATATTGTTTGTTTTTTATTATTTTTATTATACCTTCTGCAAAGTCGTTTTCATTATCAGCAATTATAATATCATAGTCATTGGTTACTGGAATACCCTCTGCACCAAGAGTAGTAGAAACAACCGGCTTTTTACATGCTCCAGCTTCCAATATTTTAAATCTTGTTCCCGACTCAAATCTTAGAGGAACTATTGCTACATCTGTGTTACATAAATATGGCAGTACCGAATCTACTTTACCTAATATCGAAATATTTGGATCATCTATGAATCCCAACGTAGTGTCAGAACCACTTCCTATTATGTAAAAATGAACATCTGATATTTTCTTTTTAACAATGGGAAAAATATGCTCAACAAACCACCAGGCAGCATCATTCATAGGGCTATTTGTACCAAAGCTCCCCACAAAAAAAATACTTGGCCTTTTAAATTCTAATGGCTTAGGAATATTAACCCTATAATTTTTTAAGTCAAGAACATTAGACAAAATTTTAATTTTTTCTTTATTCTTTACAAACTTTTTAAAATAATTAGCATCTACTTCAGAAACGGCCGTTGTAATATCAGCAATTTTTGTACCCCGCCTTTCTTCTTCTTCTTTCAATTTACCCGTAGTCCTAATTTCACTTTTCCTTTGTTTATCTTTTATATAAGGTAACTCCCTTAATATGAAACGCGACCAAACACTATCAGTATCTACAACAACTTTAAAATTACTATTTTCTTTAATTATTTTTAAGTAATCATACAACATTCCACCATGTCCAAGCCATATAAAATCAATTTTTAATTTTCTGGCAATTTTTATTAAAAATCTTATATCATTTTCTCTGCTACCAATATCATAAACACGCTTATTTGAAATAATCTTACACATCTTATTTATTATTCTCTTTAATAAAACAAGAAAACCATTCCTCACAGAAGGTGCAAAAAGGATTTTCTTAGTAAAATTTTTATAAAACCTTTCAGCAACATTACCGCCAATTGAAACTTTAGTATTCAAACTATATACAATAACTTCAGAATGCTTACTTAAAGCTTTTATTACGCTCTCTGTTCTTAAAAATGGCCCACTTGATGGTGGAAAACGAAGGTTACTTGTTATAAAAATTGTTTTCATTTTTTCAACCAAACTGATAACCCAAAATTAAATAAGTCATCTTCATCCAATAATGATCGATCCAGTAAGAATTTATAACTACCGAAAATAAAAGAATAATCACAGTTTGAAACTAAATTTGCTACCATATACAGTTCATTATAGAACCTACCACTTTTAAATATAAGTCTTCTAGGATATTCATATGGTATACTAACATCATGAAAGTGTATTAATACATCATTGCTAATTCTAGGCAGAATCTTTAAAAAAATTACAGGTAAATCTCCACCAATCATTGTTACGTGAGTCGAATCTATGAATAGGATGTCATTAGAATTCAAAGAATAAAAATTTTTGTCTTCCCAGCAGTCCTGAATTCTTTTATTAATCAATTTAATTTTATTCTTGTTATTAAAAACGAGTTCTCTTAAAAAATCTGAAGGATAGGGCTCAATACAATAAATATTCGAAGATTTATTAACACTGTTTACAGCTATATAAGTAGAATATCCCGCCCCAATTTCTATTATTTTTTGCGGATTATATTTTTTTATTATCTCTCTATAGATAAAAGCATCAAACCCATTAAACATCTTATTATATGCAATTGGAGAAATAAAATTTTTAAAATTATCTAGATATTTTTTATTTAAAAACTTTTCTTCAATCTCATTTTCAAATTCTGATTTTGGTATATTATCCATTATCAGAGTAGGAATCTTCGTAGCAGAATCAATATCACTTACTAGTGGAACTGGCTCCCAATATCTTTGAGGTAAAGCATTAAAACCTAAATGCTGCATAAAATTTAAATAAGCCATCCTTTTAGCTCCATCTTTTATGAAAGGCTTAATTATTATCGATATAAATTTTAAAATAATTCTTGAAATTAAATTTAGATTCATTTATTCCCTTTGTTTTTTATATTATTCTGAAATATAGAATAATGTTAGAATAATAAAGCTTAAAAAGAATTATAATTATTTTAAAAAAATTTAAAAGACAAAACAATCTATTCTGCTATAATATCAATAATGTTAAAAATATAAAAACTCAATTTTATCATCTAATTATTTTCTTTTTTAAACTCATGTCAAGGGTACAGACATGCGCGAACATATAAAGGAATACGTTAAATTATGTATAAATAGTTTCAATACTCCAGAACCCATTTACGAATTTGGTTCTTTTCAAGTTGAAGGTCAGGAAGAATTTGCTGATCTAAGACCCTTCTTTAAAGAAAAAAAATTTATCGGCTGTGATATGAGAAAAGGTCCTGGTGTAGATATTGTACTAGATTTACAAGATATTGATTTACCCTCAAACTCAGTTGGTACGGTATTATTACTCGAAACTCTGGAACATGTTGAATATCCCCGCAGGGCTGTAGATGAAATCTTCAGGATTTTAAAACCAGAGGGATTATTAATAATGAGTTCATGCTTAAATTTTCCGATTCATGATCATCCCTATGATTACTGGAGATTTACTCCAGAAGCTTTCAAAAGCCTGCTAAAAAGATTCAAAACACAATTTGTAGGTTATGTGGGAGAAGATGACTTTCCGCATACAATATTGGGTTTTGGATTTAAAGGTAAAAAAATATCAGTAGAACAATTTAAATCCAAATTTCAAAAATGGAAAGAGGAAAAAGAAACAGAATTCAAAAACCTAATAATACCAATAGAACAATACACATCAAGGTTAAAATACTGGAAGTCTCTTGGATACAGAAACAGCAAAGCTTTTATCATCTGGATTTCTCCACCATTCCTGCTGCCTATCATTCAGTTTTTATATAATAGAAAAAGATTCATTAAACTTTAATAACTATAAATTTTATTTACAAAAACCTTAGCTAATTATTATTTCTAATTCACTGAATTTTAAATCTTATAAATAAAAATATTCTCGACAGTTTTTACAGGTTTAACATTTTCGATAAAACCTAGTATCAATTTCTTTTCACTCTCATTAAAAGAATTTAAATAATTTGGATTTAAAACGACATATGTAAATCCATTTTCCTTTAAAGAATCTATGAATTCTGTAGAATTATTATATTTATAAATTGCCTCTTTCATACCTAATTTACTGGGTAAAGCAGCACCATAACCTATGAATGCTATGGTATCGTCGCCCATATAATATACCGCTGGAATAAAACTTAAAACCTTCTCTCCTTTTTTAGCCATATTCTTTAATTCTATTATACCTTTTCCAAAATTAGTTACATTCTCATTATCTTCTTTGTAAGTAAATTCTGAAGAAACAATTTCATCCACAGTCTGTTTATGAAAAATTTTTGAAGCATTTTTTCTAAACAAATTATTTATTGGATGAAAATTAACATAAACAACTATGCAAAAGCAAAGCAGTAATACCGGGAAAATAATTTTCAATTTATTAAGTATTTTATTCCCAATTACCTCAATTAACATCTTTAAAGTTAATGCCGTTAATAAAAATAGATATGGAAATCCTACAGTAAAATATCTTAGTATATATCCTGAATTAGACCACATGATATATAGAAATATATATCCAATAAAAGCAATCAGAAAAAATTTGAAAGTATTTGTTTTGAACATGGTTCTCTTTAATAAAAGTGCTAGTAAGATTGTAACTGGAATTAGCAACAATACTATTATCCAAAAAATTGAAAAAACCTTTTCAGGTGCAGAATTCAATTTAATCGGATCCTTAAATAATAATACTGGTAATGAAATCATCCTTTTAATATCACCTTTTACAGATAATTCCTCAAAAAAAACATTAATGCTACTACCCACCCCACTATTATTCATTACAGCTGTTTTATAATCACTATTGAATATTTTTTCAAAAAACGGATACACAGGATTTCTAAAATTATAAATATTAAAGAGATACCCTGGCAATGCGATAAATATTGTTAATGCAAGCCAAGTTATTAATTTGGTAAGTTTTTTTTTAACGCTACTAGCATTATAAAAAAATAATAAAAGTAAAAATATCAAAACTATAAAACATAGGTTAAAGTATCTGATTCCAACAAGAAATCCTGTAGAAATACTACTTAGATAAATATATTTATTTACAGTTGTCTCATTATTTTTATTAAATAGGATATTCATAAATGTTATTAAAACAAAAGCACTGAAAGTAAGACTGATCCCATCTATTTTGGCAGTTTTAATGACGATATCTATCTGATGTCTCATAGTTATAAAAATCAAAATTATCACGCTCGAAATAAAGATATTTGTTCTTTTAGACAAGAAAATGTAAAAAAATAGGATACCCAAAAATGACAAAATGAAAAGTATTAGCTGTGCTAAGATACCAGAATTAAGGGTAATACCATAAGTCATTATTAAGTAACCATTTTTAGTGTCATTGCCAACTACATTACCGACATCAATAATTGTATTATATTTTAAGAATAGTTTTGCAGCATTCAAATAAGTGGTTGAGCTGTCAACTTCAAGAGAAGGTGTTGAGGATATTAATAATCCTGCTATAAAAAAATATATCAATAAAATTAAAGTGAAAATAATAAACCAGTTATTATTTTCCTTAAAAAGTAATTTTAATTTACTTATTAAAATAAAAAATAATTCTTTTATATATAAAAAAAAGTTTTTACTAAAAATGAACAGAACAATCTGTAAAATCAATAATCCCCATATGGAAAATTTATTAATTCCACCGAAAATTGCAAAGATATAAATAAAAAATGTTATTAGAATAAAGCCCAGGCAGATCGAATAGAATAAAATAAATATTCCAGTTTCTTCATCACTAATTCTAGTGAATTTAAATAATCTTAAAATTAAAAACCCAAGATTAGCAGAGCAAAATACAATAAACAAAGCAAATAATATTATTAATAAATTATTAATTATCGATAGTTGATCCAATTAATGTTCCTCAAATTTTAAATAAAGTTTTAAATGACCTAAATAAAATAAAATTATCTTATTATCCAATATAATTTTGGTGTGAATCCACTCCATTGGACACATTTTATACTAAAATTAATTAAGTTGATATTATAAAAAACCAATTGATTGATTTGCCTATATAAAAACTTTGTGCATCTTTAAAAGAGGTCTATTATAAAATTTAATTTACCATAACCTATGTTTAATTCATAAGTAGTTGTACATGAACTTTATAGAATTAGATTTACATAAAAGGAAAATTTTTGCAACTGTTTTGAGAGAGGATGGAGTTATTTTAGCAAGAAATACTATAGGGAATAAATAAACAGGATATCTGCTCCTATTTATCTATTAACCCATCAATCAGGTAATAATTCTATAGCGGTAGGATTACAAAATAGCGTAATAAGTTTTTACGTTGGATACTATCTTATGCAACACAGGTTGCATAAGATACAGCTCTTACTTTGGCTATTATTACAATAAAGTAAATACAAAAATTGGAACAAGTTATATAGCAATCTCAGTTACTAGAAAAATACTAAAGATTCGCTCTCTATATTATTTTAAAGGAGAAAAGAAGTTACATTGAAAGACCTGTAAGTTTTAAATAACCGCTACCCTCTCCTCTCTTATTATTCTTAAATTTTAAAAGGTTGCAAAGTTTAGGGAGCTATATTCTTATGTATAAAAGCCATTTTCTTCTTATTGAATTATTTAACATTTCAGAAAATAAGCTTATCCCTTGTTAGTTTTCGGATTTCTTTTAATTCCTCAATTGTCATACCCCATAATTCTGCAGTTCGCTTAATTCTTTCTTTAGAAAAATTAATCCTATCCCATTCATAGGCACGTAAAATACTTACATCTTTGGCTGTCCATTCATCAGTAGAAATCTGACCGTAACGCCAATTAACTTTCGGATTTTTACTGTCGCATTTAAGCTCCCCGCTATCTAAAGCCATTTTATATAATTTCGTACCGTAAAGAGGTACAGCAACAAAAATCTTCACATAATCCGCACCACAAGTTTCTGCAAAGCTAATAGTTTCTCTTATTTCATCCCATGTTTCACCCGGAAAACCGATAATAAAATTAGCAAAGCAATACATACCTCTTGATTTAATTTTCCCTATCATCTTCGGAACCATTTTTAAGTTTTTAATAGGTTTATTTACAATTTCTTTTAAGACTCTTTCGTTACCGGATTCGATAGCAACATTTACTCCTACACATCCTGAATCTCGCATCAGATTTAGAATTTCATCATTTAGTAAAAAAAGTGCAGCTCCAGGACAAATCCATTTCACATCCAATTGGTTTTTAATCATCAGAGTAAAAAGTTTTTTTGCAAAACTATTTTTCCCTCCCATTAATAAATTATCATTTTCGAAAATTATTGACTTAATTCCATATTTTTCTTTCAGAAATAAAAATTCATTCATTACATCTTCCGGGTCCCTCGTTCGTATTTTCCTTCCAGACAACATTCCAGACTGACAGAATGAACACCTGAAAGGACACCCTCTTGTTGGAACTATCCTAAGAACTGGAAGTGCTGGTGGTCTTGTTGGACCAAAACGGCCTCTTTTATTTAAATAGGCTTCAAAATCAACATACTCATAAGACGGCCAAGGTAATTTAGAAATATCTTCAATAATTTCCTGTTCCTGCGTAATCACACTACCGTTTTCCCTATAGATAACTCCTTTATCGGGAAGACTGCCTTTTCCATATAAATATTGGATTAAGTCCCGTAGCACATATTCACCTTCACCTCTAATGCAATAATCGATATCTTTATTCTTCATTATTTCTTCAAAATTTATAGTTACATGCACTCCTCCCGCAAGAACTATAATATCTCTGTTTACTTCTTTCACTGCTTTGGAAGCAATATCTAAAACATCACCATATTCAGAAGTCATAATCGAAATACCAACGTAATCAGGTTGGTATTTACGGATTTCGTTCTTAAATTCCTCAATAGATAAATTATAAAACTGAGCATCAATAATTTTAACATCGATAATATCTTTAATCATTGAAACCAATAAACATAAAGTAGCAGGATTTAGATCCCATAGAGTAAATACATCATAATCCATCCACCGGAAGTTCGGATATACCAAAACTATTTTTTTCCTTTTCATACTTCAATTTCTCCTTTTAATACAATTGACATTTAATCGAAATAAATATAACCCTGCCCTATCATAGTCTAATCCTTCAAATAACTAAATTCATTCATACACATTAAAAAATACTCAATAGGTTAATACTCAACATTGTAAAATCTCTTGTTTATCTATCAAGATTATTACTCCTTCTCCTTTTTTATATAATCATATAATGTATTATATCATCCGGAATGGGCTGGTTTTACATTAACACAACCATATTTTTTTGCAATCGAAAAATGTATTAAACGGCTCTGGCTAATGTTCCTTTTTATCTTATCATAAAATAATCCAATTAAATAAAATTTTAGCTGTTAAAGTTTTAAGAAAAACCCATCTCTGGAGTTATGATATCATGAAACTTGATTCAACTCTTATTATTTTAAATGACACTTTTGCGCTTTCCCATGATAATAATTGGTTGCTCTTTCCCACCAAACAGGATATTTTTAAATCAATATTTTTTTATCGTAGCTTTTATTATAATTCAAAGCAAGCTTCAAGCAATTGTAATAAATAAATGCCGTAAGGATAGATTCCCTTGTTTTTAAGATGGTAATGTGAACGATAAAAAATAATATCTACACTTAAACAGTTAGTAAAGTATAATTATAATCTTATCATTAAATGACATGTTCTAATATGTATAGTCAATAAATTAACTTAGATACCTAAACCAATCTTTTGTTGCATCTTTTATACTCTTTTCAGTCCAAACAGGAGCCTTGCTCCAACAGTCAATATTCTTTAGAACTTCTTTGACGCCATTTTCAAATGAAACCTTGGGCTTCCATCCTAGGATTTTTCTTATTTTAGTAATGTCTGCAAAAGTACAATCTGGCTCACCAGGTCTTTTGGGTATATATGTAACATCTCCCTTTAACAGTTTAACAAGCTTATTTATAGAATGTGTACCTCCACTTCCTACATTAAATATTTCGTTTTTTATTTCCGATTTCGCTGCAACTAAAAAAGCTTCAGAAATATCTGTTACATAAGTAAAATCCCGGGTTTGATTGCCATTACCTACAACAGTAAATGGTTTTTTTGCAAGTTTTTGAGCCAAAAATACACCAAATACAGCCCCATAGGCGCCTGATGTTCGCGAGCGGGTTCCATATACATTAAAGAGTCTTAAAGAAATTACAGGCAATTTGTAAAGTTTACCCCAATGAATTACTAATTGTTCACCAATGTTTTTAGTCAACGCATAGGGATATTGCGGACAAATTTCTGATGTTTCGGCAGTAGGGTAAGTACTAGGTATACCGTAGCAAGATGAAGAAGCTGCATATATAAATCTTTTTATTCCATGTTTTTTTGATGCTTGTAACACAGAGAAGGTACCATCTACATTTGATTTAAAATACTTTTGAGGATTTTGTATAGAAGGTACTATATCAGCCAATGCAGCCAAGTGAAATACCCAATCAACATTCATGAAATATTTCATTATTTTATTTTGATTACAAATATCAACTTCAACAATTTTTAAGTTCTTAATACCTTTTTGATGCTCTAAATTTTCAATCCTACCTGTACTAAAATTATCAAGTATAGTTACTTTATACCCACATTCTAAAAGTTTATCTACAAGATGTGAACCTATAAAACCACACCCGCCTGTTACTATAATTTTCATTAATTTTTACCTTTCTGGCAATATATCATATAAATTATAATTTTATGTGCTAATTTTATAAAACATTTTAATATAGAATTCTTTAAAACATTATCTACTGCTTTTCAAGCTAATAAAACATGGTTTATCTGACATATAGGTTTTACTAAAAGCACTCATTGCTTCTTCTTTATTCTTTGGAAAATATGATTTAATATTTTTAAAAAGCTTCATTAAACCTTCTCCGTTTATTTCAGTATGCGTTGGGCCCTGGGTCGGATAATCTGCATATCCCACAAGCTTTACATTGCATTTTTGCTCATTAATATCTAGCTTTATCTGCTCAAATGGCCTCTCAATTAAAAAAGGAGTTATTGTATAAACATAGGGCTTTAATCCTTCTAATGCCATACCTGATGCCGTGCTAATCATGCTCTGTTCGCATACTCCGAAATTAAAAAATCTTTTTGGATATTTTGATATGAATTCATCAAATATCATATACCCAATATCACCAACTATTAAAACAATATTTTCATCTCTTGAAGCAATCTCTGCTATAAATCTACCAAATTCTTTTCTCATTCTAATTCCTCATAAGCTTTTTTTAACAGCTCGCTTTCAGGTATTCTGTTATGCCACCCTGGCTTTCCTTCCATAAATGATAGTCCTTTCCCTTTAACAGTATTCGCGATAACTGCTCTTGGCATATCTTTTTTTATAGCAGAGCTTGATAAATACTTTATAATATCATTAAAGTCATGACCTTTTATCTTATAAGTATTGCAACCAAATACTTTAAATTTCTCATATAAATTGTTTTCACTAATTACTTTTTTTATAGAATCAAGAGCCTGAAGTTTATTATTATCTACAATTATTGTAAGGTTATCAAGCTTAAAGTGCTTTGCAAGGTTCAATGATTCCCATGTTGTTCCTTCCTGGCATTCGCCATCTCCAATCATCACAAAAATATGACCATTTTTGTTCATGTGCTTTTTTGCAATTGCCATTCCTACTGCAATAGGAAAGCCATGGCCAAGACTTCCAGTTGTGCAAAAAATTCCGTTTTTTTCGTCAATATCGGGATGCCCCGAATATCTGGGGCATAAACCTTTATATTCAAGAATTGCATACAATGCAAGGCAACCATGACCTTTACTTAAGATGAATTTATCTTCTTCAACCATAATATTTTCATAAAGACAGGTAATAATCTCTACAGTAGAATACGCAGAGGCTATATGACCATCATTATGTTCAATAGACATCTCAAGTATTTTTTTTCTCATTTGTTTTGCTGTACTTTCAAGATATTCCATTTTTATTTCCACTCAATTATTGCATTGCTTTTAAACTCTATATACTTTATTACCTTAAAATTTTATACAAACATTAAGTGATCTTTATCTGCATTTAGATATTCAAGCAATAGTTTGTTTTGACTATCTACTACACAGTGGTGATTGCATACTTTTGACGGGTCTATTTTAAAAAACTTTGATTTACCATCAAACCAAAAGTCCTTAAAACGCTTGTCTTTAATTGTACCAATTAAACCCTCTTCAAGATTGTATGCTTTATCATGGCATGGATAAATATTGAGGTCAGCACCAATAACAGGAAGTATTTGTATATAAGGACACCATCTGTATTTTTTTTCAAATGTTTCAAGCTGGCTATAATAATCATCAAATATCTCAAAATTTTGATAATTCATTTTTGCCTTTTTTATCTGCTTTTTTACAATACTAAAAATAGTATTATGGTATTCATTGTTCTCATTCCCATTATTGCTTATAATGCAGGGGGAAATTTTAACACTATCGACACCTGCTTTTGCCAGGTTTGCTATCATCTTATATAAATGACTTGCATTATCTTTGTCAATAATTATACTTATTCCTAATATACATTTACCATTTAATTTTTTAAAATTACGGATATTATTCATTATTTTAGTATATTCACCCAATTTTACATTTCTGTATTGAGCATAGCTCTCATTATCCCAACCATCCATTGAAACTCTAACCCAGCTTGCATACCTAGCAAAAAGCTCTGCAATCTCTCCACTCAATAACCCTCCGTTTGTAAGTACTGCAAATTTAATTTTTGTGTCTTTTAATTTTCTTAAGACATCAAGAATATATGGATAAAATAGTGGTTCTCCACCCCCCGAGAATGTAACGGCCTTTACACCCATTTCGGAAATGTCATCAATGATTTCAAGTATTTTATTCTTTGGAATAAAATCCTTTATAACCATATCTTTCCCAAGCTGCATATCATCATTTCTATAAGCACAGTATCTGCATCTGTGGTTACACATATTTGTGGGCTTTATTCTTATATGAATAGGAGCAAGAATTTTTTTATCTTCCAAAAGAGAGTCCACTTTCTCCTTGAAATGAAATATTTTCATTTTAGTGTATATATTTGCCATACATAACCTTCATTCAAAATAAATAAACTCATAATCCCCAGTATATTTAAATTCATTAAAGAGCCACTCCCATTCATCCTTTGAGAAAAATGACTGGCATGTGAGTGCCCAGCACTCTAAATTGAATAGTTCTTGCTCATTTCTATAGCTTTCAACGACTATGTATTTATTTTCCCCGACTCTTTCTATCTCACTGAGCGCATTTCTTAAGTCAAATACTTTAAGATTGTGAAGTGTCGTTATTGAAAAAACCAAATCAAATTCCTTATCCTTAAATGGATAACTGTCTTTTGCATCATAAACAAATAATCCACTTCTTATTTCTTCCTTTGAATTTTCAATAGCATAGCGTGAAATATCAAAACCTCTTACTTCAGAATCAGGCAGCAGTTTTTTGAACTCATATAATAGAAACCCCTTACCACAGCCTACATCGAGTATTTTTACATCCTTTTTAAGATTATACTCATCAATTAACTTTTCTGCGACTATTTTATATCTTCCGTCATATTTATATCCGCCATATCCGTATTTCCTATCACCATCCCAAAAATTAAAACCATATTTCTTTGCCTCCCTCATGCAATTTACCTTATCATTAATCATACGCTCTATATAATTGCGGCTTGTTTTCTTATGTAACTGAGTAATGATACTTTTGTTCATCTTGCAAATTATCCGAAGAAAGTATTAGATGTCATCCTTCAAGATATTATTTAATTATTAAATAAAATCATCTAAATCCTATATATATTCAAGAACATTTCTCATAATAACTAAATCAAATTTATCATATTCTTTTAATAGATGTAAAGAGGTATTATCATCCAAAAATACATTTATCACATTAAGCACCTTTACTTTTACACTTAATATACGCACCTAAAGAATGCTTAACATCTATTGTCTTTTCACATTCTCAATTTTTTAATTCGACTAAAAATATTTCATTATTACAGCTAATTTCCAATATAATTTTATTTTTACAGCTCTGAAGAATAAGATTTTTTTCTTACTTTCAATTATTGACAAATATATGAGTAGGGGATGAACTAACTGTATATATAAATAAATATGAACCCATAGTAAACACAACTTGGATTAAGGATTATATCATGTTACATTTATTAAAGTAGAAATTCTGTAAAAATTTAGAAAATGGACTAATCAATTCAGGAAAATTAATAAAGTTCAATAAAGTTTCGTTGACTTTCCTTGGGGGTTAAATTATTATTAATTTAATTTTTTAGGGGTGAATAATTACAATATCTTAAATGATAATTTAGTCGGTATTGCTATTAATAATAAAAGGTGATAATAGAAATTATATATTCATTACTTATTAATTTTAGAAAAATAATATCTGACTTATCAGATGGTGAAACAAGTCTAGTTGCGGATGATATTCCAAAACATATAAATCTTAAAAATTCCAGAAAGGTTAATGTTAAAGAATTGGTTTTAGATATATTTAAACTTAATGATATCAACACAGCAATTTTAGCAATTTAAAAAATAAAAAATGGTAAAACTGCTGGAAGGTCTATAATTAGCTGTTAATCTAATAGTAATATTTTCAAGTATATTATGAAAAATAAAAAAAAAGTAGAGTTAGCGATATACGGAGGTAAAAAAGTTAGAAAATGTGATCTACCACCTAGAAAAGCATTCGGTTCAAATGAATTGAAGTCAATCATTGAATTATTTAAGTTATATAATAAAAAAGGTGTTGATTTTGGTTATCAGGGTTATTTTGAAGAAAAATATACAGGAGATTTTATAAGATACATGGGTGGTGTTGGCTATGCTGATGCAGTTTGTACGGGGACCGCAGCGATATATGTAGCTTTGGCATCACTTCAACTAAGTCCAGGTACTCATGTTTTAGTTTCTCCAGTTACAGATCCAGGTACTATTGATGCAATAATATTAAATCAGCTGGTACCTGTATTGGTTGATGCAGAAAATAATTCTTTTAATATAGACCCATCTGATTTCAAAAATCGTATCACAGGAAAAACAAAGGCAGCTATTATAGTACATGTTGCAGGTAGAGCATCTCAAATTGATTTAATTTGCGATATTGCTAAAAAGGAAAAAATAATTATTATGGAAGATTGTTCACAAGCTCATGGAGCAAAACTGAAAAATAAATTAGTCGGAAATTTCGGTGATATTGCTACATTTTCTACAATGTATCGTAAAAATCATGCAACAGGGGGTTGTGGTGGAATTATTTATACAAAAAACAAAGATTTATACAACCTAGTTCGATCTTATGCAGATAGAGGAAAACCATTCCATTTTCTAGATTACAATGAGAAAGATCCATCTACTTTTTTATTTCCTGCTTTGAACTTAAATATTGATGAGCTTTCCTGTGCTATAGGAATAAGCACTTTGAAAAAATTAAATAATACAATTAGTAAAAGAATATCATTTTTAAAGAAATTAGAAAAAAGCCTTTCAGAGAAATCTAGGTCTTGCAAGTTATCTAAAATTAGTGATTTTGACTCTCCGTTTTTTCATCCCATCGAGATGGATCTTACTAAAGTATCATGCAGTAAAGAACAATTTGCTTTAGCAGTTAGATCTGAGGGTATAGGCATAAATCCAAATTATAAATATGTTATTTGTGAGTGGCCTTGGGTGAAACATTATCTGTTTGATGATTATTATTGTACACACGCTATTAATTATCGAAAGAATTCATTTAATCTGCTTTTTAATGAAAATTATGGTGATCAAGAAATTGATGACATTGTTAATGCTATAGTAAAAGTTGAAAATTATTTCTTAAAATAAAAAAAAGGAGAAAATTATGGATAATTTTTTTAAAAATAGTTCATCTGACTATGCAAAGAATACTTATAAGAATATTGAAATATCAAACTTTAAAGATAAGTTTATACTTGGTCCTTTCAACCAATTTCATTTACTATCTGATCCTAAAAGGATTGGTTTTATGTTTGCAAGATATAAATTCGTTGCAAAAATGTTAAATGGTCATGAAAATGTTCTGGAAGTAGGATGTCAGGAAGGATTGGGAACAATAATAGTAGCAAAATCAGTTAAAAAGGTGGTAGCAATTGATTTCTACAAACCCCATATTAAGAGCGCAAAAAAAAATATTAAAAAATTTGTAGACAACATTAAGTTCTTAAATCATGATATTATAAGTGAGCCAGTAAAAAGTATCTTTAATTCTGCCTATTCATTAGATGTTTTAGAGCATATTGATCCGAAGCAAGAAGATATATATATGAAAAATATTATTAATAGTCTAACTTCAGATGGAGTATTAATAATTGGAATTCCTTCTTTGGAATCACAAGCTTATGCGTCAAAAGAATCAAAAAAAGGTCATATAAACTGTAAGTCAGGTAAAGAGTTAGTATTTTTTTGTAAAAAATATTTCAAGAATGTTTTTATCTTTGGAATGAATGATGAAGTGTTGCATACAGGATTTTTACCAATGTGTCATTATTTACTTACACTCTGTGTTTCACCTATAAGATAATTGACTCATTTTTTACCTTTTTTTAGTATAGATCTTACTTATATATATAAATTTGAGGAAATCATTATGAGCAATGTATCAAAGAAAGATAAAATTAAGAAAAATTTTACTACACCAGATCTACCTAAAAGGATAATAATCGCTTTTATAGATGGATATTGTAATCTTAAATGTCCTATGTGTTTTGTGCATGGACAAAGTGATCCAGAAGCAATTAAAAAGATCAGAGGAATAATGCCAATTGAAAAAGCAAGAATAATTTTTGAAGAAATTAAATCAAAAAATATAATTATAGGACCTTCAACTTGGTCAGAGCCTTTTATTTTAAAAGACATGAATGAGTACTTAAAGGAAATAAAAA
Organism: uncultured Actinomycetota bacterium; assembly: GCA_964578625.1. Lineage (GTDB taxonomy): Bacteria > Actinomycetota > Humimicrobiia > Humimicrobiales > Humimicrobiaceae > CAZBSE01. Next base: position 124,828 of record CAZODQ010000001.1, read on the forward strand.
GTTATGGTTTCAATATTACATTAAATACAAATAGCTTACTTTTAAAGAAAAAGGATTTACAACTCTTTATAGACATAGAAATTGATTCTATTTTTTTTAGTGTAGATGCAATGACTGATGAAACGTTATTTTCGAAAAGAGGTATAAAGAAGTTAAGTAGAATCAGGGATACGATTTTCTCTTTACTCGAATTGAGAGGAAATCTAAGTCATCCAAGAATTGGCGTTTCTTACACTTTATCTATTGAAAATTTACATGAAAAGGAATCATTTATTGAATACTGGTTAAAGTATGTTGATGTTGTACGAATTAATAATGTCATAGATAGTATTAATTTTAGTACAAATAGTAATTCGATACCAAAGGAGAGAATACCTTGCGGAATGCTGTATGATACTATGGTATTAAATCATAAAGGCGATGCTGTTATTTGTTGTTTAGATGCTTTTTACGAATATAAATTAGGCAATGTATTTGATTTAGGAGTAAAAAATTTATGGCATTCTAAAAAATTTAATGAGATAAGAAAACACCATGAAGATAAGAAATATTATAAAATCCCTATATGTCAAAATTGCCAAATATGGGCTGATTATCTGGTAGAAGAGAAGATAAAAGACAATATCTTAATAAAAAAATCTCCAATAACTACATATTATAACAGAATAGAAAAAATGTATTCATGGAAAATTGGGGGGAAATAATTAATCGGTAATTTTTTTCTAAGAAAAAATTTTTATAACGTAAATATGAATAATAAAAAACCACATATAAAAGAAGATGATATATTATTTGCATTTGAAAACCTAGGATTGACAAATAAAAGAGTAGTTGTTCATTCATCATTGAAAAGCTTTGGACATGTAATTGGGGGCGAAAATACGGTAATCAATGCGGTATTAAAAACATTTAAAACAATATTAATGCCAGCATTTTCATGGGAGTCAATTACAAAACCACCAAAGGGTGACTATCCAAAGCAAAATGGCTGTCTATATTCATTCTATAATAATTGGAATAAACAATTAAAGCCATTTTTAATTGAGAATGCCACCATCGAAAAAAGTATGGGTGTTATTCCAAAGAAATTTCTTGAAATTAAAGGTACTGTTAGGAGTGACCATGCCTGGCACTCTTGGGCTGCTTACGGAAATCTTAAAAATGAATTGATTAAAGATCATCTCTGGGGAACAACAAATCTCCCTTTAGAAAGATTATCTGAAATAGGAGGAAAATTACTTCTTCTAGGTGTTAATCTATCCTCCTGTACAGCAATTCATATAGCTGAAGAGAAAGCTGGTAGAAGATCTTTCATAAGATGGGCAGTTGATAGAAATGGGAAGGTTAAACGGGTTAGAGCTTCTGGATGCGCAAAAGGCTTTAATAATTTATTTCCATACTGTGAACATTTGTTTAATACATCCTATATTGGAAATTGTACTGTATTAGTGACTGATTTAAAAATTTTTATTGATAGTATTACTAATATAATTAAACAGAATCCATCCATAACGAAGTGTTCTAATAATTGTATTAGATGCCATGATGCAATATTAGGCGGGCCTATTGAGTAGTGAATAATAATATGATTTGCTCACTTTGTAAATCACAAAATATTAAATTAATTGGTAAAGTAGGATTAAAGCATTTTTCAGTAACCTCTGATTCGAGATTGATTGATCTACAACCGAGGATATATCAATGTCATAATTGTTACCTTTTACAGAAAAAATATAATCTCTCTGAGTCAAAAAAAATTACGCGTATATATGAGGAGTATAATCCACATCAATTATCAAAGGGATATGAACAATTAATTTTTCCTGAAGATGTGCTTCCTTGTACTCGAACCCAATATGTTTTTGAAAAATGCAAAACGATCTTCAAAAAAAGTGGCAAGCTATTGGATATTGGTACTGGTAATGGGGCAGTACTCCGCACAGCTAGCAACTCACTGAAGGATTGGGACTTTTATGGTTTTGATATTGATGACCATTTAAGTGAAGATGTAAAAAAAATTAGGAATGTGAAAGACTTTTTTTCTATTTCACTTGATAGGATTAGAGGTTTAAAATTTGATATTATTGTTTTATGGCATGTAATTGAACATACTGAAGATCTTCAATATATTTTTAATAAAGTTAAAAAATTACTTAAAAATGATGGTTTTATCATAATTCAAGTTCCTGACATTGAAAGAAATCCATTTGATTTAGCTGTTATCGATCACTGTAATCATTTTTGTATAAATAATTTGATTTATCTTTTCCATTCGTTTGATCTAGAAATCTTTATAGATGGTAGTGAATGGATTCATAACTGTTTAACATTAGTTTTAAAAAAGGGTAATCCTAAAGCAATAGATAAATATAAACTGAATAACAACCCTGTACAATATTTAAATAATACAATAAAATACTTTGATAATAGGATTGGTCACCGATACTATTCTATATTTGGAACAGGGATGTCCTCCATTTGGATATATTCGCAATTATCGGGGCTGGTTAAACTTTTTATTGATGAGGATATCCGAAAGGCTAATACTATTTTATTAAATTGCCCAATTGTTCATCCAACCTCAATTGATAGTGAGATGATGATCTTGATGCCCTTTATTAAGAAAAATGGCAAAAGGATCTTTGAAAAGTTAGTATCTAAATATAAAAATCTTGCACAATGTGATTTTATTTTTGCAATTTAGAAAATTTTAAATATGAACAAACAAGAGATTTTAATAACATTTTTTATTTCATGTCTCAATGAAGAACATACTATTATAGATACAATAAAAACTATTATTGAATCATGTAAAGAGGTTAATATTAGTTATGAAATAGTAATTATAGATGATAATTCTACAGATAATACATCAAAGCTGATAAATGAATTTATAATTAAAAATAAAGAAGCAAAAATTACTCTTATTCGCAATTCTTATACTCAAGGTTTCAGTCATAATATAATTGAAGGAGCATTTATAGGAAAGGGGAAATATTTTAAAGTTAATAGTGCAAAAAATAATGAAACTAAAGAATCATTGATATCCATGCTTAAACTTATAGGCCAAGCAGAAATAATAATTTATTATTTCAGAAAAGACCCAAGGGGAATTTTTAGGAGAGTTTTATCAGTACTATTTAATTTCATAGTGTGTCTTATAAGTGGTCATCATATAAAATATTTTAATGGAAGTGCCATTCATTTAAGAGATAATATTTTAAGATGGTGCCCAAGGTATGGCGGGCACGGATACCATGCTGAATTTTTAACATTTTTGCTTACTAAAGGAGCTTCAATAATTCAAATCCCCGTAGATTCAATAGAATATCCCAACAGAAATTCGAAAGCTTTTACATTAAAAAACCTTATTCTAATAACGCAGAGTTTCTTGAACATATTTTTTATAAGAGTAATAGAACTTATAAGTAAAAAACGATTAAAAAACCGAGTTGACTAAATAGTTCTGGACTCAGGGTAATTGTATCTCTGAAACAAATTGAAAAGTAAAGTTAAACTTCTCTAACTTTAAATTTTATTGAATACCTCAAAAGTAAAATAAATTCCACACCCAATGATGACCAAAATTACATAGCGTAAGTCCCAGTTAAATAAAATGTAGCAAAATCCTACTTTACATACTTAAGGAAGGAGGAAGATGTTAGGAGTTGTGATGTATACCTCCGGAAATACGAGACATATGATGATTTAATTAAAAGAGTTGTATTATGTTTCATATCAATATTATATAAAATTTACATGTTCTGGAGGGGATTTAAGTTGCCATAAGTATTTATTTATCTCATCCATATGACAATTTATCCTGCAACTCGAGGCATCCATATCTTTCTCTACCCAATTTAAAGATTCCAACCGTTTTTTACTCTGCCATATCTCTTTAAAAGTCTGCTTATATATATTGCCATATAAAAATTTGTCATTGCCTAAATACTCAAGGCATCCCCATACATTTCCTCCTGCATCAATATATGACCAGAAAGGTAATGCTAGACAACGACTATAATGCTTCTCAGATTTATCCCATTTTCTCATTGTATTTATCCTAAATATAATATTAAAATCATCGCTATCAAGTTCTTTAAGTTCATCCCATAAATATTCATACTGACTATACTTGATATTACTGTATTTCTTCGTTTTACTTTGTGGATGTTGCGAATATGGTTTTATAACCAGGTAATTCATACCTATCTCACGCGCTAATTTTGAAAGAGCTACCGCTTCATGATAGTTATCAGGCAACAGCAGCAGCTGCATACCCAGAGTACATGTATAGCCTTTATTCTCCTTCACTTGAGCAGCGTAGGCCATATTTTCTATTATGAGTTTAAAGTTATCCGGCTTAGACTGAGAAATCTTAGCATACGTTTCTTTTGTGGCACCATTTATACTTACCTTAATCCATTCCATATCAGGAAGGATTTTATCTATTATCTCCTTTTTGAGTAACACACCATTTGTGGTGGCAGCAACATCAATACCTGCCTTCCTTGTATGTTTGATTATTTCTATAATTTCTTTATGTAAAAATGGTTCTCCCTCCCCAGCATACATTATGCTTTTCAATCCCAAAGCACCCAATTCTGAAATCCTCTTCTTGAGTATGTCAGTTTTAATATATCTAGGTTTATACTCCATGAAATCCAAGCCGCAGTATACGCACCGTTGGTTACAGGCCCCAGAAGGGCTGATTTCCATATAAATAGGATATATTATTTTCCCTTTTAGCCAACCATTTAATCTTGATACGTGATAGATAAGTTTATGGCTGTCTATTTTGAATTTATCCATTCTTACTTTCTATTAATACATCTAGAATACAATGACAAATTGCTTGATGAATAATCTCAACCAAACCATATAATGAACTAGGGACATAAAAATTAATATGCCCTAATAAACGGAGTGTATTATTCTCATCAAGACCTGATAATGTTATAAGGCTACAGCCTTTATGGAGAGCTGCTTTAGCTCCTTTAATAATATTGGCCGATCTGCCCGAACTGCTTATCGCAATTAAAACATCTCCTTTTTCTGCAAACATTTCAATCGGTTTTTTAAAAACATTATCGTAGCCATAATCATTGCTCACACAAGTCAAGAGGGAGCTGTCGTTAAAAGCAATAGCTTTTACAGCACCATTTTTCCAGAAATCTGCTGCCATATGACTCGAAATGGCTGCACTTGCCCCATTTCCGATAAATAAAATTTTCTTACCTGAAACTGAACAATCATTAATCAAATTAACCGCATCCTCTACTGCTTGTTCAAAATCTTTCTTCTTATTTTTCAAATCAGTTACAATGATACCAGATAAATATTTTACTATTTCCTCGAAGTACTTTTTTACTGCTTCTTTCATTTTAATAATCTAGTAATAAATTTCATTAAATCAACATACCTCACCGGTTCTCTATTACATATAATTTGTGTTGCAAGAGACCCTACTGCGTTGCCTATAAAAGATGTTAATTCTAAATTAAAACCACTTGCAAGACAGGGAGATACATAAGAGAAAAAGGCATCACCTGCTCCTATGGCATCAACCACCTTGTAAGAAAAAGTCGGACTTTCATAAAATCCTTCCTTCACAGAATACCCTACTGAGCCAGATGATCCTTTTGTAGCAATTATACTCTCACATTTAAGAAGCTTAACTACTTTCTTCTCTAGGTCTTTAATGTCGCTTACCCTGTTATGGGTTGCAAGTCTGAGTTCTAAATCATCGATACACACGAAATTTGCCCTAGGGTATTTTGTAACCATGTTAAATCCCAGATTGGCACTGTTTGTCTGAACATTTAAAGCAAGATAATTAGATTTTTCACATATTAGTTCAATTATATTCTTGGTTAACAACCCATGTCCATAATCATTAACAACAACCAGATTATAATCTTTTATAGTTTTATCTAATAAATCTAGTATCTTTTTTTCTACACTCTTAGGTATATTTTCTCTTTTCAAATAACATATCTCAAACAATTTTGTATTTATAACTTTACTTATAAATCTCCTTTTTACAACAGTTTCTCCATCGGGCCAGATAAAATAAAGAGGATTAATATTAGAACTTAATTTCTCTGAAATAAAATCTTTGTATGAATTTTTACCGCCAAGAACTGTGAGTAGGTCTATATTATGACAAATGTTTGCGATATTGTTTGCCGTAGCGAGGCTGCCCCCTGCAAAAGTTTCTTCAGAATCGTATAAATTTACAACAAGGTGTTCCTTTGATGACTTTCCCATAGGAGTACAATAATGATACTGGTCAATTATTGAGTCCCCTATTACTATTACTTTTAGATTTTTTAATGAATTTAATTTTCTGTATATATCATCAATTGTATATTTTTCTTTTATAACCTCAAGATAATTTAAAATCTCAGTCGGATATACATCTAAAAAATTGTTTATAAGACTGGAAGAACTAAAAGTTATATCATCGGTATAAATTAATTTCCCACCTACTGAATTGACAGCTTCTTCTTCATTAATAATCATCCCCGTAATATCTTTTGTTTTATCTTTATAATCAGAGCCTTTAACATAAAAATCAGGTTGAAGAATTTTTATTGCCTCAACAGCAGTAGGAAAGTCAACTATCGCTACATAATCAATAATTGATATAGATGCCAGCATTTCAGCTCTTAGATTTTCGTTAAATATTGGGCGTCCCGGTCCTCTTTTTACATATTTATCCTTTGTTATAGTGACTATAAGAATATCCCCCTCTTTTTTAGCCAGATTGAAATGCCGTATATGACCCAAGTGCACAAGGTCAAAAACACCATGGCAATGGATAATCTTTTTATTGGTTGCTTTTAATTTTGATATTGTTTTTTTAAGATCACTAAGACTCTTTATCTTACCGGCTGATTCTAAATCCATTTTTACCTCTTTTAATATTTATATATACCAAACAGGATTCCTATTATTATAATATCTTTTTCTTTATTTTCAACAAAACCAGCTGTCTCCAATTAGCCACCTCTAGGATTTCTCTATGCTACGAATAATTATACTAGGGTAGTATCATAAATAAAAACAATCCGAAAAGAGGTGTGGTAATATAAGAAAAAATAGTAATTTTATTAATATGAGTTATAATTATTAAATATTTTTTAGCCAATATCTTAAAAATGAAAAGTAATAATGCTTGACTCCTCTGCCAAAATAAAAAATATAATGTTTACACTTATAAGAATAGTAGTGAGCGGTGGAATTCTTTTTTTTCTTTTTAAAACCCAATTTAAAAATTTTACAGATGTCGTTTCTGTTTTCAAAGATTCAGAAGTAAATTATTGGTTCATAGCTCTTTCTATAGCAATGTACTGGATAGGACTTTACCTTACTGTATCAAGGTGGAAAATCCTATTGCACATTCAAAAAATTTCGGCGAGCCAACATTTTCTTTTAGGCTCGTATCTTACTGGATGCTTCTTTAATAATTTTTTTCCCACATCAATAGGAGGAGATATTTATAGAATCTATGATTCTTCTAAACTTAAAAACAGCTCGGTAATGAAAGCAGGCTCTATCATACTTATGGACAGATTTATAGGTTTTATGAGCATGTTAATTTATTTGTTTTTTGTGCTTACTATGGGATTTATTAGTAAATACCGTATAGAGCCTGAGATAGGAAAATGGAAATTGTCCAGCCAGCTGCTGTCTGTTCTTATAATTATATTTTTTATTCTTGCTGTCTTCGCCATATTTATAATGCTTTTTCCTGATTTTTTCAAACTCAATAGACTCTTCAGGAAAATTAGCTTCCTTCACAGATGGGAAGATAAGTTCAGGCAGTTATATGACACATTAAGGGGATTTAGAAAATTCAGAGTTATTTTTTCTATAAGTATAATTTTAAGTCTTGTACTTCAGTTTACATTTATACTCAACTTCTATTATGCAGGACGTGCTTTTGGTATTTCGCAGGTTTCGCTTATAGGATTTATTTTTGTATTTGATATCAGCGGAATACTTTCCATGATTCCCATATCTGTCGGCGGTATAGGAGTTAGAGAAGGATCTTTCGTCATTCTTTTAAGCATGCTTGGAGCTCTGGAAAGAACAGCTACTATTGTCTCACTCGTACTCCTCATAACGATTCTAATACCGGGAATAGTAGGAGGAATTATTTATTCTATAAGACCTATCATAGATAGGAAGAGAGCAGCAAAATTTATAAAACAAGAATCATAGAGTCTATAGTTCAACGCACTAAAAATTTAGCTGCTTCAAGTAGATCTTTAAATATAAAATCAGGTTTGACCTTCCAATCCTTTTTGTTTGTCAGTTTTTCTTTACCTGTTAATATAAGAATCGATTTACAGCCAGCAGCCTTCGCAGTAAGAACATCAATAATAGTATCACCGATAAAATAAGCTTCTTTTAGATCAAACCTAAACTCTATCGCTGCCTGCTCAAGCATTCCTGGTTTAGGTTTGCGACATGAACAATTTTTATCTTCTCGATGTGTACAGTAATAGACTTTTTCGATACTGCCACCATCTTGCTGGATATCATTAAGCATTTTAGTAGTTATATTATCAAGAGTTTTTTGGCTATAAATTCCCTTACTTACACCAGACTGATTGGAAACTACGAATATCTTAAATCCTCCATTACATAGCAGGGAAATTGCTTTCTTTGCATATGGCAAGAAATGAAGATCTTCTGGATCAGCAACATAGAGCTTATCTCCTGGGTATTTATTTATAACTCCGTCTCGGTCAAGAAAAACAACCTTCATTACTTTTGGTAAGAACTTTTTGATTTAAAAATACTTTTTACAATAAATTTTGGTCTTTGTTTTACTTCATCAAAGATCTTTCCTATATATTCACCTAAAATACTTAAGGCTAATAATTGAACAGAGCCTAAAAATAAAATAACCGTAATTACCGTTGTTATACCTCTTGGGGCTGATTCTGGAATAACAATCCTTAGGATAATTTGGGTTATTAAGGCTATGACAGAAACAATAAAAATAATAAAAGATATTAGATTAATTAAATGTAGAGGAACAAAAGAGAAAGAGAAAATCCCCTTTGAAGCCCAGTTCAAATTTCTTAAAAAATTATTTGTGGTTTTTCCGAACATTCTCTTGGATCTTATATAGGGAACACCTGTCTGTTTAAATCCAACCCATGCCCTTAATCCTCTGAGAAATCTATCTCTCTCGGGAAATTGTTTCAATACTTCTACTACTTTTCTGTCTATTAATGAAAAATCCCCTGCATCTAAAGGTACATTTATATAGGACATTTTTTTAAATATTCTGTAAAAAAGTTTATAAAAAAACTGCATCAGTATATTAATTTCTCTTTTGACTCTGATACCATATACTACATCAAATCCTTCCTGCCATTTGTAATAAAAGTTCTCTATTATCTCTGGAGGGTCCTGTAAGTCGCCGTCTAGAAATACTATTGCGTCCCCTTTTGATATTTCCATCCCACTTGTAAAAGCCATCTGGGAGCCAAAATTTCTGGCATGATTTATTCCAATGACTTTCTTGTCATTTTTTATAAGCTTTTTTAATATTTCTTCAGTATCATCGGGACTTCCATCATTCACAAAAATGATTTCATAATCCACACTAATTTTATTAAAAACGGACTTTAATCTATCGTACATTATGGGTATAGCTTGACTATCATTATAACAAGCTATAATTGCAGAAATATTCTTCTTCTTAACCATAATCACCTTCTAAGGTTAATATACCACGGATTATTATCATTAATCATTTCTTTAACCAATCCAGGTATCTCTTTAACATCCTCAGGCCAACACGCCTTGATGTTATTAAACACATTCAGTATTTTTCTATCTTCTTCCGCCCAATGAGAAAATCCATCGCGTAGATAGTCTTTATCTCTACCTGAAGCAATCATTTTTACAGGTATCATCTCTCTGTTTACATAATTTCTTATTATCTCAAATGGCCTATATAATAAAAAGGGTGTAATTGAAAATGCTATTGGTATTTTATTCTCTAAAGCCAATCCAACACTAATTGCTAATAAAGCTTGTTCTGAAGCACCCACATTAATAAATCTATCGGGGAATGAATCACTAATTTTATCCCAAATTTTGTATCCGAGATCAGCTGTTAAAACAATGATTTTTTTATTCCTATTCATTTGTTTTTGCAATTCATCGGCAAAAACTCTTCTTTGATTATTACTGAAATTTTTCATTTTAAAATATCCATTGCAACTTGATAATCTGCTTCATTCATTATGTAATAATGAGCATCTAAACCTTTTAAAAATGGAAGCTGTTCAGAATTAGTCTTCGCAAATAAAACATCCATTTCCTTAATAATTAAAAGAGATCGGGTAATATCTTCCTGATTATGGCCGTCAATTTCTAAAATTTTGAAACCAAAGCCTTTTATTCTTTCTTTCAAATTATCAAGAGGAATCGGTCCATATGCACCCCATCCATTTGCAGTAACAATAATCCTTATATTTTTTATTTTTAAATTTTGGATAATCCTGAATGATTCCCATATAATACCTTCTGCACATTCACCATCAGATATTAAACAATATATTCTATTTTCTCTATTGGCAACAGCCATGCCAATAGAAATTGGGAGTCCCAAACCCAAACTTCCTGAAGAAACTTCTATTCCTATTTTTTTATTTCTATCCGGATGAAAATAAAGGTTTTTAAAATCTTTACTTTTTAAAAATCCGTATTTTTCTAAGACAACATAAAAAGCCAAAGCAGCATGACCGCATGATAAAACGAATTTATCGTTCTTATCCTTTATTGAATATATAGAATCAATTAAATCAATTGTATTAAAACAAGAACCGATATGAGAAGATTTTAAGCTATATAAAATCTCTATTAATCTTCTTCTTAAAACTTTCTGGTTATTATTCAAAACAATATTTTCCTTCAGATATTTTTAAATATTATAAACCAAATTTATAAAATAAAAGATATATTTTAATAATTATTTTTTCTGAGCTATTATACAAAGGTTTCCCAATTTTAATTTAATATTTCTTTTAAGAAATGAACTTTTCAAATTTAAAACTTTTTGTTTTAAATTTCGAGGAAGCGGTAAAAGCCAGAAAAAGTGTTTTAGAGATATAATATTGGTAGGAGATTTAATTTTTATAATATTAAATTTATTTTTTTCAAATATTTTCTTTATAGTCGATGGACTATATAAAAAAGTATGCTCAATATCAATTATTGGGCTCCTTTCTCCAAGCAATCTACTAGTAAAACTATTAATATTATGATTAAAAGATAATATATACCCGTCCCTTTTTAAAATTTTATAGCACTCTTCTAAAAATCTATTAGGATCAGATATATGGTCAAAAGTTTGAAAGAAGAAAATAAAATTAAAATAATCATCCTTAAATAGACTTTTTTTAAAAACATCAATTTTTATATTCTTAATAATATTTTTACTCGCTTTTTCTACAGCATCACTGCTAGGTTCGACTCCAAAAACATTTTTATAACCCAATTCAAATAAAAAATTTAATAGAAATCCATTGCCACATCCTATCTCCAGAATACTATCATTAAAAGACATCTTTCTAAGAATAGGTTTTAAATAATTATAATATGTTTTTATAAGATTATTAATCTCGTCCTGATAGGTTAAAATACTATTTTTATACAGCTCTGTTATTATATCTGAATCTATTATAGGGTTTGATCTTACAAGTTGACACTTATTACATTTCACAATCCTATAATGAAGCCTATCAGGTAATCTTCTCGCAGAGAAAGTATTAACATTCAAATCCTTAAATTCAAAATTTCTTTTTATAATTACTTTATAATCATCTTTCGAATTGCAAATAGGACAATTAATATATTTTAATTTCATAGTTTGCTATAAATAAAAATTACTATTATTTAAAAACCATTTCCAGGTTAAATAAATACCTTCTTCCAAACTTATTTTTGGCTTCCAGTGTAATAATTGTCTCGCTTTCGAAATGTCAGCAACCCAGTTTTTAGTATCCCAACTTCTCGGTTCCATGAAATCCCAATTTAATTTTATCTTTACTTTTGTTACTTTTATTGCAGTTTCCACAACTTCTTTTATACTGGATTGAGTACCTGTACCTATATTAAAACACTCTCCTTTGTATTTTTTCATTTCTTCTATTTTTAAATAGGCTTCAATAATATCATCTATGAAGATCTGGTCTCTTGAAATTTCTGGAGAAACCAGGTTTATCTCTTCTTTTAAAAACAACGACTTTAATAAAGTAGGTATAAACCTTCTTGGCTCTTCATAAGGTCCATATACAGAAAAGGGCCTTAATATAACCACCGGTCTATTTTCTTGTTTTGCGACATTCCTACATAATAAAGTTTGAGCACATTTAGAAACGGCGTAATAACTTTCTGGTTCCAAGGCATCGTTTTCCCTCATAGCGAAATCTTTTCTACCATATTCTGATGAACTTCCAGTATTAACAAATAGCTCATAGTTAATTTCATCGCAGGCTTGAAGTAAGTTATATGTTCCAAGTATGTTTGTTTTAATAATGAAGTTTGCATCTTTTTGATAAGAATAAGCTCCATGAGTTGCCAGGTGATAAATAATCGAAGGTTTTATTTTGTCTATAATTACTTTTAATTGTTCTAAATTTGACAAATCTGAATAATGTATTCTTACATTTCTCAAAATATCTTTAATTCTCCAAGTATTTGAACTTTTACGTAATATTATTTCAACATCTTCATTAACACCGATTAATTTCCTCAATAGCATTGAACCTATAAAACCTGCTGCACCTGTTATTAAAAATTTTTTAGCCATTTTCCATACGCTTTCATTTTAAAAATAAGATTCTAATTTTTTAATATCTTAACAACTTTCAACTACATTATCTTTTAGTCTCTGATAGAAAAAAATTTTTGTAATTTTGCTATTTTCCAAACAATCAACCTTTCCAGTTTTCATTAATTCTTCTAAAATCTCTTCTAATTTATTTTCCTGCTCTAGATTAAAAAAGTGTGCCTCAAAAACAATATTTTTTAAATTATTCATTTTCCTATTTTTAAATATATCATCAAAAATTTGATACTCCGCTCCCTCAACATCCATTTTTAGGAGATCTATTTTATCTATTATAAAACTGGACAATCTGTTTGTTTGAACCTTATAAGTTTCATAGGGTAAATTCTGATTAAGTGTTAATCCACTATCTAAATTTTGAATATCATCAATTATTGTATAAAAATTTGTTTCACCTTTTTCATCACTTAAGGCTAAATTATATAATTTTGTATTAGTAATACTATTTGTTTCCAAATTTTTAATTAGATATTTAAAATTATACCGATCTGGCTCAAAAGCAACAATTTTTAATTGTGGATTGAAAAACTTATACCAGAGAACACTTAATCCTATATTAGCACCAAGATCAAAAAAAGTATTGATTTTTATAGGTCTATAAACACACTTACAAAATATCTCATTAAAAGTATAAAAAAAAGTTATATAATTTTTAAAAAATATTTTATAATTAAACGAACGAATTTTTACTGAAGTAACTTTTTTTTTAAAAAAATATACACATATCAATATCAGAAATAACCTTAAATAATCAAAAAATAAAAAATATTTTTTTTTGATATTCAGATATTTATTAAAAAAAATCCCACTTAATCCAAAAAAAATATTAGAGACTATCTTAGATAATACTACCATTTGAATTAATTATACCTCAAAACTAATAAATCTTACTTGCCTTTTTATAATAAATTTTTAAGGTACTAATGAATATTCCATACATTTATTTTTCCATTCATCCGACTTTAAAAAGCTTCTTAAGGCTTCGTCCCTTGTTAAACCTTTCTTAAGAGAACTTGCCCATTCTTTAAGACTATCCTCATCAGGTTCTCTCTCTAAAAGAAAATAGCATAAAAATCTTATGAATTCTTCTTCTTTACAATATATTAACTTAGTTTTTAGTTCTTTCGAATTTATCAAATTAAACACAACTTTGGACGCTGGTATTTTATTTTTTATAAGGGGATCCAGCCATAAATTCGATTCTGAAGATACTGGAATCAATTTAAGAGTATTATCAAAAAACAAAGAACTAAATGTTAACTTATTGAAACCATACAAATCAATTTGCTGCTTTAAAGAATCATTTAAAGAATCTATCTGTTCACTATTTAATTCTTCTGAGTCACTCAAGCTTTTGTTTTCAAATAATGAAAAATATTTATCCTTCAATTCTAATGGGATACTGATGAAATAATTATCCCAGCTATAGATTTCAAAATAATCCGGGTAGAATTGGCCTCTTAACATAATTATAATTGGCTTTTCTTCAATAATATAATTGTTAAGTTTTTCCTTGTAATCTGGGTATAAAAATAAATTGAATTCACCCCAATCCACAAACATTGGAGAAAAACTTGTATTATCCTCTTGAAAAGTTAAAAATAATGCATCTTCACCTGTTGTTATAATATTTTTATCTTCAAAATTTTCATTTAAATTTGATATTACCTTTCCTAATTTGTAATATTTTATAGCATCTTCTTTATTAAATTTTGAACCTAAAAAGGTTCTTGGACAATTTATTTCAATTTGATTATTTTCCAACCTATTTAATCCATTTTTTACCCTTAAAGTAATATCGTAACTAAAAATTAGTGCTAATATTAATAAAGTAATTATTAATTTAATGGAACACGCTAATTTTGGCTTCTCGCAAACACCTATTATATTTCTTAATTTATGTTTCATTATCATTTTTTTTCTTTTAGTTTTATTAAAGAAAAAAGTAATAATTACTCTTATAGATTCCCAAATAAAATATACAGATAAACCTACCATAGGAGTAGCAGCCCAGTAAGCATGAGCAAAACCAGGACCTGGATAATACTGAAGCCATGATGCTAAAGATAAAAATACAATTGAAAAAATAATAACTTCTTTTCTATTTAGAGCTCTCTTCTTTAAAAATTTGAACAAATACTTAGCAAGCAATATTAAATTGATAACAGGAAAAACGCGCCAAATAAAACTTTGCTCATAATCTATTATAAAAAGACATCTAAATAAAAATCCAAAACTTCCATAAAGACTCATCCTTTTGGAGTTCCAGTAAAAAGAGAATATTATTGATTGGAGCCACCAATCTTTTAATGAGTTTAAAGCAAGAAAACATAATAAAAATATAAGACTCATTCCTATAAAACCTACAAGAAATAGAGAAATACTTTTCAATAAAAATTTTACATTTTTTTTAAAAATAAATTTTAAGAATATTAAAAAAATTAATACTGCAATAAATAAAAATACACCTACAGGTTGCCTGCACCAAAAAGTGAGACTAGTTGCTATACCTGATAAACATATAAATATAAATTTCTTTTTCTCTATAAAAATAATAATTAAATAAAAAGACAATAATTGGAAAAACAGTGCATATACTGATGACCAGGGAAGAGATATTGCTAAATAAAAGGGCGCTAATAAGATCCAAATAATACAAAGGAATATATTAAGAAACTTATTTAAAAGCCTTGAAAAAATCAAATAAAGTAATATTGATATGCCTGAGTAAAAAAATGTAGTTAATAATCTTATAGCTATTAAATGTTTCCCAAAAATTAAAACTGACAAAGATTGTAGGTACGCTGTTAATGCTCCATATTGAGTAAAACTTTCTTTGAATAACAATTTTCCTTCTACTATATCAATAGCAGGCTTAAGCATTACACCGTCATGATGTGGATCTGCACCAATAATGTTGAAGAAGTACGAAATTATTAATGTAAAAAAAAAGACAAATATTAAAAAAAATAAATTACTATATCTAAACTTTATAGCAAAAATAACTGAAATAAGTAAAATAAGGAAAGCAAAAGAAGCTAAATAAATCCCAGCAATATATATTTCTTTTAACCACGATATGTATATTGGAAATGAATTATTTAATAGGTAATAAGGAGAAATATTTCTTAAATTAGAAATAAAATTTATAAAAAAGAAACCAATTTCTTTGTTTGAGACTAACAGAAGACCTATCAACAGTAAAAATAAGCCTGTTACAAGAAAAATAATTAGAATTATTTTTTTCTTCATAAGAATTTAAAAAAATTAAGGAAAATGTAACATAATTTGTGTAAATCTCTTTTAATCCCTTTTTATGCTCCGGTTGAATTTAGCTGATATACTACACTCACTAAAATATTTCTTCTCCTCCATTAAAGAAATATTAACTAATACATATAAAATTTCATTTTCACTTATTTTTAGTGACAAATCTATCAACTTCATTCAACAACCCTCCTAATTTCGAGGGCAGCATTTTCTTAATTCTGTATAAATACCTAGCTAAATATAGATTTTGTGAATTAAACCCATTGCGAACTATATATACAAATTCAAATTCCCTATTATTAATAAATCTTGCGTATTCCGATACATTTGAATCACCGCATAAAATCCCGCTGCACATTGAAAGCAACTGTGCATCAATTAAAACTTCTAGACCTAGTAAATATCTATGTTTTTTTCTTGGCTTTAAATTGTATGAATTGAATCCGTAGCAGCGAAAACTATCAGTATAAAAAACTTTTTCTCCATAAATATTAACAAATAAATCTAAATATTTCTGCTCTTCTGTAACTAAAAATATTTTATCTATATCATATTTTCCAATAATTTCATTAGTACATTTAATCATTTGTTTTTCAGTTGGGGCAAATGAATGCCTGGGTGATAAATTTTGCTCTTTCCCCCTAAAATGAACACCCAGTACTCTTTGTTTAAATAACTTTGAATATTTCTTCAAGCTATCTTCGACATGACTTTTAAGAAATATATACTTTTTGTAGATTTCATCATATAAACCATCTATTGTTGTAATGCTATAACTCATTGAAGAAGGATAGGAGCCACTACAAAAAAATACATTCTTACTATTATAAACTTCATCTAAACTGAACTGTGTTACCGGTTCAAAATAGTATTCCCAAGCATTATTAGTACCATTTATTGGTACTTTTTCGTTATATAGTGTACCAAAGTTTTGAAAATCTATCACTGGAATCATCCCCAGTGAATCTGCGATCTTTAAGTGACAAAGTACAGCCGATAAATTTGAGAAAAATCCGGAACCTAAATTAAGCCATATAACGTAAAAAATCTTATCGGAATTTTTTTTACCAAATGAATTAAAATAACCTTCGTGAAAAGTTTTCATATCTATAGAACTTCTGGAAATCAAACAATCCTGACAAAAAACTTTCATAAAATATCGTTTTATTATTTTCTTCATTTATTTGCTCTGCAATAAACATTATTTTTAGATATTTCTAGCTGAAAATTCAAGTTTATCTCATATCTCTATTTATACAAGAACATGAAATTATTATTTAATTTCACGAAAAAATATTATATTACCTTCGGACATTACAAATATTTTAGTGCTTAGTTTTAAAAACTTCAATGAATTCTCTTAAGTATAGTTGTAACCTTTTTAATAACAACTTTATCTCCGGTTACTAAATCTGGCAATCCTGTTATTGATACGCTATACTACTTTATACAAAAATAATAAATAATCTAATAAAGTATACAGATATTAGGAAAATAAGATATAGAATAACTTTACTGGTTAGCATCAATTTAACTAATCGCTTATCAATAACAGAATGAGAGAATTTCCAAACCAGAGAAATATATTTGTAACTTCATTTAACAGCTCTTTTTTTAAATCTTCTATTACTCTAATATCTAGCTTACATGAAACCAGTATTAATACCATAGATAAAATAATAATTTATAATCTTGGATTAAAGAGAATAGAAATAAATTTCCTAAATACTTTAAAAAAGGTTGAAGTTATCGAATATCCTGATATGGTAAATAACCTCTGGAATGGTTATCTTGATCCAACAACCTTTGCTTGGAAGTGTTTTGCAATTTGGGATGCAAAAAGATTTGGGGATAACATACTATACTTAGACTCCGGCGCTTTAGCTTTAAAAGATATAAAAACAATTTATAAAATAATAGCTAAAGAGGAAATTTTTCTAGTTGGTGATAAACATATTAATAGAAATTGGACTCACAAAAAGTGCTTTGAGATAATGAATGCCAGCGAGTCTGAAATAAATGATTTTCAACTTTGGGCAGGCATTTTAGGATACAAAATAAATGGCAAATATCAACAGGTAATAAATGACGCTTTTGAATATTCAAAAATAAAAGGGTGTATAGCTGGTAATAGAAAAAATCATAGACACGACCAGAGTATTTACTCAATTTTAGCATCAAGGTACAAATGCCCAAGACAAAGTATACTAACATTTGGAGAGTGGGAATCACTTGAAAAAGCCATTTCTCAAAATTCCGTTATATATGTGCACAGAAGGTCATATTATAACGATAAAGATTTAATAGGTAAAAATAATAAAAAAATCGCCCTACCCTTTAAATTAAAATCATTTTTAATAATCGAAAAAATCATTCAAAAATTAAAAAGAATTCTCAAGCCATGGAACAGTAGGCTTTTCAGCAAATGAACCTTCTATATAAAGTAACACATTATTTAAATACTCAGCCATAATCTCAGGATGAATCTTTTTAGCAAAAAATGCAGCATTTTCCTTAGCTTCCCTTAGATTTGAATTATTGCTAATGAGGTCATGCAATACCAAGTACAGACTTATCCATTTACCGCTCCTGAAAACTCTACCGGCTCTACTAACCTTTATAAGTTCACTTGCTCCGTCCCCATCGCTAATAACCACTGCTACACCAGACTGAATAGCTTCCAATGCAGGAACACCCCAGGATGCTCGTCTTTGAGGTACTACGACAATATCACAAGTTTTCATTAGAGCCCGGTACTGATTATTTGGTTTGACTCCAAAGAAAATAACTCTATCATTAAGATTATTTTTTTGAACCAGTTCATTCAAATAATTCTTTTGTTCGCCATCACCAATTAAATAACATACAAATTCGCTTCCCTTTTTACGCAACAGCCCCAGTGCGAGTATTAGTAAATCCAGATTCTTTTTTGCAATAAAAGGACCTGCATATAAGATCTTTATCTTCATTTGATCAATTTCTTCAGCTCTTTTGGCCCATCCTGGAAGAGAATTTTGTACAGGCTTGAAGTCCATTACAAAGTAGCCAAAGGGGAATATTTGGTTCTCGCGCCAACCTAGCTTACGGAAATAAGTATACTTTGAATTCGGAATAGCAAGAACAAATTGCGCTCTACTGGCGATTTTTCTAATTCTATACTCCTGCTTCCAATTCTGTATGCCCTTAATAATTTTTCTAATGAACGTCGTTTCATCATTTATGGGCGCTTCAGTAATAATCCCTGTTTTTAAACCCATCGAGAATGCAAGATCTCTGGCATAGGTTATCTTTTCAGGATAGTTGGGTAATATGCTTCCAAAAACATGTATGGCTGTATTGTTTTTCTCAAGAATTTGAACAACTCTATCTTTCCAGCCTTTGGAAGGCAGTATTTCTAAATTAACTTTTCCAAGTTCAGGTTTTGATGTCCAGCCATAATTTATCTTTCTATATTCATTAACACCTTCCTGACAAACGACATTGACATCAATATCATATTGCTTTGCTAGTTCCCGATAAGTATTCATTTGTAAAAAACATGGAAATACTATCCAATAAAATACCGATCTCAACAATATCACTCTTCCGCTCGATTATAGTGATAATAAAAATCTAATCAATTCTTCAGATTAATTATATCAATAAGTAGATATTTTAAAATAATCAGCTATTATATAGAATTTCCACTCTTTTTAAGTTTCTCAATTTCCTCAAATCACCTGTGTTCTTTCCAAGAATAATATTCGCGAACCTGGGATTCTTACGCCTTATAAATATTTACTCCTCTCTACTTACTAGCAAATTCATTTTGAAATTTAATATAATTCATATTATACTTTTCACAATTATCAATAGTATGTACCACTTTTAAATTTGCCAAAGAATATAATAAAACCAATATTAAAAAGTTAAAATCAACAAATAGAATCATCAAATAGTATTTGAACTAAATTTATATAAAACCTAAAAAACTAAGCTATGGATATAGAATGCTAAAAACCATAAATCAAAAAGTTATTAGCATGGACAGAAAAATTCATATTATTTCTTCAATAATTGCTTTTGCCATACCTTTAATATTATATATTTTAACTCTCCAACCGAAACTAATTGATGAAGAGTCAAGCATGTATGTTTCAAACATACTAAAAATGGAAATTCTAAAACCACCAGGTTATCCAATCTATTCTTTACTGGCAAAGGTTTTTACACTTATACCAATTGGTGATATCGCTTATAAGATTAACTTATTCTCCTCTCTTTTTGGAGCTCTTACAATTCTAATATTATTTTTTACAGTTTATCTTCTTTTAAAAGATGATATTATAAGCCTTGCCAGTTCTCTAACGCTTGCTTTTATTTATCCATTCTGGAGTGCTTCAAATAGAATTGGAACAGATTCGATCAATTTATGTCTTATTAGCCTTGCAATATATGCTGCAATAAGATATAGCAAACAACCAAATAGAAAAAATTTATATTTATTCTTTTTTTGCCTAGGATTAAGCCTGACAAATAATCAGATAAATTTTTATTCCATGCCTGTTTTTATCATATATATAGTTTTGCTAAATCCTGGCATTTTTAAAAATACAAAAGTCACTATATTTTGCATATTATTTTTTATTCTTCCTTTACTATCATACTCCTATTTTTTTTTCAAACCTATCCAAGGCTACAGCAGTACGAATAGTTTTACAAACTTTATATATTATATATTCGGGCATTTACCAGATGGTTCTATCTACACAGGGAGCTTACAACATCTGCCAGTTAAGACAATTGATGCGGCTTTTCCAGCTTTTTTAGCATATCTCCAACCATTCCATGAAAACTTTGGATTATTACTATCTATAATAAGTTTTGTTGGATTTGTTTATTTATTAAAAAAGGACTTTAAATTTGCAATCTTCTCGTTTTTATATATTATTGTAACCTTTTATATAATTATTCAATACCTTGATAGCCCTATCCTAATTTATTTATTACCAGTTTATTCAATTTTATGTATATATTCTTATTACTTCTTTCTATTATTTAAAAATTTAATTTCGATACCCATCAAGAAATTTATTAAAAACAGGGAAAAACAAAACAATGGAAAAAGTCATAGTAATACTTCCAACATATAATGAGAAAGAAAATATATGTGAAATTATCGATATCCTTGAAAAGGGCATCTTCCCTCAAATAAAAAATTATCTTATGAATATTTTAGTTGTAGATGATAACTCACCTGATGGTACGGCACAACTTGTACGGAATTATATGAAAAAATATAAAAATTTGGATATAACTATCGATGAAAAGAAGGGCCTTGGGATTGCCTATAGAAGGGGAATTGAATATGCAATAAACAATATGAATGCCGATTTAGTAATTAAAATGGATAGCGATTTTCAGCATAATCCCAAATATGTCCTCGATTTAATTAAGAAGTATGATGAAGGCTATGATTATGTTATTGGTTCAAGATTTTGTAAGGGTGGCTCATTACCGAGAAGTTGGAGCTTATACAGAAAATTTCTTTCAAAGTATGGTGGATTATGTACCAGAATAATCCTTTTTTACCCTAAATTAAATATAATTAGTGATGTAAGTTCAGGGCTTACACTTGCAAATGTAAAAAATGTATTAAATAAAATAGATTTTTCCAAGATTTATTCAGGATTTTATTACACAACACAAGTGCTATATCAGGTTATAAAACTGGGCATAGAAATAGGTGAAATACCCATTGAATTTTGTGTTAGAACAAGAGGGAAGACAAAAATGCCATTTAGCAATATTCCTAAAACTCTAATAACAATGATTGCTTTAAGGTTATTTAATAAATAACAAACCTAAATACATATGGTAGAAAATAAAAATATTAATGCATTAATCAATGATAAAAAAACAGTTCTAATATTGAATATTATATTAGCAATATCAATAATCGTTGCTTTTCTTAGTTTTTTCAGAGATATAAACAATACTATTTATTATGGGGGAGTGGATCTTAGAAGCAACGTTGTAGGAGCAAGACTTTTGCTTGAAGATAAAGATCCATATTATTATGTATGGAAAGAGGGAGATTCCGATCTTTTATTGCAGCCTACAGCGAATCCCAATATCCCGGTAGGTCATGTAGCAGTATCTCCAACTGTTCTGTTTATATATACATCAACGGCTAAACTTCCTTATGGTATCCAACAAAATATATGGTTTATCTTACAATGGGTTTTTTTAATAACAAGTGTTTACATATTTGCTAGAGCCTCTAAATCTGAAATTAAATCAAAGTTAATTTGGATATTAGGACTACTATTTATTTCCGGAAGTTTTATGTGGAGACTTCATGTCGAAAGAAATAAGATAATCATACTCTATGGTTTTCTGGTCGCTATTGCTTTTTTAATTTACAACATGTCTTTCAAACATAAAGACTTAGTATCGGGTATTTTTATTGGCTTTACTACCGCTTTGCGATTACCTTACATTTTAATGTGCATTCCGTTTTTTATTTTTAAAAAGTGGAAGGTTATCATAGGTATGGTGATCGGACTTTTAATTGGGATAACCTTACCTTTGATATTTACTAAACCCATAATATGGATAAATTATTTTACTGCTATGCAAATGCAAGTAAAAATAAATACCGGAGAAATACCCACAATAGAGTATGATTACATAAGAAGAACTATCGAAGGTATGGATAATCTATATCTTGTTGCGGTGTTGCCTGCTATTAATTTTTCCATACAGGCTCTATTTATGGGTTATGCAAACATTGTTTTAAATACCAACATCCTTTTAATTTCTTTAATCATTATTCTAGGAATCATTACTTTCTTTCTTTATAAGTATTATATAAAGAATATAAATTCTGAATTGATTTTTCTGATTGGTATAGTTCTAGTTTATTTAAGCGAGTTGTTTATTCCTGCTGTAAGGTTTAATTATTATGATGTAATATTTGTTAATATCCTACTTCTGATAATATTGAACATTAATTCCATTTCTGATTTCATTAATCCTTTTCTATTCTTTTTAATATTAGGCTTTTTATCCAATATTTTGTACTTTGAAGTCTTTAGAAGCAGCCTTATTATTGGAAGTGCAGCAATGCTAATCTATATACTTTCCATGACTTTTTTATTATACAAAAGTAAGAAATCCCAGGATAAGTTAACCTAATGTCTCTTGAATTGAAATAATGTTAAGTAATTACATCATAGAGTAAAATCTAAAATGTACCGTAGTTTTTTAGTACTATCCTTTTCTTAATTTATATTTAATTAATTTTAATAACAATTTAAAATCTTGAAAACAATTTAAAAAAATAGACTTAAATTTATAACCTAAAGGAAACTCATAATAAGAAACTATACACTTTATTCTTTCAAAGGTTCTTCTAAATGAAACTTTATTAGAGACACCTTTAGTATCCATTATTACCAACGGTAAATCACTTATAAAATATTTTGCTTTTGGAAGATTCTGAATGGCAAAAATTGCATCGGATATAATCTTAAAATTCTCATTATAATAACCATTTGCTTCATAAAACTTCTTTTTTATTACCATACCCGTATGGGGAAAATTATAATGTTTTATTTTATCATTATATGTTGGTATCCACATATTATCTTTATTATTGAGAGATTCTTCATCCCTTACTAAAATTGCACATGCCAGAATGTCAATATTTTTAATATCACTATTTAATAGTATTTCAAGGTTTTTATTATTAAAATAATAGTCATCTGAATTTAAAGTATGAATCCATTCACCATTGGCTATTCTTATTCCTTTGTTAAAAGCACTGTAAACACCATTATCCTTTTCTCTTATATAAATGACAGGATAATCAACCTCTTTACTGTAATTTTTGATTAATTTATTCGTACCATCGACAGATAGGTTATCTATAATTATATGCTCCTTATCTTTGAGAGATTGTCTAGCAACACTAGCTATATTCCTTTTTAATCCATTTATTCTATTATATGTTGGAGTAACAATAGACAACTTCATATTATCAATAAGATATGGAATTATTTTTTATAAAAAAGTTCCCACTTGAAATAGTCATTTTCCTCTATGTGCTCAAGCCACTTTGCAAGCTCTTTTACATCCTTCCAATCTCTAGGATGTAAATTTTTAGTCATATCCGACGGCAAATATAGCATATCATTGTATTGAACAACTTCGCGTTTCCCCGTACCTAAGCCAGCTTCTATAGAAAAAAAATTAAAATTTTTTCCCATATACAGAGCAAATGTATATTTCCTGGCGAGCCGAATTTGTTCTTTGGTCAATTTTGCACCTCCAGGTAAATTTAACAAACGCTTATAGTATTCTTCTTTACTTTTTGAATCCAGCGTAAATCCAACCCCTTCATACCTTCCGGTACCTGCTGTTATTACAGGTTTTCCCATACAGGCCATCTCTAGACCAACAGTGCCTCTTACTGTAATACCAAAGTCTGCTGTTTCCATCCAGCTTAAAGGACTTATCGGGGTATCCGGCCCTATAATTTTTATATGATCTGGTAATCCATCGAAATGTTTGTCTAATAAAATGTTTTCAAGATACTCATCTGATCCTGTTTCTCTTCTCCAAATATTAGATGGATGTATTTTTATAAACCACTTTACTTTCTTATTTTCACATGCAGTTTTTACTGTTTCAATAAGCCATTCGTTGTAATTTAAAAACAAATCTGTCCCATAGAAATAAAGATTATCATATAGAATATGAGAATATATTATTACAATCTTATCACTATCAGTTAATCCTAATTTTGATCTGACCTCATCGGCTTCCAGCAACTGGGTATCTTTATAATTTCGTGCAAATATCTTCCACTTGCCTTTATATCTTTTTTTAAAAAAATCTTGAAGTTCTTTCTCCTGCCACTCCAAAAAACTTTTATCCTTTATTCTCCCCCAGGTATATGGAGAAAGTGACGAATGATGAACCGAATTAAAATCTTTATTTATATGTTGTATGAATAATGAATCATCCCTGGTGCTTGAAGCCCATTTTAAAATGTCTACATCACCATCCAGGCAAGCTTTATAAACTCCCCCATAACTATCTGTGTTCAATTCTGTAAAAAATGCTTTATCAATTTTAAAATCCTTTATAAATTTTCCAGCGCATAAAAAATGCAAATATGTAGACTTTATATATTCTTTTAACCTTTCTTTATTATTGTCATCAGATAGGTCAATATCTCCAACAAAATGATTCCTGCAGTAAGTTGATATACCAAATTTTCCAAGTTGGAAGCTATCAAAACTAAAATTATAAAAGTCTAAATAATTCTTACAATCCGCCATTGCTATTTCTAATTTGGAAATAGCATCCGAAAAGAATAAAGCACTACTTTTTAAAATATCTTCCCAAAAAATCAATTTAATATTGAAAATCTTATAATATCTATTATTTAATTTTGATTTTCTGAGAGAAAGAGTAAGAATATTATAACCATAATACTTTAATCCTGTAGTTAATATTCCCCAGATTGTAGGCATAAAGTAATTCATTCCCTCAAGGGAAACAATTAATAAATTTTTCGCAGGGTTAATTTCTATATCACTTTTTTTTACATTTCTTTTAAATTTATACCATACTCTAAAAAGATCAATTGAATCACAAGAATATTTTTTTATTTTTCGTGGGGTGCCTTTTATATTTGATTTTAAAACCAATAATTTTATTTTTACCTTTCTTGCAATATTAATAAAAAACTTATAAAAATCATTTAATATGCTTTCCCTATAAAGTTTTACGAATAAAATTCTCTCCATAATTAAAAAAATGCATGCAATTTTTTCAAATATTTTTAATTTATTGCTTTTCCACAAAAATTTTAAAAAGCCAATTGCCTGCATGATATATCCGAAGTACAAATTGGAATTACTTCTTTTTAAGCCTGATGCTTTAATAATAGTTTCATTGGAACTGCCATCTCCACCCAATCTTATTCTGACTAAACCTGGCTCACCCTTGAATATTTCACCCTCCAAACCTACATGGAGTAAACGGACGTTGTCTTCCCCAAAAATTTTTGGGAATAAATAACCGGAAATTGCTCCTGTCTTATATAATCCATAAGCTTCATTATTTAAGTTCTGGTTTCTTAAAATGTACCTTAATGCTTGTAATTTTGTTAATCCACGGGTTTCTATCTTACTCTGAAGTACTTCCCCACTTTCCCAACCTTCTTTGTTAAATAAATATGGCTCAGAGTAAGCCAATACGCACTCAGGATTTTTAGAAAATATCTCTAACATTTTTTCAATGAAATACTTATCCAGCCTGTCATCATCAGCTAACCAATAGAAATACTCCCCCTTAGCCTGATCTAAAACAAACTTAAAATTTTCCAAAACTGTTATTCTCTTATCTTGTTTAAAAAATTTTATCCTACTATCGCTTCTCGCAAATTCTTTTACTGTTTTCTCTATTTCCGCACAACAAATGCAGCCGTCTGAAACGATTATCTCAAGATTTTTATATGACTGATTAATGCAGTCACTTAATGCAAGACCTAATGTATCTGCTCTATTGCAAGTAGGAATTCCAATTGATACTAAGCTTTTCATAGGTAATATTTAAATAGATTAAATCATTTAATAATTTTTAATAAAATAGAATAAATAGCTTATATATTCCAATCCATGCATCATTCTTTCTCCCATAAATTTCATACCTTTTTCTCAGAAATAAAAACTTGATTATTGTATTTAAAATAGGTAAGTGGTTTATCTTTTTTTATTAAATATTCTTGATATTCATCTGGTAAAATTATTTTTGTAATCTCTTCTTTTTTATACCATTCTTCATATTTTTCAATATCAATTTTAAACCCAGCTTCCCTAAATATTTTTATAATATCATCACCAAAATCAGTAAAAACTAAAGCTCCTTCACTTCTTAATGGGTCAATATGATAAACTTCATAAGCAAGTTTTTTTCCATTAAAATCAACCCTTTGAAATGTTTTTCTGCCTTCATGAAAAGGAATTGTAAAAATAAAAAATCCTCCCGGCTTTAAAACCCTCCAAATTTCTTTTAACGCTTTCTTGTAATTAGCAACATGTTCAAGAACATCTTCCGTAATAATAATATCTAGACTGCAATCGTTAAAAGTAAGCTTTTCTAAATTTTCGCATTGCACACCATTTCTTAAATGGCCAGGTTCTACATCATCAAAATACTCGGAAAAAAAATACCTTGGAATTTTTTTTAGTTCTTCATGAATAACTCCACTCGAAGCGACTTCAAAAATTGAAATATTTTTCCTCTTTATAGATTTTAATGCCTTACGCAGAGAATAGTCCGTATTCGTTACTATTTTAACTAATGAGCGAGCAACTGCACTATTTCTCAACGAAGCGCTGCAGGAAGAACATGCTGCTTCTCTAAATAATGTAAAATCTTCTAATTCTTCTGGAACTACAAAATTAGAAAATTTGCCACAAATGTAACATTTCTTTTTTTTTATTATTCGTGGTGCGCTATTTATATTTGATTTTGAAACTAATAATTTTATTTTTACTTTTTTTGCAATCTTAATAAAAAATTTATAAAAATTATTTAATATGCTTTTCCTATAAAGTTTTACAAATAAAATTCTTTCCATAACAAAAAAATACATGCAATTTTTTCAATAAAACACCTATCCAGCCCGTCATCATCAGCTAGTCAATAAAAATATTCTCCTCTAGCTTATATGTTCTAATCTAATCCACTTAATCTCTATTTAAGGTTGACCATTCCTTTTTGTATTAAAATTTCTAATAAATATAAATCGTATACTGTATCAAGGTTTAAACTTCTTTCTTCTGGCATAATGAAAGGTATTGTCTTTTTAGGAATAAAAGTATGGTATTTTTCCAACACCTCTGTACTGGTCATGTAAAAAGCTCCATTAAGCTTATATACTTTTGGCAATTCTTGCCTTGGGATCATTGATTCCACACCGAGATAAGATTTTACAAAACCATTTTCAATTTTTTGAATCTTATTGGGGTGAGGATTGTCAAATTCTGTCAAACTTACAATTGCATCACAAATATGCAGATTATCTTCAAATTTTTTAATGAAATTGTAAAGATCATCTAAAGTTCTTAATGGAGATGTGACCTGCAACAATAAAATATAAGAATTCTTTATTTTTATCTTCTCCATCATATCCAGGACAACATCTACTGTCTTTGCTGTATCAGTTGCCAGATATGAAGGCCTCGAAGCAGGCATAGACACATTGTATTTCTTTGAAATATCAAACATCTCCGGGTCATCAGTTGAAACCAAGACTCTGTCTATATATTTACACCCTTGACCAAGAATTATCGCTCTTTCAAGTAAAGTTAAACCTCCCAATTTATATAGATTTTTTTTATGTATCCCCTTAGAGCTTCCTCTTACTGGTATAAATGCATATAATTTTTTATTGTTTAACATTTTTAAAAATCCCGATTATTCTGCTTCCAAGTAAATTCTTATGTATATATTCAGGTGTAATGAATTTAAATAGCTTTTCCGGATCACCGTATCCATGATACGGATACTCTCCAGACATATAACTTTTTATATTATCAATTTCTGTAATAACTGTCTCCAAAAATATATTTTCAAAATCATTTATTTCCATCAGCTTCACCAGACTCTTTTTAGAAAAATGAGAAATATGCTTCCAGTTAAAGGTAGGGGACATTTCTCTCATCAACCTTGTTGCTAATGATTCTACATTTGGAACCATGATAAATAAAAGACCATCTTTCCTTAATAAGCGTTTAATAACATTTAAAATGCCATGTAAATCATATAAATGCTCTAAAACATTCCACATTGATATACAATCATAATCCCTACCCAATTTATCAGAGTCTAGATTTTCAAAGCTTGAAGAAATATACTGAATACCTTTACTTTCTTTATAAATATTACTATATCTTTCATTAACATCAATACCTACACATTGTTCCCAACCATTCTTAAAAGCCATTTTTAAATATACTCCTGCTCCACATCCAATATCCATAATTTTTTTCTTACCACCAATAATAAGCTGCCTTACTAGATCTAAACCATATTGATATTTAATCTTATCAATCTCAATTTGAATTGGCACTGTATAAATATCGGAAGCAGTCTTATCATCTTCATAAATTTTCATTGCCTCTGAATATTTTATTCTTGGATTTAAATACCTATGGGTGCACTCTTTACATCTGTAAATATCCAGTCCCATCCTGGAAAGAAAAAATTTGTTATCATTTGATCTACAGACAGGGCATCTCTTAACTTCCTCCCAATATCCCTGTTTTCTTTGGAATCTTTCTACACCAGTGTCGACTACAACCTTTGCATGCTCTCTGATTAGAAATCCACTCGATGGCTTACCTTTTCCAGCTCTATTAGTGTCAAAATGAAATTTCTTTGCCCCATAAACAAGATTTCCATCAAACTTATTTTTTGCAGCTAATCTTTCCTTAAAACTTCTTATATTAAATTTTGCCATAAAAATCTCTAAAAGTTACTTTATCGCTAAAAATCCTTCAAAACAAACATATTTAAACACTGTCAGTATATCAATAAAACCAGCCCTTTTAAGCAAATCAATATTTCCTTGAGTTGAGAAAGGTTCTAAAACACCTTTTAAGCTCCTTGACTTAGTTATTATTTCTTTAGGTGTATAACCTTGTTCCAGCTTATAATCATTATAAATGCTTGTCATCATGTCCTGGAAACGTGCATCATTTGCTCTTACTTTTTCAAACATTAAAAAAGCTCCTCCCCATTTCAAGACATTAAAAATTTTATTAATTAACCGTTGTTTTTCACTGGGGCGGATAAACTGTACAGTATAATATGCAATTATCATATCTGTACTTTCCAGTTCATACTGGACAATATCATCAACAAAAAAATCTACATTATCAATTTTTAATTCTTTCTTTCTTTTTTCTGCTACCTTTATCATATCCTCTTCAATATCAATTCCAATAAACTTTGACTCAGGCTTAAGCTTATTATATTTTGAAAGCTTCAAAACTAATTCTCCTGTTGAACAACCAAGCTCATATATCAGTGAATCTTTCTTTATGAAGAAATCACTTATACTGCAAACTAATTTATGACCATCAAAGTAATATGGAACTGATTTTGAAACATGAGCAACAAAATTTTTAGCAACATCACCCTTGAAATTCCAATTAGCATTATTAACTTCCAAACCATCTCCTGCATTAGGCACTTTAATCCTCCTTGTTAAAATAAAAAAATGAAGAAGAAAATTATTCTTAATTAATAAGAATAAGAGATTTTTTATTTATTTATCTTATATTCATACTCCCAATTAAAAACTTGATTTCCGTTAATTTTATTACAAAATCTTCCTCTATAATAATCCCTATTTAAAAGTTCCATTCTTGTTAGTTCTCTTTTTTCACAACCAAGCATTTTTTCAAACTCAGGAATGTATTTACGAATGTATTTCTTTTGATCACTCTTTGATAACTTTGAAAAGTACACCAACTCTTTCAGATGTTTTTTACTTATAGAAACTTTCCCATCTCTTGTCTCTCCTTCTGGTAAGACCGTAAAATGTCTTTCAACAGTATCTGCGCCAAGATAAATTGCAGCAATAGATGCTTTTACTCCATCGACAGAAACAAGAGAGTGTTCACTCAAACCTACTAACGGAGTAAATCTTTTTAAATGTTCCATTCTTCTTAAATTTATATATTCCAATGGAGTTGGGTATATTGTAACACAATGGAGAAAAGTAAACTTCTTATTTACGCTATTTAAATAATTTGCAGTATTTTCAATCTCATAATCATAAGTAGCACCTGTTGATATAATCAATTCGTTAAAATTATCAGCCAGTATTTTTATCATTGGAAGTGAACCACAATCATAACTTGCAATCTTGATGCTTTGCCACCCAAAATCCTTTAGCTTATAAATAGATGTTATATTAAAAGAAGTCGTCAGTGGTATTAATCCAGCTGATTCACATTCTTCTATAAAAACTTGATGCTGCCTGTAGGAAAGTTCAAGACCCTTAAGACGTTGATACTCCTGTTTATATGGCCTTTTTATTGTTATCACATTTCCTTCAGAATCAATTTTACCCTCTTCAAACTCTTTCCTAAAAGAAAGGTCGTCAGCAAAAATAGTCTGAATTTTTCCATGAGTAGCTCCGCCTTCCGCAGCTTCCCAGATCATCTTTTTTAAAATGTCAAAGTCACCATTATGATTTTGACAAAATTCAGCAATAATCTTCATTTTTTTATCATAAATACATTACCACTGATACAATCCTTAATGATATTATTTTTTAATCTCTTTAATTCTAAAAACTCATTAATAGCTTTTACAGCTCCTGGCCACTTTTCGATATCCATTGGTTTATTATATTCATCAAAAGCTATTATTCCTCCTAAATTTACTTTATCATAAAAATAATTTATCGAATTTTTATACGATAAATATAAATCAAGGTCAAGATGTAACAATGCAATTGGACTTCCGTCATATAATGATAAACTTTCTGGTATAAAACCTTTAGCCAATATTATTTTCCTATCTATATCTGATTTAGAAATGCCGAATTCATTTAAAGTTTTGTATACGTATTTGATATCAAACATTTTATATTCATCCATAGAATTTTCGTTAACTAAATTATCTTCATCGGTGAATTTAGGAAATCCTTCAAAAGAATCAAATCCCCAAACTAACCTATTTTTTTTATCTAATAAAGATAATAAACACATTATTGATAAAGTTATTCCCTCTCCTACCCCACACTCTATTATATTTCCTTCTATATTTTCTATAGCTTTAAAAAGGTTGTGGAAATACAAAGATCTTCTTAGAATTTTATCATTAAATAATTTTAAATTGGTTTTTTGTAAAGTTTTAATTTTGTTTTTATTGAACAACTTTAGGAATAATTTCTTTAGCTTCCTAAGCATTTTTAACCCCCCGAATTTTTATTTTAATTCTTTCCTTAAAGATTTAATAATATAATTGCAATGATCTGTCAAATCACTATCTTTTATTCTTATATACTCATTACTTAAATTATCGGAAATTATTTTTCCCATAGATGTATTAAAATTATACAGATATATTTCTCTAAAGTAATTTATTGCACCACTCTCGGTAGAATAACGCTCCCCATCAAATGCGAATAAATCTTTTATTTCTAATTCAGCAGATAATTGAAACAAAACATTTATATCATTTACATTGTTTATATAATAATCTAAATAAAATTCCCTCTTCCCTGATTTATTTAATATTATAATTTTTTTATTTTTACATGATAAATAATTTAAATTCAAATCTAAAAATTGTATTATTCTTCTATTATAAAAAACCTCTTTAAATTTGAAATACACAGTATCTATTACTCTTTGGAATTGTGAACACTTCGGATAGTATAATATATTTTTTTTACTAATAATTAATTCTTCAAACAATTCCCTTATTAATAGTTCTGGATTATTTAACTCATCTATATTATTTGCCCTCCCTGTAAAAATTGAAAATTTACCAGGATTTACACTGCATAAATGACTTCTTTTAACTAAAAAAATATATTTATTATTTATAATTATAGAACCTCCACCAGAAACCCAAAAAAAAGTATTATCGTTTATTTTCTTATTGAATATTTTATCATTAACAATAAATCTCCTATTATCAACATTTCTGAGATCAACAACTAAATTATTGTCTCCCATAAAAATAGTTTTATCCCTGATTAAATTGATTATTTTAAAATATTCAGTCAAAACTTACCTGTTAGTCATATAGCCCATTGTTGCATAAGAGCAGTTTATATTTTTTTCAAGTTCTTCTTGATTAAAAATACTCCAACCATCAAAAAATAAAAAAGGTTTATTAGTAAATTGGAGAGCTTTAAAAGTATTAAACTTATTATTTTCATAATGATTATTCATAATTAAAATTATATCAGTGTCTTTAAAACCATCATAAATATTATCAATATAATAACACCCTAACTTTTCAATTTGATTCTTATCAACTATGAAATCTTTAACATATATATTATTCTTTTTGGGAAGCAGGTTAATTAAGTCAACTGATACAGAATTTCTAATATCGGACGTTTCGGGAACTCCTTTAAATG
The DNA here is from genome assembly GCA_964578625.1 of uncultured Actinomycetota bacterium. GTDB lineage: Bacteria > Actinomycetota > Humimicrobiia > Humimicrobiales > Humimicrobiaceae > CAZBSE01. The sequence goes on from CAZODQ010000001.1 coordinate 158,151, forward strand.
CTAATCCAATTATAAGTATTTTTACATTGTTTATTCTTTTCCCTGTTTTTTTACAAAACTTCTTAATTTTATTATAAACATAATTTGCCCCAAATGAATTTATCTTCCTGCCTGCATTACTTAGAATTGCTCCTTCATTAAACTCACTTTGGGATAAAGAAAATAAGAATGGATCTTTTGATAAGCATGGACCACCAACACCAGGACTTGGCTTAGATATAGGGTTCCTAATATAGCCATCATTTGCTGAATCTATCAGTTTAAACGCATTTATATTATATTTTTCACATATGTAGGCTACCTCATTCGAAAAAGCGAAAGATAAATCTCTGTATGAATTATTAACCAATTTTATTAATTCTGCTTCTTCCAAAGACTCGACATCTATTATAGCTTTTGTAATTTTATTAAATAATTTTGTAGTAAGCTCTACACTTTTCTCATCGAATCCCCCAATAATTTGGGGTAATGTTCTCAATTCTTCTATTGCTATTCCTTCCACTGTTCTTTCTGGAGCAAAAGATATATAAAAATCTTCTCCTGCCTTATACCCATTTGATTGTAAAATTGGCAGAACTTCATTTCTGGTTGTTCCAACAGGAACAGTTGACCTAAGTATTACCAGGTCACCTTTTTTAATCTTATTAGCTATGTCTTGGCTTACTTTACGAATTTGAGACAAATCTGCAATTCTATTAGCTCTATCAAATGGTGTTCCCACACAAATAATATATATATCACCTTTATTATTATAAATATCTGAAGTAAATTGAATAGAATTCTCCTGAATAGTTGAGTTTAATAAAGAATCTAACCCATTTTCAAAAAAATGGGGCTTTCCCTTTTGTAAATTTTTTATAATATTTTTATCTTTATCTACACCAGTAACCTGTAAACCGGCATTTGACAAAACAACTGCCAGGGTTAATCCAATATATCCCATACCATAAAGCATTATTTTTTTGTTATCTACGGTATCTTCAAAAATTTCAGAAAGTAAGACAACATCATAATAATAACCCTTGCTGTCAATTAATATAATCTTTGAATATTTTTTATAAGGTTTATTTCTTTTTTTACATTGATCTAAAATACATTTAGCCATCTGACTTTTATCTAAATCCTTGCTTACTGCCACAGGATTAAAATTTGCCACTTTCTCTACCTTATCATTTATACTAATCCCTTTTGAAATACCCCTCCGTATATCTCCATCGGTTAATACACCTATAACTTTATTATCATCATTGACAACCACTGCCATACCTGCAATAAATTTATTATCATGACTCCCAGCCATTTTATTTATAGCATCTTTTATAAGAAAATCCTTTTTAATTACACCTTTAAACCTTTTCATTAATTAAACCCTCCAACTCATTGAAAGTATTGATTTCAAAAATATTAAAAATTGAATATTTCTTTGATGTTCTGTTAATTAAGATAAAATCAACTTCTGCATCCCTGCTTAATTTATAATCATACAGATCATCACCAATAAATAGAAATTTTTCACTCCTGCAGCCAGTATTATTTTCTATAGATTTAAAATGGCTTTTCCCCTTCGTAAAATTATTTTCCGTTCCAAACACTCCCTTAATATTTTGCCTTAAATCTTTATTTAATTTTTTTGAAGTAAAAAAAATTAATTCTTCTTGGGGCATCGACGAAGAAATGAAAATATCTTTTTTATTTTTTACTAATAAATCCAAAAAGGATCTCGCGTCCTTGAAAATTTCTGCCTTTAATAAATTAATTTTATTTAATATGGAAAAATTTTTATTAAAGTTTGAATATTTTATTATGCTGCTATTAACATCTACTTCCCTTAAAATATTTTCAAATAAAGTCTTTCGCGGTAAACCCGAGTATTTTTCATATAGAAATTTAATCCTGCTTCTAAACATACAATCATTAACTCCAAAACCAATTAGTTTAGTTATAGTTTCTATGAAATTTTCAACCTTAATATCCATAGAATCAATTATCGTTCCATCCCAGTCAAAAATGAAGATTTCCTTATTTTTTAAATTTAACTCCATGAATTAACTTCTTTAATAAATCTTTAATTCTTAAAAACTCCGCTACCTTCTTTAAGAAACTGTAAATCAAATTTTTTAAATATACAAATCCCTTTTCAATTTTAAAACAAAATGGGAATATCCTAACTAAAAAATATAGAAATGCGTTCTTATTATATAAAAAGTTATAATCAAACAATTTTAAAAGTAACTTGTCCACCTTCCAGATTTTCTCTTTATTTAGATTATTAAAATTATACTTATTTATGTATTCTTCAAAAGCCTGCCTGGAAGGCAGCCTTTTATTTAATTCCTTAAACATTACATCATCTAAGTTACAAAAGGAATTTGATTCAGCAAATCTATAAAGAGATGAACCGGGATATGGATAAGCAAATCCAAAACTGAAGACTATTTTTGTGTTTTTAATAAACTTTATTGTTTTTCTAATAGAATCGTAATTTTCTCCAGGCATATTTAATATAAAAGAACCACCAACAGTTATTGAGGTATTTTTAAAATCATTTAAAATTTTATAATACCTCTCAACCGTAGTTTTTTTATTAAAACTTCTCAGCATTAAATTGTCTCCCGATTCAAAACCAAATCCTAATATAATGCAGCCGCTATCTTCAAGTAATTTAATTGTTTCCTCATCGTAATTGAAATCTGCCCTTGAAAGAGGTATATAAAATACTATTAATTTCCTGTTAATTATTTCGTTACAAAATTCTTTAACCCATTTTCTAGTAGATAATGTCAATGATTCTGTAAAATTAAAGGCATTGACATTATAAGCTTTCATTAAGTATTCCATATGATCAACTAAATATTGAGGAGAAAAATTTCTTCTCATTAAATTCGCAGCTGCACAAAAATTGCATCTGCCGTAGCACCCTCTACCTGAAGTAATTGATGCAAGCCTTAAATTTCCATTTTTGCTATATTTTTTTATCCTTTTAATTTGAGATTGTTTTAAAGGGAAATCATAATTTTCCGGCTTGACATCCAAAATATAGTATTCCATATCAAATAAATCATAAGCAGGAAAGGGTAAATCATCTAAGTACTTGGGAAACTCAAGGGATGGATTTTCAATATAATTACCTTTTTTATCCAAATAACTTATACCAGGGATATTAATGATTGATTCATTATTAATAATAGCTTTTACGAAATCTGCAAGCATTAAATCAGCTTCTCCTCTAACAACATAATCCACTTTTGTATTTCTTAGTATATATTCAGTGGTATATTCTGCCCAGGCCCCTCCTGCTAGTTGAACTACTTCAGGTAATTCTTTTTTTATCCCGGCTGAAACTTCTTTATTAAAAAAAGATGCTTGTATAAATCCAGTCATTCCTACTATCTTCGGTTTTTCTTTAATAACTCTTAATACAACTTCTTCGCTATTTAGTTCTTCTGCACTTGCATCAATTACGGATACATTTATACCATTATTTCTTAGAATGGAAGAAAGCGTAGCTATCCCATGTGAAAAACCACTATACCCAAAACCAAAAGGATTTAGAAATATAATGTCATGTGCTGTATCTTTCATTTTAATTCATATAAATATTATCTTATCTTTACCGGTTTTTCCCAGAAATAAGGCAATTTTACAACACCTAAAAAAGAAAAAGACCAGTGAGGATTGTTATAGTTTTCAGGATTTGCCTCAATGATGAAATGCATAGCATTTTTTATGCCATCCTGCAAGTCTGGGGCATATATGCTTAAATTGGCATTATATTCTCCCGGTCTTAAATAATTAGGATCTATAATAATTCTTGTGTTATATTCACCTGGTCTTAACTCAAATTCAAAAATGTCCGAAAGTGCTGAAAATACTGGCATTTCCAGCATATTCTTCGTTACAAAAGCAAGTTCAAGAAAATTTATTTTCCTGGTGACTCTAAAATCTATAGAGAAAATAATTTTTTCTCCTTCTTTAAAAGCACTTTTGGAGTTATTATTATTTCCTAAAATTTTTCCACCTATGAAAAATACTTTGGTATTTTTTAAATTTATTTTGCTTTCAGGCCGTTTATAATTAGTATAATCGTAATTCCCATCTTTAAAATTTAAATCATTAGTCATACAGGTGCTTAGGTACATATTTACCACTTTATCAGTTTCATCAAAAGCAGCCATTTCACCGTTTTTTAGCAAAATACATTTCTCAGTTAAATTGCTTATTGCCGCCATATTATGACTTACAAATAAAACAGTCCTTCCTTCACTTTTTGATGCATACTCCATTTTCCCCAAACACTTTTTTTGAAATTGCGCATCACCTACTGATAAAACCTCGTCTACTATTAAAATTTCCGGACTTAAATATGCTGCAACAGCAAAAGCTAACCTCACATACATACCTGAAGAGTATCTTTTAACCGGAGTATCAAGAAATTTCTCTACTTCCGCAAACTCGACAATATCCTTAAACTTAACATTAATGTCTTTTTTTGACATTCCTAAAACTGCACCATTTAAATAAATATTCTCTCTTCCTGTTAACTCAGGATGAAAACCTGTACCTACTTCCAGTAAACTTGAAACCCTACCACAAATTGTTGCTTTACCCTCTGTTGGTTCAGTAATTCTGCTTAAAATTTTTAAAAGTGTAGATTTACCAGCACCATTTTTACCTATTATACCTATCCTCTCACCCTTTTTTACCGAAAATGAAATATTCCTCAAAGCCCAGAATTCTTCTTTTATTGGCACAACAATATAATTATTTTTATGACCCTTAAAAATCTTTAAAAAGATTTTTTTGGATTTTTCATATATCTCATCTCTTAAAGTACTATAATTACTTTGTTGATGTCTTATGATGTATTTTTTGCCTAAATTTTCAACTTTGATTGCCGTTTTCATAAAATTATATTCTATCTACAAATGTCCTTTCAGTCTTTCTAAAATACCATACTCCTATAAATAATAATATTGTTATTATAACAACAGAAAAAATTATACTTAATAATAAATAATTTGTCTGGGTTCCAAAAAAAGCCCATCTAAATCCATCTATTATACCCACCATAGGATTTAAAGAATATATAACTCTCCATTTTTGAGGAATTACGTCACTGCTAAAACCTACAGGAGAAACATAAAGACCAAATTGAATCATAAATGGGACAATATACTGGAAATCCCTATATTTAACATTTAGAGAAGAAATTAAAAAACCTACACCGAGAGATAACAAAATAGCGAGGATTAAAAATAATGGTATAGTGACAACTTTCCAACCTGGTACAAATCTATACCAAAACATTAAAATTATCAATATTATAAAAGAAATTGAAAAATCTATAAATGCAACAATTATGGAACTTGCAGGAACTATCATTCTTGGGAAGTATACTTTCGAAATCATTCCAGCATTACTGACAAGACTACCGCCACTGGATTGTAAAGCATTGGCAAAAAATTGCCAAGGCAATAAAGCAACGAATACTAAAATTGGATAAGGCACGTTGTCTGAAGGCAATTTTGCAATTTTCCCAAAAATAATTGTAAATACTATCATGGTCAATATAGGTCTTATTATACTCCAGGCAATTCCAATTACTGTTTGTTTATATCTGACTAAAATATCTCTCCATGATAAGAAAAAAAACAATTCCCTATATGCCCATAAATCAATTAAATATTGTTTTTCATGCTTTCCGGCTTGAATTACTGTTATATTTTTTTTAATTTCCTTCATGTAATTTATTGCTTAAACATTAAATATAATTTAATAATCTACAGCTGAAAATTAATATCTTAAAATTATAAAGATTTATTTTTCTAGGTCAAATACTTTTATCTGACTGGCATTGCTTTAAACTAATTTTAAAAATTGATATATAGGAACTTTTTAGGAGTATTTCTGTAATTCATTCTGAAAATTAAATCCGATAGCCAAAGAAACTAGCATTGAAACAGGTATCATAACTGTAGTAGCTGATAAATAATTTTCAAAAAAAGAAATAACCAAAAGAATAAAAATGCTACCGATTGCAGAAAGAAACACCTTTTTATTAAAATCCTTTTTTGAATTATTATAATAATTCAATAATTTTACTAAACATAAAGACCAGAATAGCATTACAAGACCTAACCCTATCACTCCAGTTTCTGTAAGAAATTGCAGATAAGAATTGTGTACGTGTCCACTATTATAATAAAAATTATTTTTCATATAAAATACAATAAAACCAGGAAAACCCTTTAGTCTTCCCAAGTCAAATAAATTCCAATCTATACTAAATATATCATTAAACCTGCCAAAACCCACTCCAAATAGTGGGCTTTGTGAAAATAGATACCACGCCTTTTCCCATGTAAAAAATCTGATAACCGATGTACCCTCTCCAAATTGAAATATCTGAATAAATCTATGGTATACTCCCGTAAAATAAATCACCGGGATTGATCCTAATATTAATATTCCTATAGTAATCAAGAATTTTTTTACTGATCTGTAACATAACCAGATAACAATTATAGAACCTGCAATAAAACCTAGATAATTAGCCCTACTTTTTGTAAGAAATAATGCTGTTAAATTTATAATCAGCAACACTGCATACAATATTTTTAATCTCTTTTCTTTTTCTATCAGAAAAAAGACAAGTAAAAACATACAAGTTATAGCATATACTGAGCCCGTAGCATTATGTGCAAAATTAAGGGCAAAATAAACTTTACCAACGTCAGGTTCTGTATATACCATCAATGACAAATTACTCTGAAAGTACTCAACAATACCAAATATAGAGAATGTGGTAAAAATAACAAAAATAAATTGAAAATAATAATTTGCTAATTTTTTATAATTATAAGCCGGAAGCGCAAATGCAAAAAAAAGAATATAGCAGAAAAAGAAATTGCCATCAAACTTTAAAAATTGAAAAGATAGCAAGTTTAGAAACCTTTGACCTGAAACAAAATAGCTTAAAATAAAATAAACGTAAATTATTATCAAAATTGCAATTAACTCAGAATGGGAGGAAGTTACAGATCTTTTTCTAATAAAGAAAATTAAACCAATCAATATAGAAATTAGAACTGATGAAATTAAAAAATACGGATATTTATTAACCAGTAAAAATAAAACAGGTGAAATAAGTAATATACAAGAGATTTTTTTGATTATTAATATAAATCTTTCTTTCAAGCTGAGCATCTCAATTATACTGTATGTTGTCTTATTGCTTATTAATTATATTGCCTTATTTTTATAGTCACTATACTTGTAATTTATAAAATTCATTATTTTTTTCTTAAAAATATCTCTATCAAATCTTAATGCATTTTCTCTTATTTTATTTCTATCAAAGCTGCTTTCAATTTTTAGAAACCTTTTTACAGTCTCTATAAGAGCATCTTTTGAGTTCTTGCTAAAGAATAAACCTGTTACTCCGTCTAAAACAGTTTCAAGCGCTCCACCATCAGCAAAAGCAATAACAGGTCTCCCATTTGCCTGGGCTTCAACAGGTGTTATTCCAAAATCTTCTTTGCCTGGAAATATGTATGCTCTACACTTACTATAGATCTCCTTTAAGCTTATATCATCAAGTCTTCCTAAAAATTCTATATTTTTGTTTTTGACCATACTCTCAAGAGTTTTTCTGTAAGGACCTGTTCCAACTATTTTCAAATTCAAACCCAAATCATTAAAAACATCAATTACAAGGTCGATATTCTTATAAGCATTAAGACGTGACACTATTAAAAAATAATCTTCAGTTTTACTTGCTATACTAAAATTTTTAACATTTACTGGAGGGTAGATTACCTCTGCTTTCCTATTATAACAATTCTTTATTCTTTCTTTTATATAATTTGAAATGGCTACATAATAATCAACCCTGTCTATTGTTGCAATATCCCATCTTTTTAATTTCTTTATTAGCAATGGCAATATTTTTCGGGTAAACTTTCCAAAATCTTCCTTTTCAACATAATTTTTATAATTCCAGACAAACCTCATCGGAGTATAGCAGTAACATATATGACATGCATCTTTATCTTTTATCGCTCCCTTTGCAAAAGCGCTACTACTGCTTAAAATAAGATCATAACCACTCAAATCAAAACTCTCAATTGCTTTTGGATAAAATAACAGATACTTCTTAAAATGCTTATCTAAGAAAGGAAACTTCTGCATGAAAGATGTCCTTATATTCATCTGTCCGAATATTGGAGGTAACTTATCCTTATCAAATATTGAAGTAAGTATTGAAGCAGTGGGAAAAAGCTCACTAAAAACCTCTATTACCCTTTCTGCACCACCATATTGATTTAAGTAATCATGGACTATGGCTATCTTCATAAATTCCCTGTTGTATTAATTAGTTATTATCTGAAGTCTTAAAATGATTTACAACAAAAGCTGCGATAATCCCAATTACTGCAGATGCTATAAAACTTAATAAAATATTTCTTAAATAATTAGAAGTATTTACTACACCATCAAGTTCTGGCGGTTTATTTATCTGTATCCTATTTATAAAATACTCCTCATTGTCCAACATATTATTTTGTATTGAAGTAAGAAATACATATTTATTATATTCTTCATCAAATTCTTTTAAGAGTAGAGTGTCTTTTTCATTTTTTTCCAAATCACTTACTAGATCTGAAAGTAGTCTTTCAGTAACACTAATTTCAATCTTCAGTTTTTCAACCACAGAATCATAAGCTTCCTTGCGTTCTTTAACCTTTACATCTATATATGAATCCAAGATAGCCTTATTAATGCCATATGCAAGTCCCTTTGTTTTTGCATAGGTTGTCAGTGTGACAATTCCATTCCACCTGTCTATTGTAATGTTTACTGATTTAATTAATTGTGATTTTGTAAAATCATTATTAGTAAACTCATCCTTTAGCAAATTTATAGCATCACTGATCAGTGGCTCAGATTTAATTTCTGAATCAATGGGATCTAACTTTCCTACTATATAATCTATTCTCTTTTCGTTTTCAACTCGAGGTATTATCCATAAACTGTTTGCTTCATCTGGAAGATATTCATAAAATTCATCATTATAATAAATTTCATTATTGGATAAAGTTATTTGAGAAACTGAACTGTATTCAGGGGAAACCAGAAATGTATAAGCCATACCAATAATAAAAACTAAAATAAAAGCAATAATAAAAGCTGATTTTCTTTTAATTAAAATTTTAAAAAATACTTTTAAATTGACTTCATCAACATTTTGATTCTTTTTGTCCATTAAAATTCTAGTTATATTTTACAATTCTATATTGATAGTTTCTTTTACTTTTAGCATGAATAAATTATCAATTAAATGATTTTAAAAATCAAGAAATTTAAATTACTTATATATTTATGTAAGGAATTTTTTAAAAAGCATTCTTGCTTTTCTATAAAAAATTTTTTGATGATATAATAAAGCGTTGATGCTTTCAATCTTTTCGAAAGGCTAATATTTTTGTTAATTAAGATATTCTCAGAATCAAGGATTAAAAAATTTGGATTTGTTTCTTAGTATAATTATACCCGCATATAATGAACAAAGATGCGTCGGAAATACATTAGATAAGGTTCTGGATTACTTTAGAAATAAAAAGTACCCCATCGAAATAATTTGTGTAAATGACGGAAGCAATGACAATACACTTAATATAATAGAAGAATACAAAAAAATAAATTTCAATAAGGTTGACATGAAAATAATTAATAATAAAAATAATTCAGGCAAAGGTTATTCAGTAAGAACAGGAGTTTTGGCCTCCAATGGGAAATATGTATTATTTACCGATGCGGACCTCTCAACACCAATAGAAGAAGTTGATAAGTTTCTTAGAATTATTGAAGAAGGTTATAATGTAGTCATAGGCTCAAGAGATTTACCAGGCTCAAATATTATTCAGAGACAGCATATCATTAGGGAATCAATGGGAAAATTTTTTAACTTTTTGGTAAGAATAATAATGAACTTTAAATACAGGGATACTCAGTGTGGTTTTAAGCTCTTTGATAGAAAGTCAGCTAATAACATTTTTCCTAAGTTAAATATAAATGACTTTAGTTTTGATGTAGAAATTTTATACCTTGCAAAAAAGTTGGGATTAAAAGTTAGGGAAGTGCCTATAACCTGGAACAACTCAAAAGATTCAAAGGTCAGGATAATTAGAGATTCGTTCCGAATGCTCTTAAGCTTGATTAGAATAAAAAAAATTCACAAGAAAATATAATCCTTTGCCTCTATGAGTTTGATCTTGATCTTAGTTTAAATCTTTGTTTTTTTATTCTTTTAAAACTTATGATAAATATAGAAACTATGACGGAAACAAAAGTTGTCATACTTATAAAAAAGTAAATCCAGAAATTTTTTGGCAAATAATCAAATTCAATAATATACTTGCCCTCAGGGATAAATATGCCCTTAACCATACCATTTGCCCTATAAATTTTTACCTGTTTTCCATCTATGTATGCATTCCACCCAGGATAATAAGCATCCGAAAATACAAGAAATTCATCAGATTCCGCAGTTATATTTAGTTTTACCTTGTTATTTGAATATTCCTGTATTTCTACTTCAGAATTACTGGTATCAAATTCTACAGTGTTGAAATCCACTCTTTCAACAAGTGTTTCGGTTTTAGGATTAAACCTACTTTCTTCCCATATTGCTCCAGTTTCCCGTAGTATTTCATAAGCCTCATTGATATCTGATACATCTCTAACTTTTTCTGTAAAATAAAATCTCGGCAAGTAATCATCATTCCTAAGTATTAATATATCTTCATTATAGACTGCCTCATAATTATTATATCCGGAAACACTAACCTCGTTCAGCTTAATGTTTTTAATTTCTATTTCTCCATTTGAATAAGTAAAAATCCTGAAATAAATATCTTTATCAGCAGGAGCTTCCTCAGAGAAAATGACTTTTCTTATAACTTTAAAATCAGTACCTATATCTTCAGGATTTAATAAAAACTCCTGTTCAGCACTGCCATAGTCTTCTGTAAAGAAATCAATAAAAATCTTATCGTCGATTAAAGATTTACCATCTTTGGGTATATTCTCTCTAATTTCAAAACTTATCAGATAGTTCTTATTTTTTTCTATTTTTACTGGGATTTTAAAACACTTCAAACCCCTGGTATTATTTTGAAAAACAAAGCTGCTTTCATCTTTAATTACTATACCTTGAAGGATAGCATTATTTAAGCTGTTATTATTGACAATACTTTTGTTATCTTTATAAAAAACCTTTGTTATATTTTTCAGGAAATCATCATAATTATCAGGTTTAAAATACATAATATATTTTGTGTTAAGAATAGATAATATATTATTATTTCTCAAAAGTATTTCTGCCTTTTCTCTATCATCCATATAAAACATACCCATAAAAAAATTATAATCACCAAGCATTAAAGGATCGTAACCGGACATGAGATCAATTTCATAGTGTATATTTCTGTTCGGATAAATTGTATAATCATCTGGAGCCCAATTTACAACAGGATAGACTCTATAAGGTTGGGTTTCAGATTCAATAAAGTCATACCCCTCAAATTTTCTTATGCTTTTACTTATATAGGAAGCACTACTGCTTCCCTCAACATAATTTCCAAAAGAGCGAAAATCAAAAAATATTAAAAATATTAATAAAATATAAATAAACTTATTCTTCTTAAAAATAGAAAAAATTAATAAAACAATAAGTATACAGATAAAGATAAGTGGAATATAGATTGCATAATTCCTTGGCTCGGTTGTCTTAAGAAGTGAGCCTAAATTCTCTTTTAAAAAAGTAAAATCATTAAAGAAACTAAGATTACTTATTTTTTTAAGTATTAAGTTTGAAGAACTTAAAGCAACCCCGATTAGGACTAAAAGTGATATTACAGTAATAATAATTTTCTTTATTTTCTTACCAAAATTCTTTATAAAATAATCAAAGCCAAAACTCGTTAAGATTGCAAATGCAAGTCCAACTTCAAACCAGTTTCTTGTTGGTATCCTGAACTTATTATAAAGTGGTATGTGATACATTATCTTGTATAAAGGTGTATTCATACCCATTACCAGAACGAATGAAAAAACAAGAATAAAAATCCAGAAGTATTTATCCCTGTTTTTACTGAAAAATCCGATAATTAAAAATGGTATCGTTGTTATTCCAAAATAAGCAACTGTTTCAATATAGGATAATTCGCCAAAGAAACCAACCCCTGATGGTCCACCACCATAAATAAATGGTGATATTAAAGTTAAAATTAATTTTTTCGGGTAGGAGAAAAATGAAAATGCTCCAAAGTCAATTGTGCCTCTTACACTATGATTCACCAGTTCATATATTGGAAATAACTGAACACTTGTAAGTAGAGCTGTAATTATAAAAACTGCAGCAGAGTATAAAAAGTAGTAGCTTCTTTTTGCATGAATGAAAGAATAATAAATGATATATAGAAGAATTATTATAGAACCATAGAAAAACATTTGAGGATTCCCTGCAAAAAAAGCCAAGGCATAAAAAATTGATCCGGTAAGTACAAATTCAAATCTTCTGCTCTCTCTGAACTTATCTAAAAAAAACAAAATAAGTGGAAACCAGACTACAGTATAAAGCATCTGTGCATGGCCTTTGTGACATATCATTAAACCACTGAACATAAATACCAGACCACCACAAAAACTTGCAAGTTTGTTCAGATTATACCTGTTTAAAAAAATGTAAGTAAAAATTCCTGCAAGTGAATAATGCAGCAGAATTGAAATGTTATATGCAACTGAAAGTGGAAAAATAAAATATAGAACCCATAATACAGGATAGAGTATGCTTGATTGAGGATTTGCGAATAATGGAAACCCACTATAAATATATCTGTTCCAAAAAGGAAACTCACCATTTCTTATTGAAGTAACTATCAAATCCCACAGAGGAAGCGTATTGTAATTCGGATCGCCATTCCCAAATATTAAGGTGATAATTTTATAAGAATCATTAAAAAAAATAAAAGGTAAAATAATAAAAACAATGATAGTTACAACATCTGATTTATATTTTTTTATCTGTCGCAGCATTTAAAATATACCAGTCAATCGTTTTCTTAAGCCCTTTATCAAGAGTTACTTTCGCCTTGAATCCAAATTCAGTATATGCTTTTGATGTATCAAGGCATCTTCTCGGCTGGCCATCTGGCTTTGTTGCGTCCCATACAATTTTACCTTTAAACCCAATTATCTCGCTTATTTTTTCTGCTAGATTTTTTATAGATATCTCAAATCCTGCTCCAATATTTACCGGATCAGGCTTGTCATAATTTTCAGTTGCCAGGACCACGGCTTCCGCACAGTCCTTTACATATAAAAATTCTCTCGTAGCTTTACCAGTACCCCACACTATTACCTCATCATGATTATCGATTTTAGCATCATGAAATTTTTTAATAAGTGCTGGTATTACATGCGAAGATTTCGGATTAAAGTTATCTCCAGGACCATATAGATTCACAGGTAGTAGGAATATCGAATTAAAATTGTATTGCTGTCTATATGCTTGAGATTGAACCAGCAGCATCTTCTTTGCCAGACCATATGGAGCATTGGTTTCCTCAGGGTAACCATTCCATAAATTTTCTTCCTTAAAAGGAACAGGAGTAAACTTTGGATAAGCACAAATAGTTCCTAGAGCTACAAACTTTTCAATCCCGGTAAGTCTGGCTTGTTCCATTAATTGAATACCCATTATAAGGTTATCATAAAAAAAGCTTCCCGGATTTTCTCTGTTTGCCCCAATACCACCAACAACGGCAGCCAGATGAATAACAATGTCTGCTTTGGCATCTCTATACATTCTCTTTATTGCATCAAGATTTCTGAGGTCATATTCTTCTATTTTAGGAATAAAAATATCTTTACAATTCCTGTTTTTTAATTTTTTAGTTACAAACCTTCCCAGAAAACCTGAACCACCAGTAACAATAACTCTTTTTTCTCTTAAATCAATCATCTTTAAATCATTAATATTTTCAAGGTTTACTTATTTTCATTTATTATATAATCTATAAAAATCAAATTATCTGATACATATTTCTCTAAAAATCTCATAGAACTATTTTATTATTATACTAAATCAGAGGGATATAATTAACACCAAATTTATATCTTTTAAAAATTTTCTCCATTATATTTAAATAATTTTTAATAATGAAATAAAGAAGAACAAATTAGATTTAAAAGATATTTTAAAAAGGTAATATTATATAGTACCACTACTAAAAACGAGAGGAATAATATTGTAGATAAAATATGACAATCCCACTCCAAAGTGGATAAAGAATTGGCTATAGCCTATCAAGATTTGAAATATATATTATCAGTAAACATATTAGCAGGATAAATAAAGAGGTAAAAATTTTCTTCTACCAGCCAAGATTCACTATATTAAAACCCGTAGATTTGATTGGCAAACAGGATTATTTTATCGGTATAATTGCTGCCCGGAGCCCATCTGCCATTTAAGAATCCTAAAGTAGTATCTCCGGTATATCTGTAATGGGTACTTCCAAAATGCCTTGGATCATAGGTTAAACTACAATAAATGTTTATATGGTCAGGGTAGTAATACCATGCCAGGTGAGCATAATGTGCAATTATACCCAGCTCTTCCGTAGCAAAACTATTGCCGGGAACTCCTCCGCCAGTGGCACCCATACCCACAAAATTATTCTGGTCAGGTCTAACATCTCCTGTATATTCAAGAAATCCAGTTTCATGGCACATCATAGCCCATGCAATATCCACTCTTATATCAAACAGTTTTCCATATTTAATATATATCGGAGCAATCCTTCTTGCCCAGTCTACCTTAGTGGAATTCCTATCTTCAAAGATTTTAACAAGCTGATCTACTGTAACCTCAGTATAGCCTATAAAACTGGTGCTATTGGTTATTGGTGAGGTATTAACCGGATATTCTTTATCTTCATTTTCAGTTTCATTATCTCCTCCATCAGATCCTTCTTCAGCTTCTACCTCTACAGTTGCCGTAGTGGTGACCTCCGAAGATAAAGCTCCGTCATCATCTTTCACGGTTAGGGTTACTGTATATTGGCCTGCTTCGGTATAGGTATGGACAGGACTTACTTCACTTCCCGTAGACCCGTCACCGAAATCCCATATATACTGGGCTATTTCTCCATCTGAATCCTGTGAACCGGAACCGTTAAAGGTTATCTCTTCTCCTGCCGCAGCAGTATATGGTCCTCCAGGATCAGCTGTCGGAGTCTCGTTTATATCATTTATGGTAACAGTCAGACTATCTGTGTCTGATACATCCTCAAAGGCTGTAACCTTTAGAGTTACCTCATACGTCCCGGCTGTATCAAATACATGAGTTATTACCGGTTCTTCTACAGTCTCATCATAGGTCCCGTCTGCATCCCAGTCCCAGCTATAAGATACTGTAGTATCCTCCGAGATAGGTGATATGATGCTGCCTGACGCATCGAAGGTCAATGAGTCGCCAACATCACCGCTTTGATCTTCACCGGCTTCTGCAGTGACGGTATTTTCAGGTGGAATTTCACCCTGGCCGATTCCCTGTATTATTTCATTGGCAAATAAAATTATCTTATCGGTATAGGTACTGCCCGGAGCCCACCTGCCGTTTAAGAATCCTAAAGTAGTATCTCCGGTATATCTTATATGTGAATCACCAAAATGTCTGGGATCATACTGTTTACTGCAGTACTCATTTATATGAGTAGGATAATAATACCATGCCAGATGTGCATAATGTGCTATTATACCCAGCTCTTCAGTGGCAAAACTATCACCGGGAACTCCTCCCCCTACGGCGCCAAGACCAACAAAATTATTCTGGTCAGGTTTTACATCTCCTGTGAATTCCAAAAATCCGGTCTCATGGCACATTTGAGCCCAGGCAATATCCACTCTTATATCAAACAGTTTTCCATATTTAATATATATCGGAGCAATCCTTCTTGCCCAGTCTACCTTAGTGGAATTCCTATCTTCAAAGATTTTAACAAGATCATCTACAGTCAAATCAATATAACCAATAACACTGGTCTCATTTGAAACAGCCCCAAATTGACTGTTTTCCTCTTCGCCTTCTTCTTCCTCTTCTTCTGCCTCTTCAGCTTCTACCTCTACAGTTGCCGTAGTGGTGACCTCCGAAGATAAAGCTCCGTCATCATCTTTCACGGTTAGGGTTACTGTATATTGGCCTGCTTCGGTATAGGTATGGACAGGACTTACTTCACTTCCCGTAGACCCGTCACCGAAATCCCATATATACTGGGCTATTTCTCCATCTGAATCCTGTGAACCGGAACCGTTAAAGGTTATCTCTTCTCCTGCCGCAGCAGTATATGGTCCTCCAGGATCAGCTGTCGGATTAAGATTTATATCACTATCTAAATCACCATCTTTTATGACATTTACTTTAACATTTGCCGTACTGTAATTATTGCTAGAATCATAAGCATAAGCATATATAATGTTCTCGCCTTCATTAAGCAGATCGATATCTATTGTTTGTTCCCATCCGCCGCTCACAATCCCGATGCTTCCTAATGTATTCTCTGTGAAACTAGTAACACTTCCTAATAAGTTACTTTCACTCCTATCTGCTCCATTATAAAATTCAACCTTAGCCAGTTTTATAGGAGGACTGTTCTTTAGATCCGCTGCCCAGCCGCTTATGGTAAAATCTTCATATGCAATGAAATCATTTTCAGGCTCATCTATCTTTACTGTAAAGCCCGATGAGTTTTCCCCACTGCTGTCGCTGTAATTTCCAGAGCTTTTATCAATACCTTTTGAAAATTCTACAATTGCATTAAATAGGCCGACTGCACATTTTTCCTTAAAATCAGCAGTTTTTAAGAGTTCAGATTCTGTTGGATTGGAAATAAAAGCACACTCAACCAGTGCTGCAGGCATATTTGTATATTTAATGACTCTAAAATTAGCCGTCTTTACTCCACGATTTGCCCTTTCGATCTGCTTCACTACACTAGTCTGAATTAAACTTGCAAGCTGGTTTGAACCACTTACTCCATTTGAACACCAGAAAGTCTCAGTGCCATGTGCATACTGGGATAGGGCTGCATTGTTATGGATCGATATAAATATATCAGCGCCTGAGTTGTTAGCCATATTTACTCTATCATCCAGACTGACATATCTGTCATCGGTCCTGGTCATCACTACCGTAAAACCATTTGCTTCCAGCTTGGATTTCAATCTCAGAGCAATGTCAAGAGTTGTGTCTTTTTCCTTAAGACCAAATCCTATGGCTCCAGGATCACTTCCTCCATGACCGGCATCAATATATACCTTGATCCCATTCTGAGCATAGATTTCCCCATTAGCAGGAAGGTAAATAATAGCCAGACTGAAAATGATCACATATAAAAAGACAGCAAAAGATTTTAATAACCTTGTTACCTTTCTCATAAACCTACCTTTTAATTACTTTATTAAATCACTCCTCCTAAAAACAGGTTCGCTGATATCGACCATGCCCAGCATATCCAGCTTTTCTCCGTCTATATAAAAAGATACTGAATTTACTTCTGGAAATTCGGTCAATGTATTTACAATCGAATAAATCAGCAGAATATCGACTGTATCGCTGACGAACCTATCTTCCACAAATTCCTTTGAAAGGTCAACTTTTGCCAGACCATCTTCAACAATAACTGAATTTATTTTTGTGCTGTCCGGCATCAATCGATGAAGACTACCATCAACGGGAAGCTTCATCAGTTCATTTAAAGCATATATATATTTATTTTCCGATGATATTACCCTTGCTTCAGCTACTAAATACTCTCCCATTGCATCTGAATAATATACGTTTATGGTAAGCTCACTGCTTTCATTAATCTCTTCACCTTCATCTGAATTCTCATCAATATCGGTGACAGTTGCCTGATCCTGACTGGTATCCTGGGATTCTTCTTCTATTTGATTATTAGATGTGTCATTGCCTGAAACTGTTGTTGAATCATCCTTAAGGGTACAGGAAAATGTGAGTATAAACATGATTATAAGAAAGAATAAAACAGGTACTAATACTGCTTTTCTACATAAATAACTAACATACTTTTTATAAAGATTTTTCCTTCTCATTGCTACGTATATATATTATTTTTTTACTATCAAATTACTATATTTATTTCTATATTTTTGTTAAGAATATTGTGTAGAGAATAATTACATAAATAATCCATAATGTCAAGCTTGCAGTTAATTAAATGGATTTAACCTGATTTCTTCAAAACAACGATATAATCCGTAAGACCCGCATCGATCTTCTTGAAGCTTAATACATTTATAAGTAATTCATAAAATTACAACTCATTGATTAATAGTAACATTTAAATCCACATTACTTTGAGAGTATCCCCAGCCGTCAGCTTGATCATCATTATCAGTATAAGGCCCGCTAAAATGTATCCTGATCTGGAACCTTGATTTACCTTCATTTACGGCTTTCTGCAGCTCTTCTTGCAGCTTGGAAACATTGCAGGTAATATCAGGATAGTCATAGCTTGCCACAAGAACGCCATCCAATCCAAAATCACTTTGAGTAATGGGTTCTGCACCCCATTCCAGTATATTTATCTTCAACCTGTAAAGAAAGGACAGAGGGACTCCGGACTGTGAAACACCGCTAAATTTAAGTGAAGCTGACTCAACTGTATTTCCGCCTAAATTTGATATATCAAAACTAATAAATCCCATACATGGTTTATTACTGCTGGAATCCCCGGCATAGATATCTCCGCCTATAAAAGTACCGCCGCCGGATTCAATATAGCCGCCTTCCCCTTCCTTCCTTGGGATATCCATATTAGTAGGACTACTTTCCTCCACTACTACCTCTCCCACATATGCCACTGTGGAAGTTTTTGCAGTATTTCCATGTCCATCACTTACCTCAACAGAGATCTGGTAATCTTCAGGACTATCAGGTGTGTTCCACTTGATGGGATTGGCAGTACTATCAGTTATAGAACCGCCTGTTACACTCCAGCTAAAAGACAAAGCATCACCATCCGGATCCGAAACATCGACAGAAGCCTCGTATTGTTTCCCTACATATAAAGTATCTTCTGATAATGAAATGCCTTTTATTTCAGGCTTCCTGTTACACCCCCAGCTTAAGGGTATAGAAGCAGTATCAGTACCTTCCGAATTGGTAGCAGTGGCAGTAAGTGTAAATGTCTCAGTGGGGTCATTTAGATTGATCTGGGCAATATTGTCTCCAAAAGAACCCATACTGTCATCCTTATTCCAATCTATATCAGGAGTGGGATCACCCGTAACAACAGCCTTCACCCTCCAGTAACATATGCTGCCTTCAAGAGTGGGACCTTCATATACTTCAAGTCCGACAGTCGGTGCTACTTTTTCTTCTTCTTCCTCGGCAGCTTCCTCTTCCTCTGCCGCTACTTCTTCCTCAGCTTCTTCCTCTTCTTCCGCTACTGTTTCTTCAACATCTATTTCTTCATCTGCAATCTCCTCTGTTCCTCCCGCATTTCCTTCCGAAAACCAGCCATTAAAAATATCCATCTTTGAACTTATAAATTGGGAGATTACCTGGAAGTTTAAAACACATAATATAATAACCGCGATCCCTGCTATAGAACCCAGAGTTATGGCTGCAGCCTTCTTTTTACTGACTGCAGACTTACTTTTTTCATCTTGCCTCTTGGCATGTTTACCCTGCTTCTTAGCATGTTTCATATCATATTTCATAATATCAGACTCGCTATACTCTAATTAAATAAAAACAACACAATCATTTATGATTACTTTTAAGAAAAACTCCGGATATTTTATCTTTGAAATGAAATAACATATTAAAAAATGGGATAACCAGATAATTATAATAATTTCTTCCTAAATCTTCTTTAATGGTCTCCACCATTTCTCATTATCTATGTACCATTTGACTGTTTCTTCCAGTGCCTGCTTAAAATCATAACGTGTTTCCCAGCCCAGCTCTTTTTTTAATTTACTGCAGTCCAGGGAATATCTCCTGTCATGGCCCAGCCTGTCCCTTACCGGATCTATCATTTCTTCAGTCTTACCCAGCAGCTCTAATATTTTCCAGGTGATCCATATATTTGGCTTCTCGTTTCCGGCACCAATATTGTATACTTCCCCGATTTTCCCGCTGTGGAGGATCAAATCTATAGCAGCACAGTTATCATCCACATAGATCCAATCCCTTATATTCATGCCGTCACCATAAAGAGGTACCTTTTCGTCATCTATTAAATTTGTTACAAATAATGGGATCAATTTTTCAGGATGCTGATATGGTCCGAAATTATTTGAGGTTCTGGTTATAATTATAGGAACACCGTATGTCTTAAAAAAAGACCTTACAATCATTTCTGCTCCGGCTTTTGAAGCAGAATAAGGACTGTTGGGCTTTAGTGGATCATTTTCTCTTGAAGAGCCGTACTCTACTGAACCGTAAACTTCATCAGTACTTATTTGGAGAAAGATCGCACTGTCATATTCCCTTATCGCTTCAAGTAAGATATAAGTACCGTAAATATCAGTTTGAATGAATATACCGGGATCTTCTATTGACCTGTCTACATGAGATTCTGCAGCAAAATTTATAACTGCATCTATACTATTTGATTTAAAAATATTATCTACAAGTTTCCTATCAGCGATATCGCCTTTTATAAATTCATAATTGGGATTGTCATTCATATCTTTTAAATTTTCCAGGTTTCCCGCATAAGTTAACTTATCAAGATTTATTATCCTGTACCCTGTACGCTTTTCAGTAATATAATGTATAAAGTTACTTCCGATAAACCCTGCTCCGCCCGTCACAAGCAGCGTTTTAAACTTCCTGTCTGTCAATCTATTCTCCTATCCGTCTTTTCTATCCCAGCTGTAAGGTATATTGGGACTGTGTGGATCCTCTCTGAATTCATCAGGTTCATCGTAATCATAAACCTCAGTAGGTAAGTTAATACATACAGCTTCACGCTCACTGATACACTTAAATCCATGAAAAACATATTGAGGTATTTGTAGAAGTAAAGGGTTATGCTCTCCCATAAAAAACTCATTGACTTCCTTGTAGGTAGATGAGCCCTTGCGGCCGTCATATAAAACAACTTTCATCATTCCCTTAACCACTACGAAACTATCTATCTGTTTCTTATGGTAATGCCATCCCTTGACCACTCCCGGATATGCGGTTGTCATATAGGCCTGACCGAATTTTATAAAAAGTTCATCGTCTGAACGCAGCATCTCCATTAACCTGCCTCTTTCATCAGGTATAACCTTAAGTTTTTTTATTTTAACTCCATCAATCAAAACAAGCCTCCCGGTCTCTTTTTATAATTAATATCCAATACCTGTATATTTAAAACCCATCTTCTGAAGTTTTTGTTTATCCAATATATTCCTGCCATCAATAATATTGGCTCCGGCCATTGATTTTTTTATCTTTTCAAAATCCAAATCATAAAATTCGCTCCATTCTGTTACCAGTACCATTAGATCAGCCCCATCCAATGCCTTGTAAGGGCTCTCTGCCATAATAGCTCCCTTATCCATATTTTCAGGGTATCCTTTCACTACAGGATCATAGATTCTTACTTCCGCGCCTAACTCCAGGAATTTATTGATTATGGTAACAGAAGGTGCTTCCCTTGTATCATTCGTATTTGGTTTAAAAGACAGTCCCAGGACACCAATGATCTTATCATCGATGATTCCAAGCATATCCATAGCCTTTTGTATTACTTTAAATCTCTGGTGATTATTAACCTGTATCACCGAATTTAAAATGTTTGCCGTCGAGCCGTATTCCTCAGCAGTATGGCTTAATGCTCTTACATCCTTTGGGAAACATGATCCTCCCCAGCCAATTCCTGCTTTCATAAAACCAGGACCGATCCTGCTGTCAAGGCCCATGCCATAGGTGACATCCAGAATATTTGCACCTACCCTCTCACATATATTGGCAATTTCATTAACAAATGAAATCTTGGTAGCGAGAAATGCATTAGAAGAATATTTTATAAGCTCTGAACTGGTTGAATCGGTTATTAGAACCGGTACCTTATCCTTTCTGTGAGTATTGTTTACAGCATAATCAAAGTCCTGATTTATTATTGGCTTATAAAGTTCCTTCATCATTTCTATCGCTCTTTTGCTTTCAGACCCTATTACAAGCCTTTCAGGGAAAAAAGCATCCTTTACAGCTTCGCCTTCCTTTAGGAATTCCGGATTAGACACTATATCAAAATCATGATCATTGCTATTGTCCTGATTTTCCTTGATTATTTTATTGATCCTCTTTGCTGTCCCTATTGGAACAGTACTCTTATTTGAAATGATTTTATACCCGTTTATTGAAGTGCCGATCAATCTTGCTACCTCATCGATAGCTGAAAGGTCTGACTTACCTGACGGCAATGGTGGAGTACCTACACATATAAATATAATATCGCTTTCCTTGATACCATAACTCACGTCATTATGAAATATTAGATTACCCTTTTTGCTGTTCTTCTTTATTAGGTCTTCAAGACCTTCTTCATATATAGTTACCTTGCCTTTTTTAAGCAGTTCGATCTTGTCTTTATTCTTATCAACACAAAATACTGTATTACCAATTTCAGCCAGGCAGACACCGGTAACAAGACCTACATATCCGGTTCCTATAATACATACCTTCATATTCTTTCCTTTTGCTTAAACTAATATAGTAAATTCATATCATGATATTGAAGTATAATATCAATAAAGATATTTTCTTACAATATAACCAAACATTCAAAAATCTAATAAAATTACTTGGAAATCAGCTTTTCAAAAGCTTCCACTGTATACTTTATGCTATTGTTCCAGGAAAATACTTCTTCCACTCTTTCTTTATTTAACTTTCCAAGCTTTTTTGCTTCTCCGGGTTTTTCAACAGCCCATATCATCCGTTCGGCAAGATTTTCCACTTTATCATCAACAGCATAAATTCCGCCTTTACCCAAGAACCTGCGGTTATTTTTACCCTCAAAACATACTACGGGAAGTCCCGCGCCCATATAGTTTATCACTTTTCCGCTGGCCTCTCCTGCCTTATCTACTTTTGGCTCCACAGCTACATCACTTACCAGTAAATAATCAGGAAGCTTAAAATAATCAACCATACCTGTGAAATGGACATTTTTTTCTACTCCCAGCTCTTTGACCCTTTTAGATGCCTCCTCCACAGGATAACCTACGATCAAGAAATGGACATCCTTTACCTTCTTTAGAACCAGGGGAATTGCCGAGATTAAATTCCAGATCCCCTTTGCTGCCAGAAGTGCCCCGGTAAAGATTATAACAGGCGCATCCTCAGGTATTCCAAGTTTTTGCTTAAATCCCTTTTTAGGAGGTTTGCTGAAAAAATCAGTATGCACCCCGTCTATTACAACCCTTACTCTATCAGGGTTTATATTAAATCTATTCTTTATAATGTCTCCGTTGGACACAGAACTGCATATAAAAAAATCAGGCATACTGCAGATAAACTTTTCCAGTGTGTGGAAAAACCACCTTACCACATTCCTTCCCCTGATCCAGTCAAAAGTATCAAGCTCTGAAGTCAGGCTTCCCTGTACATCAAAAGCCAGGGGGACCCTGCCCCACGTTAAAAGATATTTTACAAGACCTCCTACAAATGCACCTTCATGAAGATGACCATATATAATATCCGGTTTTTCTCTGATATAAACAGCTGCCGCTTTAAAGAATAGAATCAAGTCTATATAAAACTTATGTATGGATGGTCCCGCCTCAAGCTTTCTATACCAGGGAATATTTATTATCCTTCTGATATCAAGCCCCTTAAGATCTCTGCCGTTATGGTATGTGACTATAATATTTTGATATCCATATTTTGCCAGAGCCTTCATCTCGCCCAGTATTCTCATATGGCACCCTCTGTCAGCAAAAAATGGAGTGGGGACTATATTAAGGATTTTTTTATTTTTTCTTTTCTGCCTGTTTTTCATGGTAATGATTCTATTTTCTACTCTATTAAATCAAAATAAATTTATATATTCTTTTTAAACCAATCATATGTCAGCTTTAGACCTTCCTCTATAGATACCCTTGGCCGCCAGCCAAGTACTTTTTCAGCCCGCTTATAAGAAAGCCGGCTTCTTTTCTGCTCTCCTTCTTTTGGGGGACCGTGGACCTCTTCAATATCATTTTTGCCCGACACTTTTTTTAAAACATCAAAAAGCTTTATAACATTAGTTTCTTTTCCGGTTCCCACATTGAGTATACCGGTAAAA
This sequence comes from uncultured Actinomycetota bacterium, assembly GCA_964578625.1. Taxonomy (GTDB): domain Bacteria; phylum Actinomycetota; class Humimicrobiia; order Humimicrobiales; family Humimicrobiaceae; genus CAZBSE01. Next base: position 182,531 of record CAZODQ010000001.1, read on the forward strand.
TCACTCCCAATAGCTTTAACATTTATATCAACGACATCGCTGACATAGACATAATCTCTGGTCTGAAGCCCATTTCCATTAATAGTAGGATTTTTACCTTCCAGTATTTTTTTCGAAAATATAGCTACTACTCCCGCTTCTCCGTAAGGGTCCTGCCTGGGTCCATATATATTGCCGTACCTTAAGGATATATATTTTAAGCCGTAATTATTATAAAAATAATACAGATAGTTCTCTGTAGCAAGCTTGGCCACTCCATAAGGTGATATGGGTTTAGTCGGATGATCCTCATCCGCGGGGAAATATTCCTGCTCACCATACACAGTACCGCCGCTTGATGCAAATATTATTTTATTTATATTATAAATATGGCAGGCGTTGATAATATTAAGTCCCCCCATTATATTTATACCTGCATCCATCATCGGATCTTCTACCGATACCCTTACACTCAACTGGGCGGCATTATGTATTACAATATCCGGTTTTTCTTCCCTGAAAATGTTCTGTATTTTTTCATCTCTTATATCATGCTTATAGAATTTTGCTTTTTTTGGCATATTTTCTTCTTTGCCGTTTGAGAGGTCATCCACTATGATTACTTCGCAACCCTTTTCCAAAAGCCCGTCTGCTACATTTGAACCTATAAAACCGGCTCCTCCGGTTATAAGTACTTTCATATCAAACACCTTTATAATATTTTTAAATTTGTATTATATATTTTTTCCCTGTTTATTAAAAATCAGACATAAAACTTCCGGTATCATTTTTTCAAGCTACTGCTCTTCTAACTGCTCTTCTATATACTCCTTATTCCTGATAGCAGGAATAGACAGGTCTATATTTCCATATACTTTGATCCTTATTCCTTCTATGTAAAAAATAACTCCCTCTATTTCGGGAATTTCAGTAAGTGTATCTACAATAGAATAAATTATATATTCATCTAAAATCATGCTGTCCAGGCTTTCACTTAAAAATTCCTGCGACAGGTCGATTTTAGCTATATTTTCATAGGTCTCTGCACCGATTAATTCAGTCCCAGCAGGTATAACCGGAAAGTGATATGATTTTGCCGGTCCTTTCAGCAGCTCGGCAACAGCATTTTTGACTGCTGTTTCGGAATTGCCTGCAATTATGGTTCTTTTTTCAGAAACCAATTTCTTCTCTTCTCCCAGACCGGAAAAATAAAAATTCAATTCCAGCTTTTCAGGGTAGTTTTCTTCCTCCGCTTCGTTATTTCCCTCACCTTTTAGAAAATCAATTATCCTCTGCCATATAGAAGGACTGCTGCTGTTATCATTCCCCGGACTTTCATCATTATTTATACTGGCAGCAGCTGAATCCTCCGCACCATTTTCGCCAAAGTCATTTAATGTTTCAGAAGCCTCAATGTTATTACCTGTCTGGCCTTCACCGGTCTCCGCCGGACTGGATATTTCCTCTGCGCTTCCCTGACCACTGAAAAGAGAAGAAAATTTACTTTTCCAAAAATCAGGATTGTCGATACTGTAAAAGACTAAAAAACCTGCCAGAGCCATTAGGATTATAATTACCGTAAACTTTAAAATGGGATTTATACCCTTTTTTTTCATAATTTACTGATTTATAAAATTTAAATAATAATTCCTTACCCTTACAAAAAGACCGGGGTTTTTTCTCTGAAGTATCTGGAAGACCTTTTCATCTATTAATTTGGGATTATTTATACTCTTTTTAAAAGCTTCTATAAAGAACTCGATTACATCTTTGTCTTTTTTATCTACTGTGTTTATCAATTTCTTTAGATCTTCAGTCTTCTTTTCAATCCTTTTTTTATTTTCTTCTATATCCTTGTAGTCCTTTCTATTAAGACATCCTCCACACCAGTCAAGGCAGCTCTCATCTCCTCCGCTAAAGATTATTTTACCATCACGGTAATTTATAACCTGGGGATTTACTCTAAATACATTTGTATTACACATTGGACATCTTACCTTTGCCTCATCGGCAAAAAACTCTATCTCATGTCCGCATTTTGTGCATGGCACTATATTAGTCTTAAAATTTTTAAGAAATGCTGTATTCTGTCCGGGACAACCGGCTTTTATCTTTGTCATAGCTGTTCTTCCATTTAAATAATTACCTAACTAATATTATATGTAACTATGATAAGCTTTCAAATAACCAGTAGAATTAAAGTATTTTGATACTGCACTATTACTTCACTCTATAAATCCTCACCAGACTTGCTTCCGGCTGACAGTAAAATCTGAACGGTGAATATTTACCCTCTCCAAGACCCCTGGATATATATAGGACAAAATTCTTAAAATAAAAAAGACCTGAAGCAAATTTCGTCTTTATCTTACAACCTGAGATTATTGCCCCTATCAATGGAAGTCTCACCTGGCCTCCATGGGTATGCCCGCTGAATACAATATCCGATTCGTTACGGGCTATATCAATTATTGAATTAGCGTCGGGAGTATGCAAAAGCGTTACACGCAGCACTCCCTCTTTATTCAGCTCATGTATTTTCTCTTCCTTTAATTTAAATATATCTTTGTAGTTCTTCTTATAATCGGATTTTTTTTGCAGCCCCAATACTTTTTTGGAGCTTATATAAGAAAAAGCCTTGGCTATATCGATTTTTTCAATTATAGGATCATCGAGACCCACGATCTCGATACTACCTACACCATTACCATCTATATTTATTTTTTTACCTTTATTTATTAAAACTTCTATGCCGATATCACCCAGCCTTTTTTTTAAAAATGCAACGTCATTTTCCTTCTTATATCTTCTCTTTCTCTTGAACATATTTTTTAAAAATTCCAACACTGCTTTATTATAATGATCGTGTACACCTAAAACTGCATATTTCCCATATCTTGCCCTAAGCGGAGAAAGCATTTCAATAAGATACTCGACATTTTTATCGCTTTCCACCAGATCTCCTGTAATTAAAATGAGATCTAAATCTAATCTTCTTAAGTTCCTTACGAACTTGAATAATTTTTTCCCTTTGGAATTCTTCCGCAGATGAAAGTCAGACAAATGAAGTACTGTAAGGATAGGTTTGCTTGATCTGTTCCGGTCAGTCTCAACTGTGATACCATCTCTTACAAATATATTCACATCCGACAGTCTGAAATTAAACGGCTCATACCTGAATGAGTACAGGTACAGTACCACGAATACAGCTGCGGCTATTATGCATATATAAAAAATCGATGACAAACCCATTTTTTCTCTTTCTGTGATATTTTAGATTTAAAAATTTATAAGATAATATCATAAATCTTATATAATTTAACCCTTGAGTTACTGACGGCAGATTCTGGGGCTTCACATAAAACATAGCTAATATTATTTAAATATCTTAAATTGCAGCATCGTAATATGAAAAAGGATTGACATAGCATATCTAATATATTAATATTAATAATATGCATAATATTATTAATATTAAATAACAGGAAAACCAAATGGAAAAAGAAAGAACTTCTATACTTCTTGATAAGGACGTTATGTTAAAACTAAAAAGACTTGCTAAATTTTCCAATAAATCCACTTCTCTTCTCATAAGAGAAGCACTCACTGAATATACAGCGAAAAAAGTGCCTAATAAAGAATCCGGTATAATTGGAATCGTCGGTAGCAACGATCCTGATTTTGCTGAGAATGACGAAGAATATTTAAAGAAGAATTTTGGAAAGGACTAAAAATGCAGATTATTTTAGACACCAGTGCTGTTATTGGCCTGATGGATAAAAATTATAAAAAACATACACTCCTAAAAAGAATATTTACAGAAAAAGAAAATCTATTTATTCTGCCTTCCACTGCTATTGGTGAGATATGTTATATGTTAAACAGTAGATTTGGAAGTAAAATAGAGCTTATTTTTCTACTTGAAATTATAAAAGCAAGCTTCCAATTAGAGCTGTTGAAAGATATAGACATCATAAGAATCGTAGAGATACTGAAAAAATATGACACTTTAAACATCGGTTATGTAGACGCTTCTATCATAGCTATAGCCGAACGGCTGAAGGTCAACAAAATTCTTACACTGGATAGAAAACATTTTGAGGTAGTCGCACCCAGAGGATTTGACTGTTTTGATATACTGATATAGAAAACTTTAAAATGTATAATAATTAAATCTTTAAAGCACTTACTATTATTTGTTACGGCAATCATAGAAAGTTTGATTTAGGCAAAGGAAAAATGATTTTACTTATTGGAGCAACAGGTTTCTTAGGACCAGTGGTTTTAAAGAAACTATTGGAGAAAAATTACAGGATCAACTGTCTGCTACGGCCGTCCAGCAGCAGGACTAACCTTCTGGACATTGCAGGGTCAGCAGGGAAAAATATTAACTTTAGCACAGGAACACTTGAGAGCGGTGATTCAATACTATCAATCATAAAAAAGGCAAGCAGTATAATCTATATGATCGATTTGAAACATACACATCTTCTTAAAACATTTTTAGAGACTGTAGCCCGTACCGGGCTCAAAAGGGTCATTTTTATAAGTTCCACTACCATCTTAATCCCCCTTGACAGCACAATAAAGAGTCAAAAAATAAATTCCGAAAACCTTATAAAAAAATCCGGCCTTGACTATACGATTCTCCGACCTTCTATGATATATGGGTCAAAAGGTGATGCCAATTTCTCAAAAATGATAGAGTTTGTAAAAAAGAAAGGTTTTTTTATTACTTTTGGAAGCGGAAATAACCTGATCCAGCCTATCTATATAGAGGATGTGGCAGACGCTGTTTTAAGTATTTTAAATAACAAAAAAACTTATAAAAAAACGTATAACATAGCAGGTAAAAATCCCTTAAAATACAATGATATGCTGTATATTGTAAAAGAAAAACTGAAAAAGCAGTTCAGGGTAATAAAATTTCCCATGAGGCTTTCCAAATTTTTAATTTCCCTTTACGCAGGAATCTCCAGAAATCCCCTATTGACTGCCGGTCAGATAGAAAGGATGGGAGTAGATAAGAAATACTCATATCAAAAAGCCAGAGCAGATTTTAATTTCTCACCAATGAGTTTTGAAAGCGGCATAGAAAAGTTGATAAAGAAACTGGAGACCTGATATTAATTTGCGCCCCTACCGGTAATCACTGCTTTCACTGTAACCAAAAATATCTTTATATCAAGCAGCAGTGAAGTGTCTTTAATATACAGCTGATCATACATGACTTTATCGCGTATCGACAGTGCATCTCTCCCGCTTATCTGAGCAAGTCCGGTTACCCCCGGTCTGACCCTGTCCACACTTTTTTCCTTCCTCATTTTTATAAGCAGTTCCTGATTATATAATGCCGGCCTGGGGCCTACAAAACTTAATTCCCCCTTTAATATATTTATAAGCTGGGGAATTTCATCTATACTTAATCTCCTCAAGAACGTTCCGACCCTGGTATTCAGAGCATTCTGGTTTTTTAGCCTGTCGGTAGGTATATCAGGAGTACCTTCCTTCATAGTCCTGAATTTGTATATGGTAAAATAACTGTTGTTTAGGCCTACTCTCTTCTGTTTAAATATTACCCTTCCGCGAGAGTCGATTTTTATCATTAATGGAATAATAATCCAGAGTGGGATGAACAGTATTATTAAAATAATTGAAAATATTATATCAAGAATTCTTTTTGTAATCCTGTAAATCATAAACTAAAAGACCTGCCGGCTAAAATTTCTACAACTTGGACCAAATTTCCTTCTCATTAAAATTGGGGATAATCTTTTTAAGATCTTTAAATAGATTTTTATAGTCATAGAGCTGGATCTCTTTTTCAATGCTAAACAACAGATTTAACATTTTTTCCTTATTTTGCTCTTTTTTATTTTCAGCCACAAATATTGAGGAGAATTTCGTAGCCTTAAGCTTCTCATAGCTATTAGCTAATTCTTCGGTAAATTTCTCTCCCCTTCTTACTCCCGAAAAATCAATCTTGATATCTTTTTCGGGCTCCAATCCGTAAAGTTTTATCATATTCTTAGCCAGTTCTAAAATACTTATAGGTTCCCCCATATCAAGAACATATACCTCACCGCCATTACCCATTACGCATGCCTGTACCACCAGTTGTGATGCTTCAGTAATAGTCATAAAGAACCTGGTCATTTTTGGATGTGTAACAATCACAGGACCCCCATTTTCTATTTGTTTTCGAAATATGGGTACCACACTACCCTCGCTTCCAAGCACATTTCCGAATCTCACAATTATAAAACTTGTATTTTTCACTTTTGACATAAGCTGCAGGTATTTTTCAGAAAGTAATTTTGATATTCCCATTATATTATTGGGTTTTACTGCCTTATCCGTAGAAAGCATCACAAACTTTTTAACTCCGCTGGAGATAGATAATTTTGCAAGCGCTCTTGTACCCAGAAAGTTATTTTGAAGTGCAGCTTCAGGATTCAACTGCATAAGCGGGACATGCTTATAAGCAGCAGCATGAAACACGATTTCAGGTTTATATTTCTTAAACACACCTTTGATACTTGGAATATCTCGTATATCCGTAACAATAGGTATGGCATGCTGATAATTAAGCCTTGTGGAGAGTTCCTGCTCTATCAAGAACATGTTATTTTCGGAATGATCGACAAGAATCAGATTTGACGGTTTAAATCTTATTACCTGTCTGCAAAGTTCAGACCCAATGGACCCTCCGGCACCGGTTATAAGGATAGGTTTTCCTTCAAGCTTGGCCAAAAGCTGGCTGTAATTTATTTCCACCGGTTTCCTGCCCAGTATATCTTCTATTCGGATATCCCTTAATTGATAGAGATGGGCTTTTCCATCTATTATCTCGTAAAGAGTAGGAAGAGTTTTACATAGTACTCCTTCTTCCTTTGCCTTAAAAGTGATATTCTTCCTTACTGCACCACTGGCTGAGGGTATGGCTATTATTATTTCATCAACAGCAAGTTTATTAACGTACTTTTTAATCTCATCAGTTCTACCAAAAACTTTTATACCATGAATCTGGCGCCCGATTTTTGCCTTGTCATCATCTAAAAATCCCACTGGAATATATTCACTGTCCCTCTGCCTTGTTATTTCTCTTACTACCATCTCTCCTGCGTTACCGGCTCCGACAATTAGAGTTCTTTTTTTACGGATGTTAATCCTTCCGAACTCTATTTCGTTAAAAAGCCTTACTGAAAATCTTGAACCTACGACCAGGATGATGGAAAGGAGGAAATCTATGACAAGTATACTCCTCGGGAAATATGGCGCCCCTATTATATAGAAAATTACTACCATAACTGCCGAACTTGAAGCCAGTGAAAGTACAATGGTAATAAAATCCCTCAGGCTGGCATATTTCCAGATTTTTCTATATATGCCAAATAAAATGAAGCTTAAAAGTTTGACTGCGATTATTATTAGAATATATTCTATAAAATAATCGATATATTGCGGGAGAAGACCCTGCTGCAGCTGACCTCTTAAAAAAAAAGATATAGTAAATGATGAAAAGAATATAACTATATCAAACAGTATTTGTATTGTGTTATTTTTAACTTTTTTTATGTCCATTGTAATTCCGGCCAGTTATAACTTAATCAAGATTTTCTAAATAATCCTTACCGACTATTACAACTACTTCTGCATCTCCACCATATTCTTCTTTAAAAACACTTGATGACAGTTCTTTCATCTCGTAACTAGAAAACAGCATCGTCAGTTGATCAGCCTTATTTTTATTTTCCTTGCTATAGTATATTACAGTTTTTTTATAATTATAACTATCTGCATTATAAAGCCCTAAAATTTTAAATCCGTAATTCTTTAAATAATCTTTTACTTCTGTTGCAGATCCACCTATTCCGTTACCGTTGTAAATCATAACATGTGTCCGCCTGGTTATACTTTTATCTATGATCCTGCCGACATCTACATTTACTTCCAGCGGGATTACTCCTTTTTCAGAAAACCATGCAACTCCTTCATATACCATATCATATTGTAATATATATCTGCCGGGTGTTTCAGGTGCTTTAATATTAATATCTACAGTTGTCTCTTCATCGTGTGAAACATCTTCTAAAAGCAATCCCCTTTCACCATCCCAGATAACAATCTCACCTGTATCCCTGTTTAACCAATGAGTCCCTAAATGCACTTTATGTCCATCACCTGTATTATTCCACAGTAAAAAACCATTGTTTTTTACTGTGACATGTGTCTCAAAATCCTGGCCAGGTTCTAAATAATTTGGGGTGGAACCCTCGTCATCATATTGAGCGGAATAAGATATATCCACAGTTACAAATTTTTCCAGAGTCGGTACTCCCTGAAAAGAAAACCAGGTTACTCCCTCATGCACCAGATCAACCTGTAAAATGTACTCCCCCGGTTCCGATGGCGATATAACATTAAGGTCAAATGTTACCTCATCTCCTACTTTTATTCCATCTTCTTCTATAATACTTCTCTTACCGTCAAAAACTACTGTTTTCTTGCTGTTAAAATCTATCCAGTGATAACCCAGAAACACTGGATTGTCTCCATTCCTGTTCCAGGTCAGACTTCCGGTATTCTTTACTTTGACCTTGAACTTATACTTGGTTTCCACGGTCATAAAATCCGGTATTTCATCAACTTCTGTATACTCCGCATTATACATGCTTGCCGGCTCCCCATTTATAATTCTTTGCCACATTGCTCTTGCTTCCTCAATATCCGGGATCTGAACACTTATGGTACCTTCATCTATCCAATCAGAGCGAGAAGGTATAATAGAAGTATTAAAATTTTCCGAACCGAAAGACAGAGCTGCTTTTGAATAGCTTAAGATAGTCAAAATATCCAGATCTGTTCTTGTATTATCTATTAAAATATTAAAATAATATGGAATGCTGGATAAATATCTTACATCCAATTTTTGTTTTAGCAGTTCCCTGAACAACTGCTGCTGACGCTGAATTCTCCCGATATCTCCAAGTTCTGTAGACCTGCTTCTCGTATAAGACAATGCCTGTTCTCCAGTCAGATGGTGGTTGCCTGCTGAAAAATTAGCACCGCTTTTAGGGTCGACCAGGGGCCTTTCAATTTTAATATCAACACCTCCGAGAGCATCTATCAACTGTATAAATCCTTCAAAATCCAGAGTCACATAATGGTTTATTTCTGCTTCTAAAAAAGAATTTATTGTTCTTATCATAAGTTCTTCTCCGCCATATGCATATGCAGCATTTATCTTGTCCTCTCCATGACCGGGTATCTCTACGAGAGTATCCCTAGGTATGGAAAGGAGACTTCCGGTCATTTCTTCAGGATTCAGATAAAACACCATTATTATATCGGCCCTGCCCCTATCGTTTTCAGTATCCCTGGTATCAAGGCCTAATATAAGGATAGTAACCGGTTCCTGCGAAGACTCAATGGGAGTGAGTATGTTTTCCACTTCTGACGTTGTAAGTGAATTTATAGTCTTATTTATTGTATTAATATAAAGGAATATACCGCCTGCACCCAGACACCCGATAAGAACTATGGAAGATAAAACTATTATTATTATTTTCAGATATAAAGGTAATTTGTTAAATCCCCTTTTATTTGGATTTTTCTTAATCTTGTTTTTTACTTTTCCTTTGCTTTTTTTCATTCGCACTGCTTTAAATATAAAATCTTATAATAAACTCCAACTTGGAAAAAAGCTGCCTTTATATTAACTGACCTTTTTAATATCTGCACCAAGACCGCGTAATTTTTCTTCAAAATCCTCATAACCTCTCTGGATATGATAAATATTGCCCACCTCTGTAGTTCCCTCTGCTGTAAGTGCTGCCAGTACCATAGCAGCTCCGGCACGAAGATCGAATGACGTGACCGGTGCTCCCGACAGTTTTTCAACCCCATTGATTACAGCATGATGCCCGTCTATCTTTATATTAGCTCCCATCCTGTTCAATTCATCAACGTACATGAATCTGTTTTCAAATACATTTTCAGTTACTATAGATGTTCCTGGGATGATTGTAAGAAGAACAGTAATTATGGGCTGCAGGTCCGTGGGAAAACCGGGGTACGGTAAGGTGCTGATATTGGTAGGCCCATAGGGTCTCTTTAGTGACTCTACTTTTATATTATTATCATCAATAATGGAAATATTTACACCGATTCCTTTTAACTTGGAATAAAATGTCTCCAGATCCTCCAATCTCGCATTTTCAATTTCAACCCCGTCACCGCTCAGGGCCGCTGCAGTAATAAAAGTACCGGCTTCAATACTGTCAGGCATTACTTCGTAATCTGTTCCCCTGAGGCTTTTGACTCCGTTAATCACAATACATCCAGTCCCGGCTCCCTTTATATCCGCCCCCATAGAGTTTAGAAAATTTGTAAGATCTTTTATTTCAGGCTCCCTGGCTGCATTATTTATAACTGTTTTTCCATCAGCTAAACATCCTGCCATTATTATGTTCTCGGTGGCTCCCCTTGAAGGGAAATCCAGATTTACCAAGGCACCTGAAAGTCTCGGTACGGCACTACTGCTGTCAACACTGCAGTTAATATACCCGTGCTCTACGGAATATTTTGCCCCCATATCCTCAAAACCTTTGAGATGGAGATCTATCTGTCTTGAACCAATATTACACCCTCCTGGAATAGCAATCTTTACCCTGCCAAATTTGCTTAACAGCGGCCCTGCGACCAGTATTGACGCTCTCATCTTTCTTACGATTTCATAAGGTGCTTCATAGCTATTAATAGTTACCGGATTGATCTCAATAGTTTTATCCTCCATATTTACATCTACGCCAGCACCAAGTGTTCTCAGCACTTCTACCATAATCTTGACATCTTCAATTCCCGGTACATTCCTAAGAGTGGTTTTATCGTCAGCCAGTATTGACGCAGCTATTAACTTCAATGCAGAATTCTTAGCCCCGCTTATTTTAACTTTTCCGGACAGGGTCTTCCCGCCGTTTATAATGAATTTTTCCATAAAAACAAAAAATAATTTCTCTATTAAAAAAGTACAGGATATTATAACAAATAAAGGTGAATTACAAAAATAAAAGCTGCCTTATGCCATGATACATCCATGGTTAATTTTTTTCGTCTAAAAGACCTGCGGTAATCGTATTTATAAAAATTCCAATTTAAAAGTCCAGCCTTATTGATTCGATTTCTGCTTCACCGAGAAGCTCTATTGCAAGCGTATCAGGGTAATCCTCAAAATAATATATTTTTTTGATTCCGCAATTTATTATCATTTTTGCACAGAGGACACAGGGCTGTGTAGTGCAGTAAATTACTGCATCTTTTATTCGAACTCCGTGATAAGAAGCCTGAAGAATAGCATTTTGCTCGGCATGAAGGCCGCGGCAAATTTCATGTCTTTCACCCGAAGGTACTCCCAGCTCTTCTCTCAGGCACGTCCCTATATCCAGACAATTCCTTACTCCCATAGGAGCACCGTTATATCCCGTTGTAAGTATCCTTTTATCCTTTACGATTATAGCTCCGACTTTTCTTCTAAGACACGTGGATCTTGTTGCTACCTGCCTGGTAATTGATGCAAAATATTCATCCCACGTCGGGCGTGTGATCACCATTTTCCTAACCTAATATTTTTTAATTTATATAAATCAACCTTAATTTTTTGATTTAAACAATACACTTTTTAAAAATATATTAAGTCTTATTTATTAAAATGCCAAGTATTTTATATTGATGGGAGAGCCTAATACTTACATTGATTTCCTTAATAAAAAAAATATTATATACTGAAATCAGTAACTTTTTATCTCTTTATGATTACAATAAAAATTAATAACCTTGATGAAGTTAATGACTCTGCTGTCAAAAAAATTGCTAAAATCATGGCAGAAGGGAAAATAGCAATTCTGCCTACCGGCACTATCTACGGTTTGAGCTGCAGGTATGATAATAAAAAGTCGATTGAAAAAATATACAAAATAAAAAAAAGAAATAAAAACATACCCCTTATAATACTTATTGCCGGTAAAGATGACCTTAAAAACCTTGCCTCAGATATAAACAGGATTGCAGAAAAAATAATAGAAAAATTTTGGGATATTGAAAACCCAAGACCTCTTACTTTGATTTTTAAAAGGAACAGCTCTCTTGAAGATTTTATAACCAGCGGCAGTTCGAATATCGCCATAAGAATGGCAGGTCCCAGGTTCCTTAAGAATATAATAAGCATCTGCGGCCCGATTGTATCTACCAGTGCCACCATTTCCGGAGTGAAAGGCTATCCTAAAAAACTAAAGGATATTACTGATGTAATAATAAAACAAGTGGATCTAACAGTGGAATATTCCTCTGCACTTGCAGGAGCTGAATCAACTATCATCGATGTCACCGGGCAGGTACCTGTTTTAGTAAGAGAAGGTGCTGTAAACTTCGGAGATATTTTAAATAATAAATTCCAATAAACTTTTGATTATCAAGTTAATTGGAATATAATATTACAGAGTTTTATGTTTTATTATCAATCAAGCATACGCTTACAGGTTATGGAAAGATCAGGTGTTTTATGAAAATAGTTATAAGTTCAGATCATGCCGGATTTGATTACAAATCCAAAATAATAGGATTTGTAAAATCCATGGGAAATGCGGTATATGATATCGGGACCAACAGCAGCGAAAGTGTGGATTACACGGATTTTGCAGAAAAGGGTGCGAAAATTGTAGCCTGCGGGGAAGCTGATATTGGAATATTTATATGCGGAAGCGGAATCGGGATGGATATAGTAGCCAATAAAATAAAAGGTATAAGATCTGCTGCCTGCTGGAACAAAGAAACCGCAAGGCTTGCCCGTGATCATAATCATGCAAATATACTATGCTTGGGAGAAAGACTTCTAACACTGGATGAATGCCTTGAAATAGTAAAAGTCTTTGTAAACACTCCTGAAAGTACACAGGAACGCCATGTAAGAAGGGTCAAAAAGATAAAGGATATTGAAGAAAGGAGCCAGATTTGCAATGGCTGAATCAAAAAAACATGAAAATCATACCCTGAGCAGAGATGTAGATATAGAGGTAAAAGAGATAATAAAAAAAGAACTAGAACGGCAGAGGAACCAGCTGATCCTTATTGCTTCAGAGAATTTCACCTCGCAGGAAATTTTAAGGACCATGGGTTCTGTGCCTACAAATAAGTACGCAGAAGGTTATCCCGGCTTTAGGTATTACGAAGGTTGCGAGCACGTTGATGAAATTGAACAATTGGCTATAGATAGAGCCAATAAGCTTTTCGGTTCCGATTACAGCAATGTTCAACCTCACAGCGGTGTGAGCGCCAACATGGCGGTTTTTCTGGGAATCTTAAACTGTGGGGACAAAATACTGAGTATGAGCCTGAAAGACGGCGGTCACCTCTCCCATGGACATAAACAAAACTTAAGCGGCAGATACTATGAAATACATACTTATACTGTAGACCCGGAAACAGAAATGCTTGACTACGACAGTATTAGAAAACTTGCGAAGACCGTCAGGCCCAAACTTATAATTTCAGGAGCCAGTTCTTATTCAAGAATAATTGATTTTAAAAGATTTAGGGAAATAGCTTATGAAGTAGGTGCATACCTGATGGCCGATACTGCACATATTGCCGGACTTATAGTAAGCGGTTATCACCCCAGCTCTATAAATGTAGCTGATTTTACTACCGCCACCACGCACAAGACTTTAAGGGGACCAAGAGGCGGACTGATCTTTGCGGATAAGAAATATGCCAGACTTATAAATAAATCGGTTTTCCCCGGTGTGCAGGGAGGTCCGCTGATGCACATTATTGCTGCAAAAGCAGTAGCTTTTAGGGAAGCTATGCAGGATTCATTTAAAGATTACGGAAGACGTATTATTGAAAATTCTAAAGCCCTGTGCGAGTACATGAAGAACGAAGGCTATAGAATTGTATCAGGCGGGACTGATAATCACTTATTCCTTATAGATCTAACCGACAAGGGGATTACCGGCCTGGATGCCTCAGAAACATTAAGCTCTGTCGGGATAATAACCAATAAGAATGTGATTCCCTTTGATAAATTAAAACCTATCATAGCCAGCGGTATAAGAATCGGCACACCGGCAGTCACTACTCAGGGAATGGGTATCAGCGAAATGTATAAAATCGGGGAGTTAATATCGTCAGCCCTTAAAAATATGGAAAATAATACAAAACTTAAAGAGATCAGCAAAGAAGTTAAAAAACTTGCCGGTGATTTCCCTGTTTATACCACTGAATAAGATTGTCAGTGGCTTCTAACGATATCCTTTACCTTCATAAGTCTTACAGTGTTAGACCGCTCATTTTCCTCAAGTTTCATGGTTATGAATTTTATAGTCTCATCCAGTCCAGGGATCAGCTTATGTTCAAGGGCATTGACCCTTCTTCTGGTTTCTTCAATTTCTTTTGCCATAAGCTGTACTGTCTTTTCCTTTTCAGCCAGATTAAGCAGGTTCTCTATAGATTTATCAAAATCGCTCAGGGCAATATCCATTTCTCCTAAGGTATTAATATATCCATACGGGATGATACCGCCGCTGACTTCCAGGGAATAAGCCGGTACGCGGACACTCATAATATTTCTCCGGCTCATTGAAACTGAGATCTTTTTCACGGGAAGCAGCAGTTCCTGTTTTGTCTGGAATGAGCCCGATGCAGCTTTTGAAATCACAAATCTTTCCAGTACTGATTGAAATTGGCTTTCTATAGACAACCGGAGCTCTTTGACCTCATCGATTATGGAAAGCAGCTGCCTCATCAGTTCATCTCTTTTATCTTTAAGGAGCTTGTGCCCTCTCCGGGCAAGATTCAGCCTCTTTTTTAAGCGAAGAAGCTCCATTCTGGTCGCATTAGCTTCAATCAGCATTCAATCACCCTTAAACTATTTTTTTTCCTTTTTAAATTTCGCAATATATTTATCCAAATATTCGGTTCTGATTCTTTTTAATTCTTCTCTTGGAAATATCAGCAGAAGTTTCCATCCCAGATCAAGTGTTTGGATTATGCTTCTATTTTCGTATTCACTCTGGGAAATATATTCATTTTCAAAATTTTCTGCAAACTTAAGATACAATCTGTCCATATCGGTAAGTGCCGCTTCTCCAAGTATGGTTGCCAGTTCTTCTACTTCCTTCCCCCTTGCATATGCCGCATACAGCTGGTTAAACATATCCGCATGATCTTCTCTTGTTTTTCCCTTACCAATCCCCTTATCCTTAAGTCTTGAAAGAGACGGCAGTACATCAACAGGAGGAGATAATTTTTTCTTGTGCAGTGACCTTGACAGTATAATCTGCCCCTCAGTTATATACCCCGTAAGGTCCGGAATGGGATGGGTCTTATCATCTTCCGGCATTGTAAGTATTGGGATCTGGGTTATCGATCCTTTCTTTCCCTTTATTCTGCCCGCCCTCTCATAAATAGTGGCCAGGTCGGTATATAGATATCCGGGATAACCCCTTCTTCCGGGGATTTCCTTTCTGGCAGCAGAGACTTCTTTTAAAGCCTCGCAGTAATTGGTCATATCAGTTAATATTACCAGTACATGCATATCCTTTTCAAAAGCAAGATATTCTGCACACGTAAGACCGACTCTGGGAGTCGCAATCCTTTCAATTGCAGGATCATCAGCAAGGTTTAATACCATAACCGCTCTGTTTATGGCACCGGTTTTCTTAAAATCACTTATAAAATATTCGGATTCTTCAAAGGTGATCCCTATGGCAATGAAGACTACGGCAAACTCCTCCTTTTTCCCCAGCACTGTGGCCTGCCTTGCAATCTGAGCTGCTATCCGGTTATGGGGAAGCCCGGCTCCGGAAAATATAGGCAGCTTCTGCCCTCTTACCAGAGTGTTTAGGCCATCTATGGATGATATTCCGGTTTGAATAAACTCATTGGGATAATCTCTGGCAAAAGGATTTATAGGAGCACCATTTATATCCAGGCTTTTTTCAGGGATGATTTTGTCCTTATCGGTCTTTGGTCTGCCAAGGCCGGTAAAGACCTTGCCAAGTATATCTGGAGAAAGGTACATATGCGTACCCCTTCCTAAAAAACTTACCCTTGTATTCTCTGAATCTATTCCGGTCGTACCTTCAAATACCTGTACAAGCGCACTATCCTTATCAACTTCAAGTACCATGCCGCTTCTTATGCTGCCGTCATCAAGCTTTATATCAACCAGCTCCTCATACTTGACTCCTTCAACGCCTTCCACATGAAGCAGCGGCCCTGATATATTTGAAATACTTTTATACTCTTTTAACATGCCTACACCTCTGTTATTGAAGAAAATTCTTTATCTATATCTTCTTTGATCTTATCAATATCCCCTATATCTTCTTTTTTAATATATTTCATCCTGGCTATTTTTTCTCTAACCTTCATATTCTCTATATCTTTAATATCAGCGTTTAATTTCAAATAACCTGATGCCTGATTGTAGAAATAAATAATCGTATCTATCATTTTATACTGCTTCTCTACTGATGAATAAGTATCTGCTTCATGATAGGCAATTTGATGCAGGAAGTCCTCCCTTAACATTCTGGCCGTAAGCAATACCAGCCTGTCCAAACCTGACAGAGCATCGATTCCTACCAGACGGACAATCTCCTCGAGCTCCGATTCTTTCTCAAGAATTCTCATTGCTTCTGCCTGCAGGTCAAAATAATCTTCCTTTATATTTTTAGTAACATAGTCCCTTATATTATCAATATAAAGTGAGTAGGAGTTCAGCCACGATATTGCCGGGAAATGCCTGCTGTAGGCAAGTTTAGCTTCAAGAGACCAAAAGACTTTTACAACCCTTAATGTAGCCTGCACTACCGGGTCTGAAAGGTCGCCTCCCGGAGGAGATACTGCACCGATGACTGAAAGAGCGCCAACTCTACTATTGTCACACGACAGACATTTAACCATACCCGCCCTTTCATAAAATGAAGCAAGTCTTGCTCCCAGATACGCCGGGTACCCCTCCTCTCCGGGCATCTCTTCCAGCCTGCCAGAAATCTCTCTCATAGCTTCCGCCCATCTTGAAGTCGAATCTGCCATAAGCGCCACTGAATATCCCATATCCCTAAAATATTCAGCAATAGTTATTCCTGTGTAAACAGATGTCTCTCTGGCTGCAACAGGCATATTTGAAGTATTGGCAATAAGTACAGTTCTTTTCATCAAAGGAACTCCGGATTTTGGATCGATCAATTCCGGGAATTCCATAAGAACATCCGTCATTTCATTTCCTCTTTCCCCGCATCCTACATAAACAATGATTTCAGCATCGATCCACTTTGCCAGCTGATGCTGGATAACGGTTTTACCCGAACCAAATGGTCCGGGAACACATGCAGTACCGCCTTTTGCAATGGGAAAAAACATATCTATTACTCTCTGGCCGGTAAATAAGGGCATATCCGGGCTCATCTTATTCAGATATGGCCTGGGCTTTCTCACCGGCCACTTCTGTATCATGTTCACCTTCCTGTCGCCATCCTTGCTTTTGATCACTGCTATGGTATCTGTAACCCTGAACTCGCCTTTTTCAACCGACTTGACCTCTCCACTTATTCCATAAGGAACCATGATATAGTGTTTTACTATTTCAGTTTCATCGACAAAGCCCAGAAAATCTCCACTGCTGACCCTGTCACCTTTTTTCACCATTGGCTTAAATTTCCACTTCCTATCCCTATTTAATGCTGATTCGGAAACACCCCTCGTAATAAAATCCCCGGTCTTTTTATATATTTCATCAAGAGGCCTTTGAATCCCATCATAAATCGACTCGATGACACCAGGTCCTAATTCCACAGTTAGGGGTTCACCTGACGGATATACCGGCTCTCCGACACCAATACCTCCTGTTTCTTCATAAACCTGTATGGAAGCAAGACCTTCTCTTAGCTCTATTATCTCACCCAATAACTTCTTATCGGAAACATGGACAACATCGAGCATTTTTGAACCGAACATATTTTCAGCAACGACCAGCGGACCCGCTACCTTTACAATTTTACCTGGTTTACTCACTTACACTCTCCTTTTCTTCCGACATTATATCAACACCGACTGCTTTTATTATTGCTCTTCTCAATCTTCTGACTGCGTAATCATTTCTTTTCCCCAGTCCCGGGATTACTACTATCGAAGGCTCCAGCTTCTCTGTGTATTCTCTAATAAGCCTGTCTAATTTTAATGCAATAGTTTCGGTCATAAAGATAATCCTATAACCTTCTTTTACAATCTCTTTTAATTTTTTTTCTATATCAGTTGTCTCATCAACACCGTCAGTTACAGGAAAGACATCTATGCCTGCCGCTTTAAATATTAACATAATGTCACTTTCACCAAATGCAGCAATTTTTGTATCCACTAAACTCCTACCTTACTTCTTATTATGTTTTCACCGACACCATATCTAACACCGGTAAATATGACATTTAGATAACTTAGTTCCATCTTTTTCAATAAAAAAAATTTAAAAACATTTTCCAGATTTGAAACTGTATACTTCAAAGAATCAAAAAAATCGATGTAGAACGAATCCTCATTTTTCTCAAAAGAGGAAAAGGTACCCTCATACTGCAGAGCATGACTCCCTTTGACTGCTATATCCGCATAAGCCGTCCTCCCCATTTCCCTGATAAAAAGGTCCAGGCTCTCGTCTTTGAATTCCATTATCATTTCTTTTTGTAAAAACCCGTTCTCGTGTAAGAAATAATCAAAATCCAAATCCTCTTCAAGATACTTGTTCCTATAAAAATTTTTAATATTCATTATATCTATGACATGCCTTAAATAATCCGTAATCAGCCTGCTTCCCAGCTCTTTAACGGAATTAAAAATCTCCTTTAAATAAAATCTCTCAAGCTCCAGCTCCATAAGCCTGTAATTTTTTTGCCCTTTCGCCAGCTCTACCGAAAACTTGAGTATTTCTGAAACTGACTTATCTATTTTCTCATAATTTTCAGTCACAGCTGCATCTTTTAGTTCCCCATAAGAATAAAATAATGGAATAAAAAGGTCTTCCAGATCCATATCCATAATAACTGATTTAACAATCACTTTTAAGTTATGTATATTTTGTTCAAAAAACAGCAAATCCTTCACTATCTGATGTTCCGGCCTCAGTCTCTCACTTAAAAACTCTACCATGCCTTTATATTCCTCTAATATAGCGTTTTCGAAGCTCCTGGATCTCTCCATATCACTTATATATCCTGAATAAACCGTATCTCTCAATACTGACAAAAAGTCTTCCATGCTTTTAGATTTCAACATTCTTTCAATTTTATCTTTTCCCAGAAATTCAATCTCTCTTGCCTTAAGTTCCGCACATGTAAAAAGATAATAGCTGTCATCTCCAATATCATAATCAAGAAACATTTCCTCTTACTTCTCCTTACCGAATAAATAAAAAGCGGTCTCCATTCTTATATCATCGATATCCGGATCGATCAGACTATCGGCTGTTATATTGTACTGGGTTTTTCCTTTGATTATCTTAATCCCTTTTTTAAAATCAGGACTCCCGTCTGCTTTTTTTAATTTTGCTATTGATTCAATCATTTTGCCGTTAATATTTTTTTCCTGACTTCCGATCTGGTAATAACCGTTTCCTACATTCAGAGTTTTCAAGGTCTTTTTTATAAACTTTTCATATTCCTTTTTATCCAGACTTGAAAGTCTATCCTTGGCTCCGGCTATGATCTCATCAATCAGATTAATCTTATAAGCAGTTGCTCTCTGCTTTAATTCCGTTTTTGCTCTGGTCACTTCGACATCAAAAACCTCTTTATATTTTTCCTGTGCTTTAAGTTTCCCGTCCCGGTTGATTTCTTCTGCCTTCTTCTCAGCTTCCCCTATTATACTCGATGCCTTCTTTCTGCCTTCATCCAGTATCTTTTCTCTTTCCGCTGACGCATCTTCCAGGATCTTCTTGGAAACATTGTCTAGCTCCGCCATATACCGCTCACCCTTTAAAATTGAATTGAATTATTGAGGAAGAAAGTTATAAGTAATCCCAGTACAGCATAAGTCTCTACCATTGCAGCAAAAATAACTCCCTTCATCGCCTCCTTGGCTCTTTTGGCTACTAGACTCACTCCTGCGGCACATACCTTTCCCTGATATATGCCCGAAAGCAGGCCGGTAAACGCAACAGGCAGCGCAGCAAAGAATAACTGCAGGCCCTGAGTCAAATTTGTTACTTTTGCAATATTTCCGATTATCAGAAACGCCGCAACAAACCCGTAAAATCCCTGCGTACCCGGAAGCACCACCAGTAAAAACAACCTTCCAAACTTAGTAGGATCCTCTGAAAGGACTCCCGCAGCAGCCCTTCCGGGATAACCAATCCCCACTATTGAACCGATCCCGGCCATGATTATTGCCAGTCCCGCACCGAATGTCGCCATTATTACACCAAGTGATAAATCTGACATTTTTCCTCCTATTACCCTATTCGACTATTGTTATATATTTATGTTCATCGCTTAAAGCTTTAATCGGTCTTCCGCCACCCATATAGAATTTTGGAAAGAATTCAACATATTGAAGCCTCAGTGTATGAACAAAACCTCCAAGCATATTTATTCCTATATTGAACAGATGTCCGAATACAAGGATTATTATCAATAATACAATACCGACTACTGGAACTGATAGAAATTGAAACGCTATTTTGTTGATAGCCACTGCGATCCCTGCCGTGACCAATCCCAGAGCCATAAGTCTGATATATGAAAGAAAATCTCCTAAAAACGAAGTAAGCCCGTTTACTATAGTCAAATTTAAAAAACCCATAAATATCCTAAATCCCCAGCTCTTTTCGCTTCTGGCACTGAAAAAAATAATGACCACGGCACCGATCAGTATAGGCCAGATAAGTATCCTCGATATGCTGCCTGAAAAAATAGGCTGTGAGACAAGCTGCATGTTTACTGCTATCTGGGACGAAAGCAGAATTATAATAAGGGGCAGGATTATAATTATCCACGGAAGCCCGTCAAAGAATGCGCCTCCCCAGTCCTTTCGCTTAATGCAGTCATAAAACTTTATAAAAAGACCAAAAATAACATGTACTACTCCCAGAATAAGAGCCAATCTAAAAAAGTTCATGGCTCCCTGATCGGAACTGATCGGATCTCCCAGGACTGCGAGTCTTTCAAAAAAACTGTTAATACCCAGATATCTGGGCAGATCGCCAAACCAGCCATTAAACACAATCCCGGCAAATATGGTAAAGATCCCTCCAATAAAGACCAGCATCAGGAATTTCTTCAAACTCTTCATCCTGAAAGCAAAAATTAAAGTAAGCATTGCCACTATGACTCCATAACCCGCATCGGTCAGGCAAAGGCCAAAAAACATGGCAAAGAACAATGAGACAAAAGGAGTCGGGTCGATCTCAAAATATTTGGGGACTCCATAAAGGTCCACCACTATCTCAAATGGTCTGAAAAGCGGTTTGTTTTCTAAAATAACCGGTATACTTTCGCCTTTCCCCGGTTTGACCTCGACTACTTTTGTGGACTTAAAACTCTTGATTATATCAATGATTATTTTCTTATCCGATTCTTTTACCCATGCGGTATGAAAAGAAACATAATCTGTTGAAAATCCGGATTCTATTGCTTTTTGTATATCAATATTATTCTCTATGTAATCAAGATAAATAGTAAGCGGCCTTTCATACTCTGCGGTTTTTTTTCTTATTTCAGCCAGCAGAAATCCTTTTCTCTTTCTGTTCCGGTCAATACTTTTTTTGATCCTTCCTAAATTTTCTTCTATTGTGCCGCTGCAGCCGGTCAGTTCCGGTTCCTCAAAGGATATGCCGCTTAAATACTCTTCTGCATCCTTGCTGCAGCTATTATGATAAGCAAGGATGACATAAACGGTATCCCCATATTTATGTAATTTCTCACAGGAGATACCCTTTTTATCCAATTCCTTTACAATTTCGGAAAAATCACATTTTTCACATTTAATTTTCCCCAATTTTACGGTATAAACATCACCAGGTGCTATATCTTCAATATCACCCTTGTAAAAGGACCATTCAGTAAATATACGGACCCTCGGTTCCATATCAGCGGCTCTTGAATCCAGATTCTCTATTTCACTTTTAATATCTAAAATACCATCTATTATTTCTTTAAAATCAACATTGTTTATGATCTGCTCATACTCGCCTCTCCTTACTACTAGTTTTCCTGCTTTTGAGGCTATCTTCTTTAGTTTCTCACTTTTAGAGTCATCAAGGATATCCAGAGCCCTTTTGACCTTGGTGTCATATAATGGGACCGTATCTGAAACCGGTATCTCCAGCTCAATCTTCTCCGTATACGGCTGTACTTCTATGGTAATGGGGATTCTTTGTAATTCCTTAAGAACAGCTTCTGTATCAGATTTATGTGAAATAATAAAAAGTTTAGTTAATTTCGCAACTGCCATTAACCAATAATCCTTTTAACTATTTTTTTTATTGCATCTTCCCGGTTAGCCTCTGATATACTCTTTATTTCCGCCAACCTGTTTTTATGATCTTTCTCTAGTTTTACAGCTTCACCAGCTGCATCGCTTTTTGCCTTATCTTCGGCTTCTGCCGACATAATTTTTACTTCTTTTTCAGCTTCCTTTAGTATTTCAGTGGCCCTGCGGTATGCTTCCTCTATGATTTCCTTGGATTTCTTTTTGGATGAGGTTATGACCTTTTCTGCCTTCTTTTCAGCTTTTTTTATTTGACCAATAATATTATTAATCATTTTAAAAAAATCCTTTTAAAATATCTTCTCTATGGCTAAATTCAAATAATAATTCAAAATCAAATCCAGAAGTGAATAGCCGGCCTCCTGCCTTATAACATTAGGTTCGCCTTTAATTCCGCCCAACTCCGCTGCTGCTTCTATGGCATCCTTGTAATTTCCAATCTTATCAATAAGGCCCAGGTCCAGCGCTTCCGTCCCTAAAAAGACCCATCCCGTCGCCAATTTTTTTACCTCACTTACTTCCATACCCCTTGAATCTGCCACATCTGAAATAAACTGCTCATAGACTTCTTTAAGCTGCGCTTCAAGCATTTTCTCTTCTTCTTCCGTAATCGGCCTGTCAGGGCTTCCCACATCCTTAAATTCACCCTGCTTTATGGTTGTGTACTTTATCCCAAGCTGTTCATACAAACCCTCCAGATTAGGGATCTGCAATATTACTCCGATACTTCCTACCGAAGAAGAACGGTTGGCAATTATCATGTCGGCAGCTGAAGATATATAGTACGCACCGGAAGCACAGGTTTCACTGACTGAGACCACAACCGGCTTTTCCACTTTTTTAATCTCTTCATATATCTCCTGGGAAGCAGCGGCACTTCCGCCTGGACTATTGACCCTGATCAAAATCGCTTTTACATTCGGGTTTCTTTCGGCCTCATCAAGCTGACTTATTATTTCTTCAGGTGTGACTGTTCCCTCTGAGAAAAGGCCTGCATATTTACCCGCAGAAATCAATCCTTCAAGGCGTATTTCATAGATTGAGTCACCAAACCCGTAAGAGGTCCTCCCCAAACCGCCGCTTATAAGTCCTGCTACATAGCAGCCTCCTGAAAACACGACGAGTATAAAAATACAGAGGAAAGTAATTCCTACTATCTTGCCCGCACTCCATCTTGACAAAATAATACCTCCGACCGAACTTATATTTTATGCCTTATTTTAACAGCAATAGAGTAATTATAGAATATCTAAACAGTAAATCCGCCAGGTAAAAGCGACTTTACCCAATTTGGAAATAGGATTTACGATATCCAGATTTATGTCCGCAAGCTGTGAACCCGAAGCATACTTAAATCCTAAGTTGACTGCATCCGTATTTATCTTTGAATATATTTTGGATTCTATTCCGGCTCTCCTATATTCCTTTTTAATACCCAAGATCAGTGACCTGAATCTTGTGTATCCTTTAGTTTTTAGCCTCTTCCGTACTAGGTTAAAGATCTTAATATCCCTGACCAGATCCCTCCGGCTTAAGAAGCGCTTTGAAGGCATATACTTCTGCCCGTCGTCAAAATCATAAATTATCTCGTTTATATCGGGAAAATTTACCGATACTCCTATAGGCTCCCCATTCTTTTCTATAATGAATATCAGCTCTTCCATAGATATGGCCTTTATGCCCATTGCCAGATAATTGAATTCCGCATCGGTCAATCTTACCTGCTGGGGATGCTTTTCGGTGTCCCAGATGTCATTATAAAGCTCTCTTATTCTCTTAATCTCATTTCTGTAATCCTTAAAGTCAGCACACCTTATATTTACCCCGTCAAATTTACTTCCGTTTTTACTGGAGATCTTAAGCAGAATTCTTTCAACCCTGTCCATATAATTCTTACTGATATCACTATCAGTTACTATACTGTACCAGTCATTTTCCTTCCTAAAACCGTACTGCTCAAAAAACTCCTTATAATACGGAGCATTATACGGCTCCATAAAATAGGGCACGTTTTCAAACCCGTCTATAAGAAGCCCTACTTCTCCTCCGGCATTGAACTTTGCAGGGCCTATTATCCTGCTGCATTCGTACCCCTTTAGATAATCAATCGCACTACCTATCAGCATATTTGCAACATCCTTATTTTCAATAGATTCAAATAGACCCAGCCATCCAAACCTGTCATTGTATTTCTGGTTATAGTTGTAATCTATAAAGGACATTACTCTTCCCACAGGCCTGCCATCGTCATAAGCAATAAAGAATTTGATCTGCGCATGGTCAAAAAAGGGATTCCTGCCGATTATTCCCGGTAATCTAAAAGATGTGGGATTCAGAGATTCAATTTCCTGGATAAAAAGGGGAAATACTTTCTTTGACTGTCCGCTACTATACCAGTCTATATAATAGGGTACGATTACGAATTCTTTCAGCCTGTTTAAGTTTAAACTGTTAAAGGAACCCGGCCTGTATTCACCAAGTTCCCTTATATGAAATCCTGGCATATATACCGTAGAAATCTCCTTATTGTAAATAGAGGTAATTATAATCTATATTGCGGGGCTTCTCAACCGAAAAAGGAGATAATTTTTAAACTAAAGTGGTTATGGGATAGTTATAATTCAAAGTGGTAATCTAAGTGTTAAAATTTCGAATCAGTTTTTAAGTAAAATTCTTAAATTAAGGAGTATAATTAACTGATTCTTAGTATTTTTCAATTATAATTAAATACTATATATAGTAAGTAGAAATTACTATTTACCGATGTCAACTTCAATTTCTGCTATATTTAGCTTCTTTTTATTAATCCAAACAAAACCTTGATTTGGCGTAATCACTACTACATCTACAGGACCCCCTACACCAGGTATATCTCCTGGATTACCTCTTATACCATCAGAAAATCGTTGAATAGCTGAAGTAGTCTGAATCATTAAAACACAAAAATCAATTGCATCTTGAAGAGTCATTGTACCCCATTGGATGACATATTCTAAATTTCTTAATTGTTTATTAATCTCGTTTTGCCCTAGCTTCTGAGTTGATTCTCTAATAAAATTTATGTTTCCAATTCTTCCATCAAATCCTAAAACAATTCTAGAGACTACGTCAATTTGGCCAGACCAAGTAGCACCATATTCCTTTCCCTTTTCAGCACTACTCCTTTTTCTTTGAATTTCACCAGGAATATGACACATATAAACTTCATGACTACCATCTTCATTATATCCAGCAATTAGAAGATTAATCATATCTACTCCGCCGGCTCCTTCTTTTATCTGGTCCTTTTGATCTTTAAAGCGGAATTTAATAATATATCCTTCTTGTTTTATTTCTAGAATTTCACATCCTTGTTTCTGTAAATCGCTTCTTATTTTATCAGGTAATTTTTTTAATTGTTCTTGATAATTGTATTTTTTATCAAACAAATAATAAAGCTTCTCAGCTGTTTCTTTTACACTTAACTTTTGTATATCAACTTTAGTTTTAAACTCATCGATAAACTTACTAATATTCTTCATTACTCCATCTTCTGGTAAGAAAGCAAGCCCAGTAATAGCTAAACCTACTCGTTTATTAATCTGAAAAAGTTTAGATGCATTATCAGAGCCAATTCTAGCCATACCTTTTCTATTACGAAAAGATTGCCTACTATCTGCTGCAAGTACAATTCCTTCTGGTGTAGTTGTATTAATTGCTAAAGACATAATTAGTAAAATTATTATTAATTAAATTTGGAAAATTACTAGAAATATCTCTTAATAATATTCTATCGTTTGATTGAATATTGGTTTTTGTAATATCAACTATGAAAAAGATTCTTAAATCATTTTTATCTTTATCGGTTCTCCTCGACCAATAAAGAATCTCACCACTCTTTTTTAATGCACCACCATATATTGGGAAATCTACACAATTAGACAATGATTTAAGTTTTAATCTCATTCTTTTTATAAAATTTTTAACAGCCTTTTTACTTCTAGAGATGGAAAATAACCTAAATTGACCTGTATTATCGATATAATTAATATCTTCTGTGTTACCATACTCTTGACCAAAACGAAAAAAATGATTTGATGAAGAACCAGACCATATTACCTCGTATAATGGGTGTTCATCTAGTATTGTATATCCATTAGTATCATCAAGAATTGGTATTTTTGGTGTTACAATTAATACATTGTAATTTTCAATAAAGTATTTTTGAGTTGTATCATATAATCCATCAAAGTTTGATTTCTCAGCAACAAATTGAGTCCTATTATAAGAATTATATTCTTCAGTCCTATTTTGGCTCTGTAATGAAATAATCTCACTGCTATCAATAATAGTCTTACTCAAATTAGAAATTTTACCATAATTTATGGTAATACATTCAGAAGTTTCCCATATAGAATTATTTTTTTCATCAGAATATATAAAATCTAGATTTTGTTGCATATTATCAAAATAGTTTTTTTCTCTCTCTATTTCTTCAACAATTTCAGGTTTTAAAGTTATTGCTCTAGGACAATGATGTTCTCTTTTTAAAAATCCCTTTTTTCCTATAGCATCCAATAGGTCTTTAACAGTTTGCTTAGAGAAAACACCAAGTTTTTTTGCAAGCTCAGCCAAAGAAGGAGTTATTCCTTTTTCTCTTTGCCCTTCATAGATTAATTTTATTACTTCACGTTGTCTATCTGTTAATTGTTTCATATTTCTATTATAACTAATTCGTAATTCTTTAAAATTATACCTGAAATAAGTCAGGTGTCAAGTAAAATATTTATAATTATTGTTATTTTAGAGTGATCTTACCTATTCCTCTTTCCCAAAGAAATAATCTATCAGCTTATATCCTTCCTTAAAATACAGGCCTGTATTCATGGCCCTAAACTCATCGAATCTTTTATACTTCCCGCCGGCTGACTTTGTGCTGTCATAGATAAGAAACGGCACAGGTTCTGATGTATGAGTCTTCTTCCTTATAGGAGTGTAGTGGTCGGGAAGTATCATCATCTTATAATCAACCTCTTCTTTATCCATATTTTCCTTTATGACTCCTATGACTTCCCTGTCTATTATCTCTATTGCCTTCACCTTATTCTCCACATCTCCGTGATGGCTGCATTCATCTGCAGCTTCCAGGTGAATATATACGAAATCCTTTCCCCCTATAAGCTGGCTTACAGCGGCATCAGCCTTGCCGCTAAAATTGGTATCAATATTTCCGGTTGCACCTTCTACCGTGACCGGTTCGAGCCCGGCCAAAACACCGATGCCTCTTATAAGGTCTACGGCCGATATTATTGAACCCCTTAACTTATATTTTCCGTAGAAGCTGTCCAGATTGGGCTTTTTGCCTTCTCCCCATATCCATATCGAATTTGCAGGTCTCATGCCGTCTTTCACCCTTTTCCTATTTATAATATGATCTTCCAGCAGGGCAATGCTCTTTACTATCATTCCCAAAAGTATATTCTCGCCCGGACCCTTGGGCAAGAATTCGGCGATCTTCTTACCTGTTATGTCATGAGGCGGGGTCAGAATATTCCTGTCTGGACCGTCCTTCCATACTATTATATGCCTGTAACTTACTCCTGGGTAAAACCTGATACTCTCAGTCTGAAGCTTGTTTTTGATATCCCTGATAAGTATTCTGGACTTGTCGGTAGGGATCTCTCCCGCACTGTAGTCTATCATGACTCTATCTGTATAATCATATTCTTTAGATAATGTGACCAGATTGCACCTGAATGCTACATCCTTCTCCAGAAGATTAATGCCCATACTTGCAGCCTCAAGCGAAGCGCGGCCAGTATGATATTCTTTAGGGTCATACCCTAAGACTGACAGATTTGCAACATCGCTTCCGGGCGGCATTCCATCGGGAACAGTTTTGGCTGTCCCCATTTCGCTGTCTTTGGCAAGTCTGTCCAAAACCGGTGTTTTCGCATACTGCAGGGGAGTCTTATTTTTAAGTTTCCCTATCCTGTAATCCGCCATCCCGTCTATTATTATTACTATATATTTCATAGTTCGTACCTCAAATTATAATCCAAGAATATCAAATATTACATCTTTCATCTGACTGGCTTTGCATACAGTACTGTGAAGAATTTTTCTCTTTTCTATATCCTTTACTGCTTCAGGAATCCTCTTACCTGAAATGTCTGCCAGTGTCTTAAGAAGAGAGAACTCATCCATCCCGGCATATTTTTCATCTATGGCTCTGGTCACGCTTCCCGGAAACTTAAAGGGGCTTGCAGTAGAGACTATAACCGTTTTTGTCCTGTCCCCGCTTTCTTTGATATATTTCCGGTATACATCATATCCGACCGCAGTATGTGGATCTATAAGATAGTCGAGGTCGCTAAAGACATATTTTATGGTCTTAAAGGTCTCACTATCCGTGGCAAATTCTCCGTAGAAATCAGGCATTTTTTTCTTCGCATCAGCAGTTATCTTAAACTCTCCATTTTTGTTAAGGTCACTGATAAGATTGTTTACCATATCCGGGTTATTGCCTAAGATATCATAGAGCAGGCGCTCCAGGTTGCTTGAAACAAGAATATCCATTGAAGGCGAACTGGTTACCACAAGTTTCCTTTTCCTATTGTATACTCCCGTGTTTATAAAATGATAAAGTACATTGTTCTCATTAGAAGCACATATCAGCTTACCCACAGGCAGCCCCATTTTTTTTGCATAGTAAGCCGCAAGAATATTTCCGAAGTTGCCGGTAGGGACAACGATATTTATTTTCTCATTTTCTCCTATTTTCCCGGATTTTATTAGATTACAATATGCGTACACATAATATACTATCTGGGGTATTAACCTTCCTACATTTATAGAATTTGCCGAAGAAAATCTGTATCCGCTGCTATTTAAAGTCTCACCTATTTTCCTATCGGAAAAGATCTCTTTTACTCCCCTCTGGGCATCGTCAAAGTTACCTTCAATACCGACAGCATAAGTATTGTCTCCCACCTGTGTAGTCATATGTCTTTCCTGTATTATACTTACTCCATTCTCCGGGTAGAAAACGATTATTTTAGTACCCTTAACTCCGGCAAAGCCTTCCAGTGCTGCCTTACCCGTATCACCTGAAGTGGCAACAAGAATAACTATTTCTTTACCTATACCGTTCTTCCTTACTGCCGTCATTAAAAGATGCGGCAGTATGGATAAGGCCAGATCCTTAAATGCCAGTGTCGGCCCATGAAAAAGCTCGAGGAAAAAGATACCATCTCTTTCTACCAGCGGTGCGATGAGGGGACTGTCAAATTTCTTATCATAAGCTTTACTGATGCAACTTTCGAGCTCTGTGGACGAAAAATCGGTGAGAAATTTACTCATTATATAAAAAGCAAGCTGGCCGTAATCCATCCTTGAAAGACTGCTCAGAGGCTGGTCAACCCGTGGGATGACCTCAGGGACAAAAAGACCTCCGTCCGAAGCAATACCCTTTATAATTGCCTCAGAGGATGTCAGCCAGTTGTTAGTTCCTCTGGTACTTTTATAGAATAATTTTGACATTGCAGTTAATCTAGATCTTCCACCCTGATCACACTTAAGACCTTATTTACAACTCCAAGTTTTGATATCTCACTTATTGATTTATATAAATTCTTATTGGCTACTTTATGGGTGATGAATATGAGCCTGGCTCCTTTTTTCCTGTCTGCCTGTTTCTGGATCATCGAATTGATACTTACCATATTTTTGCCGAACACCTCTGCTATACTGGCCAGGACTCCCGGCTTGTCTGCTACATCCATAAGTATATAGAATTTGCTTATGGTATCATCTATGGATATGAACTTTTTATCCTCAAAACAGGTGCAGCCGTAGATTACCCCCTTCTTTTCACGGTCAAAGTTCCTGGCGATTTTTATAATATCTCCTACTACCGAGCTTGCCGTGGGTCTGTCTCCGGCACCCCTTCCGTAGCTCATTATCTCATCAATATAGTTGCCGTAGACATAGACCGCATTGAATGTATCATCGATCGAGGCAAGTATATGACTTGTGGGTATCAGGGCGGGATGGACTCTTGCACTTATTTTCCCGTCTTCTTCGATCCCTATGGCCAGCAGCTTGATTCTATAACCCATATCCAGTGCATTACTTATATCGACAGATGAGATACCTGATATCCCTTCCTTGTATACGTCGTTTTGTGTAACCCTTGAGTTAAAAGCAATAGAGCTCAAGATGGCGAGTTTGCATGCTGCATCATAACCCTCGATATCCGCCGACGGGTTCGTCTTCTCCGCATATCCAAGCTTCTGGGCTTTTGCCAGTGCATCATCAAATGACAGATTGGCCTTTTCCATTTGAGTAAGAATATAATTTGTGGTTCCGTTGACTATCCCTACGATCTTGCTTATATTATTTGAAGCAAGAGAAGATTTCAGCGGCCCTATAATAGGTATTCCGCCGCCGACACTTGCTTCAAAAAGTATATCTACATTGTTCTTTTCCGCTGCCGCAAGCAGGCTCCCGCCCTTATTGGCGATAAGGTCCTTGTTGGCAGTCACTACATATTTTCCGGAACTCAGCGCCCTCAGGATATAATCATATGCAGGGTCTATACCGCCGATTAGTTCAACAACTATATCTATATCTTTATCTTTTAGGATATCATCGGCACTGCTGCTTACTTCTATACCTCCGGCTTTCTTTATGGGAGAAGCCTCTATCTTTTTTAAATCTTTTTCTGCGATCCTTTTAATATTAAGATTCTTCTTTATCTTTTTGGCAATATAGCTTTTTTGCTGCTGTATAAGGGAAAAAACACCGCTGGCAATATAACCGAAACCAATTATTCCGATATTTATGTCTTGAATGTTTTTATTTTCAATCTTCATATAATTTAACATCTCCAATCACTAAATCTTTATAAGTCTGCCTTTTTATCCACATCCAGCTCTTTCCGTTTTCAACTGCTACCACTGCACTTTTTAGCTG
Organism: uncultured Actinomycetota bacterium; assembly: GCA_964578625.1. Taxonomy (GTDB): domain Bacteria; phylum Actinomycetota; class Humimicrobiia; order Humimicrobiales; family Humimicrobiaceae; genus CAZBSE01. Next base: position 214,001 of record CAZODQ010000001.1, read on the forward strand.
ACTGTTGTAATTATTTGACATAGAATAACCGTAAGCCCCGGTGGTTGCTACCGCTATAAAATCACCGCTTGATACCGGCGGCAACTTTATATGGTCTATTATCACATCCCCGCTCTCACAGTGCTTGCCAGCTATGGAATAATATTTCATCTTACTTTGTTCGGTACTGCCGGCATCATTCATCCTGTTTGCCAGGTAGGCATTATATTTAGCCTGATAGAGCATTGGCCTTATATTATCAGACATGCCTCCGTCTATAAAAATATAGTCTTTTACTTTTTTTATTTCTTTGATCCCTCCGACTTCATACAGCGTCACACCTGCATTCCCGACAATGGACCTTCCCGGTTCCAGATATATCTTATCCAGTTTTACTCCAAACTTCTTCTGGTATTTTTTGACTGCATCATAAACTACTCCAGCCAGATCCTTTATACCGGGCGCTCTATCTTCCGGGATATAATTTACCCCCAGCCCTCCGCCTATATCTATACTGGTGACTGATACTCCTGATCTCTCTCTTACTTCCTTTATGAACTTTAACATGATCTCTATTAACTTGTCATAACACGACAGGTTGAATATCTGTGACCCTATATGGGCGTGAATCCCTATTAGCTGGAGCTGGCTGCTGCTTATATTTTTTACCGCCTCCAGGGCTGCATCACCTTCCAGGCCAAATCCGAATTTTGACTCTATTGACCCGGTCTGTATATATTCATGGGTACTGACCTTGATCCCGGGATTGACCCTCAACATGATCTTTTGCGTTATATTGTTTTTCCTGCATAACTCTTCAAGTGTCTCAAGCTCCATTTGGTTGTCCACCATAAAGAAGCCTGCTTTACTCTCAAGCCCGTATTCGATCTCCTTGCGGGATTTATTATTGCCGTGAAAATATATCCTTTCGGCAGGAAAACCGCTGTTTATTGCGGTGAAAAGTTCTCCTCCCGTTGATACATCCAGACCCAATCCTAATCTATCCATAAGCTGGCACATGGCTGTGCATATAAATGCCTTACCAGCGTAAATTATCCCTACTTCCAGATCGGGAAAATTAAAACTTTCCCTGTAGCCCTTACACTGGTCTTTAATTGTGGCAATATCAAAAATATATAACGGAGTACCGTATTTTTCTTTTAACTTGAGGACATCGACTCCACCTATGACCAGGTGCCCTTCTTCGTTGACCTCTGAAGTGATCGGTAGAAGCACTTTCTATCCTTCCTCTATATATAAAATCTAACTATTTAAATCAGATTATATGATTAATCAAATATTAATCCAGACTTTTTTACATCTTTTCAGGAGCACTGACACTAAGAAGCTTTAAAGCATTTCTTAGCACACTTTTTACCAGCAGGATCAAAACAAACCTGTCAAGGTCCACCACTGCTTCGTCCTTCTCCCCATTTATTACCCTATAATTATTATAAAAATAATGAAACTCCGATGCCAGCCTGTACAGGTACTGCGTTATAAGATGCGGAGCATTACTTCTGCAGCTGTTATATACCACATCCGAATAAAGGATCATCGTCTTTGCCAGCTGCTTCTCATATTCATTTTTAAACTTTAGTTTTGATGTATCTGCCTCACCAAGATCATATTTATCTATATCCAGATTACCGGGACTGCTTTCCCTTATATTTTTAATAATACTTTCGATCCTTGCATGTGCATACTGTACATAATAGACAGGGTTCTGGTTTGATTTCTGCCTGGCAAGATCCACATCGAATTCCATCGGTGTATCAAAAGAATTCATGCTGAAAAAATATCTCACCGCATCTTTACCTACCTCTTCTATCAGATCCCTCAAGTGATAAAGCATGCCTTTTCTCCTGGACATCTTAAGTGTCCTGCCCCTGTCCGTTAACTTTACCATCTGCCCTATTATCACCGTCATTCTGTCATCTTCCAGTTCAAATACTTTTCCGATAGCTCTCAACCTGTCAACATAACCGTGGTGGTCCGCACCTAAAATATAAAATAACCTGTCATATCCCCTCTTTATCTTATCCATCATATATAGTATATCGGAAGCAAAGTAAGTGGGGTTCCCGTCTTTTCTTACCAGCACTCTGTCCTTATCATCCACATACATTGAAGCCTTAAACCATAATGCTCCGTCCTTGGTGTAAATTGCATCCTTTTTTTTTAAATCAGTCAACAGCTTTTTAAAGTTTGAATCTTTATAGAGACAGCTTTCATAAAACCACCGGTCATACTCCACACCCATTAAAGCCAAAGTCTCGCCGATATAAGATACCATTATCCTTATGATTTCTTCTTTAAAAGGTCCTGCATCTACATCTTTTTTCCCGTCTTTTATGACTATGAATCTGTCATCATATTTACTGATCAATCTTTCAACCGCCAGGGATACTACTTCCTCAGGATATCCGTCTTCGGGATATTCCGTATCCCTTTTAAAATGCCTTAAATAGAGACACTTTGCGCAATCGCTGAATTTTTCAGCCTGACTCCCGTAATCATTGACATAATATTCCCTGAACACTTTATAACCGTTTGCGGTATAAATATTTGCCAGGCTGTCTCCCAATGCACCCCACCTGCCGTGGCCTATATGAAGATCACCCGTCGGATTGGAACTAACATATTCAAACTGGACACTTTCTCCCTTGCCGCTTGTATTAGACCCGAATTTTTCAACTTTTGCTATAATTTCCTTCAGGGCCTTCTTTATGAATTCTTCCTTTAAATTGAAATTAATGAATCCCGGCTTCACTATATTTATATCTTCTACCTGGCTCCACCCGGAGATCTCCTCTGCTTTTATTTTTTCAGCAATATCCATAGGATTTTTTTTCAGTACCGGCGCCAGTATCATGGCAGCATTCGTTGACAGTTCTCCAAATTTTTTATTTTTTGGCTCTTCAACAGCCAGATTGTTAAGATCTGCCTTGACTACCTTTAACCTGCTTACATAGTCATATAACTTTTTTTTCAGTTCATTTATTACCAATAATTTTCCTTTCGTTGGAGCCGACGACCGGACTTGAACCGGTAACCTGCTCATTACGAATGAGCTGCTCTACCAGTTGAGCTACATCGGCTGGTCAATTGAAAATACAGCAGCTTAAATCTCCTTGGTTTTATCCTCACTGCTGTCTGCTTCTTTGGCAGCACTGCCGGTGTCCTGCTTTACTTCAACCCGTTCCTTTGTGATCTCGACTTCCGAAAGCGGGATGGATTTCCTGATATTACTGTCAAATTCCACAATTACAGACTGCTTTAAGGGTTCGTAACCACAGACTCCGCCGCAGCCGCAACTGCATTTGACCTTTATGCCTATTTCCGGCGCCTTATCAATAAAGTTTTTATATGAATCATACTCATACTTCAGGCAGCACATTAGTCTCCCGCATATTCCGGATATTTTAAAAGGATTCAATGGGAGATTCTGGTCCTTGGCCATTTTTATTGAAATGGATTCAAAATCCGTTAAAAAACTTTTACAGCATAAATTCATCCCGCACGGGCCCAATCCCCCCACCATTTTTGCCTCATCTCTTACTCCTATCTGTCTGAGCTCTATCCTGATTTTAAAATATGTGGCAAGCTCCTTTACCATTTCCCTGAAATCCACTCTTTTTTCCGAGGTAAAGTAGAATATCATCTTACTTTTATCAAACATCACATGTACATTTACCAGCTTCATTTTAAGTTTATATTTTTTGGCAAGCTGATTAAACTTTTTGAATCCCTTTTCTTCCTTTCTTATGTTTAACTCATCAACCGATAGGTCATAATATGTAGCTTTTCTTATAATTCTATTTAAAGGAGTGGTGATATCGCTTTCGCTTATATCAATAGGGTGCACTACGACTTCCGCGATTTCCTTGCCCTCGTCTACATGGCATATGACTTTATCCCCCACATCCACTGAAATTCCGGCAGGATCATAATAATGCACCATATCATTTCCTCTAAACATTACTCCTACAATCAAAGACATTTGATACACCTCTTATTTATATATATTCTGTAACTGAAGAAAAATATTATCCAGAGCCAGCTCTGAGTTAATTGAATGGCTAAGATAATTTCTATTCTCTTCAATGACCTTTATTAATTTAAAAATTTTATCTATTTTAACATTTTTAATTTTCTTGCTTATAAAAAAATAATTCTTTGAAAAATTCATCGTTTTCTCTCCAGCTCCTGATTTTACTGCAAGAATGTCTTCAAGCCAGGCAGATATTATATCAAAAACCCTGCTCATACCCAAATTATGAAACTTTTTAATTTTTCTCTTGTTCCTTAATTTTAAAATCTCAATATACCTGCTGATGTCACTTCTATCAAAATCGCTTTTATTTATTTCACTGATTTCCTTTTCCTGATCCGCCTTGACGGCTGTTTCCACTTTTTTAAGTATTTCAACCAATCTTAAAGTCAGATCAATAGAGGTGGTGGAGGCCTTCCCGCCATCCTCATTCTGCTCTATTATATTTTTTATACCTTCATCCAGATACTTTTCAATAACTTCAAAATCAGCTCTTTCCGGTCTCTCTTCAATAAATTTAAAATTCCAGCTGTAAACCAGGCACCTTGAAACTACTGTGGGCAGTATCATTGAGACATCTTCCGTAAGTAATACAAATATACTATCATCATCAGGAGGATCTTCCAGAGTCTTGAGCAGCCTGTTTGCAGCTGGCAAGTTCATAAACTCGGACTCCTTGATAATACATATTTTTTTGCCAGGGTTGTATGAACTCATGCTTATAAATCTCTGAAGCCTTGCAATTTCTTCTATCCTTAAAATATTGCCCTCCGGTTCTACAATTAAAACATTGGGATAAACACCTCTTGCCGTATTCCTGCAGATAATACAATCCCCGCATCCTTTATCAGGGCAATTGACAGAAGCAGCAAATATCAACGCCAGTTTGCTCAGAAGATTCATATTATTTCCACAGAACAGATATGCATGCGAAATATTGCCATTTTCTATCATTCCTGAAAGCAATCTTATATTTGACTGGTTAATACTGTCTTTGGTCAAAAAATCTATATTTTCAAACAAATCCATTTTTTAGCTTATAAATATTGTTCGACTTTGCTTTTTACTTCCTTGAATATATCCTCTATATTCTTTTCACCATCGATTACCACAAACCTGTCTTTGTTTCTCCCGGCAATATTTAGATAACCTTTGTAAATCTTTTCTCTAAAGTTATTTTTTTCAAGTTCGATCCTGTCTCTTTTTCTGCTCGCATCATCCATTCTCTTTTTACCCTTGTCTGCTTTAACCGATAGTAAAAAAGTTATATCCGGCGCTATCCCGTCAGTGGCCCAGAGGCTCATATCTAAAATCTTCTCGCTGCCCAGGCCCCTGGCTATACCCTGATAAACTACTGTTGAATCAAAAAATCTGTCACATATCACAATCTTGCCTTTCCTTAAAGCCGGAGCTATTATCCTTGATACGAGTTCTGCTCTGGAAGCAAGGAAAAGAAAAGTCTCGGCTTTATAAGACATTTTATGATTTTCCTTATCCAGAAGAATTTTTCTGATCTTTCTGCCGATTTCAGTCCCGCCGGGTTCAATAGCTGTAATAACATCAAAACCTTTCTCCTTTAAATATTTGTAAAGAAGCTTTATCTGGGTGGTTTTCCCCGAGCCGTCAAGACCTTCAAATGTTATAAAGAGACCTTTTTTCATAACATAATTCATCTTATTTTTTTAAATAAAATATATTTAATAATATCTTAATAAAAGGAATTTTAAAACTGCGTGTAAAAGATTTTACCCGGATATATCATAATATGATCTGACCAAAGTCAAAGATCTGATCAGCTTTTATCCGGCCGGATATAATGTAAGTTTAAGAGTATATTAAATTATGTGACTTTATTTCTTTTTGTTCTTCATATATTCCCTGGCCTGATACATAAATGCTTCCAGACGTGTCTCGGTAGTTTCTTGTTCCAACCCGTCAAAAGCAAGATTCAACCAGGGTATCTTATAATCTTCTCTTATCCTCTTTGAGACAGCATTAACTATATTCCCGGGAATGCATGTAAAGGGCAGTACATTAATAATTCCATGAGCACCGTTTTTAATCCAATCAACCGACTTGCCGATACTAAGGGCTGCTTCCCCAAACCACTTTATTATATAGGGCTCGGCATTATCCCAGATATTATAAATACCTTTTTCTTTATCCTCACGAAGGAAACCTTTAAGCGGCTTTTCCAGCCTGTGGTGGCTGTGTTCCAATAACCTATTAAGCATTCTGTTTAAAACATAAAATCTTATTCCCCTTAAAAAATCAAAGGAAAATTCGGTTAGTTTCTTATACTTACTATCTCCTTTTAACTCGCCATTCATCCCAAATAATTTTATAATCTTGTAATACAGGTCCGTCTGTTTGGTCAAAATATCTATCTTTCTTGTAGCTGTGGTATGATAGGGCCACTCTCCGAATGTAGGGATTTCAACTTCCCCGCCCTGTGCTTCCACTCTTCTTATGATCTCATTGTTGCTGTAAGGATGATTTCTGACAAATATCTCACCCACTATACCGATTAAGGGTTTATCTGTCCTGTCGACCGGTATATTTTCAAAGTCTTTTCTGGCATCTTTCAAAATACCGACCATTTTATCCAGTGTTTTTGGCATTGAAACATTTTCCACAGACCAGCACACATCTTCTATATATTTCCCGTATACTCTATCTGTTTTTCCTTCTTCCTTCTCATAAGGTCTTGTCTGCCTGAGCATTTTATTAAGGTAATCTACGGCAAAAATGCCGGACATCGCTTTTGCAAGCATTATGAAACCTTTTAATCCCTGCATGTCATATTCCTTGTAAAACTGGCCGACTTCCGGAGCTCCGGGTGCAATTATAGGCACATCTTCATATCCCAATTCTCTGATTATAATTTTCTGCATCTTATTATACTGTCCAAATCGGCAGGGACCGTGCGTCTGCGGCATCAGAAAAGCCACCTTTTTGGGGTCATTATGCTTGAGTGTTTTAAGAATATCCCCCGTAGTTATGATAAAGGGGTAGCATTCCTTTCCCAGCGTATGTCTTCTTCCAAGTTTAAGTGTTTCGTCATCTGAATACAGCATCTCCGCATTTATTCCCACCGACTTGAATGCGGATTTAAGGACAACAGCACCGTCGCCCATATAAGGGATATATATAACTCTTCCCTGGCCTTTCTTGAAAACAGCATCTTCTCCTCTGGTTTTTACCTGGACCTGCGAAAAATCCTTCTTTTTTCTTACATTGTTAAGTGAGTCAATAAATGCCTCACACCTGGTTATTACTCCTGCTCCTGCAGAGTGCTCATCTACCTCCAGCTTTAAAAACGGCTTTTCCATTTCCCTTTCAAAATACTGGAGTATAAAAGAATCAGGACCGCAGCCGAAATTGGTAATATAGACCGGATAAAGCCTGCTGTCTTTATTGATTACCTGTGCTGCACTCATTATTCTATCCCCGAACTCCCAGTACAGATTCGGCCATTCCTTTGAAAGGTCCACTGAATCCACCGGCAGATAATCGAGGGGTATCACCTTAAAGCCGAGTTCCCTTAATTTCTTAGGGACATCCATACTTATTGCCCTGTCACAGCTGTTGTAAGACCGGCTTGTCACTACAATAGCGACTTCATCCTTCTTCAGGCTGCTAAGCACTTCCTCTCCTCTTTTTTTAATGGACTGGTAAAATTTATTCTGTACAGAATAAGCCTTTGCTATCGCATTCTTTATCGATCTCCTGCTTACCTCCAGTTCCTTTCCCAATTTAGTTAACTGTTTTTCCTTTATATATTCTTTAAAGCTAAAATTTAGAATAGGTGTAAGTATCTTTACATTTCCCGTATCTATGGCAGACTTTACAATCGACCAGGTCCCCTGAATAAAAGGACAGGGATAGCTTCCGGTCCTGTCACCTTTAATATTTTTTTCCTTGGTGGGCATATCTCTGGTAGTGGGTAAAAACAGGTAATCCACTTTTTTTTCTAAAAGATTCTTCACATGCCCAAGAGTAGTCTTCATAGGAAAACATGTCTCGGCTACCGCATTCTGAACCCCATCATTGATGATCTTTTTATTGGTCTTATCTGACAGGACAAGATCAAAACCAAGCTCTGAAAAGAACGCATTCCAGAATGGATAAAATTCATGGGTAAGCATGGAATAAGGTATACCGACTTTTTTTGCTCCCGGGTTTTTTTTGGCTTCATAGCAATTCAAAAGAAGGTTTTCCCGTTCGGCAAAATAATCCGGGATATCACTGCCGGCAGAATCCCCCTTCTCATATTTTTCACATCTTCCGCCATAAAACAACGGAGACCGACCCTTAATGGAAATCCTTTTAATATCGCATCTGTTTGAACAGCCCTTACATTCAAAAGAGCTGTGTGAGTAACTTACTCTGGATATATTTTCGAACCCTCTGAATTTTGTTTTTTCAGGAGAATCATCAAGTACCCTGATAGCTGTCCCTATTGCCCCTGTTACTTCATGGTTTTCGGGAACGATTACTTCTTTACCCAGGTAATTCTCAAAAGCAGCTATTACCGACTTATTGAACGCTACCGCACCCTGGAAAAAGATCCTGTTTCCTATTTTTTTTCTTCCCACTACCCTATTTATATAATTCATGGCAATAGAATAGGCAAGACCTGCTAAAATATCTTCTATTACCGCGCCTTTTTGGTAATGGGAATAGACGTTTGTTTCCATAAAAACAGTACAGCGTTCCCCCAGATTTAAAGGATTTTTCGCTTTCAGTGCCATATCACCGAATTCCTCAATTTTTATATCAAACCTCTCAGCCTGTTCCTCCAGAAAAGAACCAGTCCCTGCAGCACAGACCTTGTTCATCTCAAAATCAACTACCACTCCATCTTCCAGGGATATGAATTTGGAATCCTGGCCGCCAATTTCGAAAATGGTATCAACCGAACTGTCGATATCGGCTGCCGCAGTCGCCTGAGCGGTTATTTCATTTATCACTATATCTGCTCCGACAAAATCTCCTATCAGGTATCTCCCGGAACCGGTAGTGCCTACGCCCTTAACATTGATCCTATCACCGACCTTGCTGCCGATTATTTCCACACCCTTTTTTACCGCCTCTATCGGCCTTCCCGCAGTCCGGAGGTAACATTTCTCAATAAGTTTCTTATCTTTATCTATAGCTACAACATTGGTACTTATCGAGCCTACATCTATGCCGATATAGGCATCGACCTTCCTGCCTCCGAAATCATATTTACAGGTCTTCTGGGAAGGCAGTTTGGATTTAGTCAGAGTCAGAGCATCAAATGTTTCTCTTTTATATTCAAAATTTCCAAGATAGTCATCCAACCTGTCCGCTAAAGCAGCGGTATCCAGATCCTGCGGCACTATGTTTGATTTTAAACTCAATGCAGCGCCTATAGCTCCTATGGATGCCCTATGCTCGGGGATTATTACCTTCTCTCCTAGTGCATCCTCAAAAGCCTTGATCATAGCTTTATTGAAAGATACTCCGCCGCAGAAGATTATGGGCGGTATAAATTTCTTACCCTTGACTATCCCGGATTTGAAGCTTCTGGCCATTGCATAACACAGACCAAGTATAATATCCTCATCGCTTGCCGCTTCCTGTTGAAGATGTATCATATCTGATTTTGCAAAAACACTGCATCTGCCGGCAATTGTAGAGGGTGTTTTTGATTTTAATGCCAGTTTGACAAACTCCTCTATGGTCAATCCGAACCTTGAAGCCTGCTGGTCAAGAAAAGACCCTGTACCGGCAGCGCACAATTCGTTCATGGCATAATCACCAAATGCAAGATCTATGAACTTGGAATCCTGACCGCCGATTTCTATGACAGTCTTTGCATCCTTATATAAAAATCTTACAGCACTTATAATGGCTTCTATTTCATTAATAAAACCAAGACCGAGCAGAGATGCTATCTCCTTTCCCCCCGAACCGGTAAAACCTATACCGGCAATCTTATCATTATAATTACCCGCACTTATCGACCTGATATCATTTTTAACCGATTTTATCGATTCACCAAGATGTCTGGTATAAGGAAGGACTTCTACAATTTTTCCTTTCTCATCTATGATAGCTCTGTTGATGCTTATTGATCCTACATCGTAACCTATAAACAAACTCACTGCCTGCCCACTAATCCTCTCTAAATTAATTTTGGTATTATATAGCAATAGGAAGCGTAATAAATAAAAAGCAATACCACATTAAATAAAACTTCTCTAATAGCTGATTCCAATATGCTAACACATCTATTATATACGTCAACAGCCATGTTTTAGTTTCATTTTTATCCAAATAAAAAAATCCCGCAGGTTTTAAGCGGCCGGAGATAACCAGCCGTTAACTTCTTCTACAATATTAATATTCAATATGTTAGAATTATTTACAAATATGATAAAGGAGCCATGTTAAAATCAAACTGCCTTAAAATTTTAATAATTCTTATTCTATTTTTATTTTTAATCCCCTTTATCTCTTCCTGTGACCAGACACTGATTGATATCTTTACCGAGATAAATTCCGATTACTCCGGAACAAGGACTATTGATATAGCAATAAAAACAGAATACATCCAGAAGAGTGAGGTAATCCTTGGCCAGGACCAATCCCTTTTTGATAAAATATTTGAAAACCTACCAGAAGGTGAGAGTAAAACTTACGAAGAAGGAGAGTACACTCATTTCAATTCCACGATAGAATTTGAAGACATCAGGTTTTTACCCCATATCTCAATAGATAATTTATCTGAATATCCGCTGAATGCAAAAATGGAAATAGAGAAGCACTTTTTCTATAATAAATATTACTTTGAAGACTATATAGACATGAAAATAGATGAGCTACTCCTTGATTCTACAGATATAAATTCCGATTATATCAGGCTTGATGACCTGGTAGAAGCAGATAGCGACATTTTGGATATAACTTACCAGATAAAATTCCCGGTAGATATAATCGACCATAATGGCGATATAGTCGGAGATAACAACATCATCATATGGAAAATAAAATATGGTGATGAAAAAATGATATATATAGAAGGTAAAAAGACAAAATTTCTTAACTACTTTTTAATTATAATCCTGGGCATAATCGTACTGTTTATAATTTTTATAATTCTCGTCATAATCTTTGGCTCGAGAAGGGGTAAAACAAAAACTCCACCCAGAAAACCGCTCTACTCCTATGACAATTATTTTAAAAAAGACAGATATTTTGGCACCGGAGATAAAGATAACTGGGAAGATTAACATATAATTAGAAATGAACTCTAATACCTACAATCTATCTACACCCCTTACAGAAGAAAAAATTAAAAAACTAAAAGCAGGAGATATTATCTATTTAAGCGGTACCGTATATGGAGCCAGAGACGCAGCTCACAGGAGAATCGTTGCTGCTCTCAAAAGCGGCGGGAGTCTGCCTCTAAACTTGAAAGACAATACTATATTTTATGTAGGCCCATCTCCTACTCCTCCCGGTAAAATAAGCGGCAGCATAGGCCCTACCACCAGCGCCAGAATGGATGATCTGACCGAGCCGCTGCTCAAACAGGGCCTTAAGGCTATGATAGGCAAAGGCAGAAGAAGTGAGAAGATAAAGAAACTTCTAAAAAAATATAAATCGATTTATTTAGTATCCATAGGAGGTATCTCCGCATATCTTTCTACAAAAGTAACAGAAATCAAAGCTGCTGCATATAATGATTTAGGCGCCGAAGCAATCTATGAAATAATGGTAAAAGACTTTCCCCTTTTTGTTGCTTATGATATTTACGGCGGTGATATTTTTGATTCGGCTCTTCTTAAGGAATGACAGCCCATAAAAACTGCCACCGGAAGTGTAGCTATATGGCACGGAGCATGGATTATATTGCAGGCTAAGGCAGTCGTCTTCCCTCCTAAACCCTGCGGTCCTATTCCCGTCTCATTTACTGCCTTTAATATTTTATTCTCCAGAGCTCTGTATCTTTTATCTACGTTTCTTATATTTAGATTCCTAAAACTGGCTTTTCTTGCAAGACTAGCTGCTTCCGAAGCCCCGCCGCCAATTCCTATGCCGATTATTACCGGAGGGCAGCATTTTGTAACATTTTTTTTAACTATGTTTAAAACAAGGTTGATTATTTCAGTTTCTTCCGCTGACGGATTCAACATATACAGGTAAGAACAATTTTCACTGCCTCCACCCTTCAAGTATATTTTTATGTAAAGACCGGGAATGGAAGTAAAACTGGTACTTATTATCGCAGGAGTATTATCCGAAGTGTTTTTTCTTTTATATAAAGGGTCGCTGACTATTGACTTTCTAAGATAATTTTTTCGGTAAGTATCTGCCACCACCTTATCCAGCACGTTATTCAGGTTACCGCCGTTTTTAATACAGATATCAGGGCCGATGTAGATATCAATATAAACCGAACCGCAATCCTGGCATAAGGGAAGTTTTTGCTTTCTGGCAATTTCCGCATTTTCTAAAATAAGGTTAAGGATTTTCTTAGCCCTTGTATCTGTCTCTTTCCTGGCAGCTGTTTTTAATACACCTTTAATATCATCGGGAAGATTGAAACTTGCTTCAATCAGAAGTTTTCCCGCTTCCTTTGTTATTGTTGTAATTTCTATACTTTTCATCTTTTCCGGGGCAATCATGATTTATACATAAATCCCAGGGCTTTCTGCCCTTTTTTATAATTTTTACCATAGGATATCCGCAGTGTTTGCATTTCTCCCTGGTCGTGACCAGTAAGCCCTTCTGGGGAAGCGAAAACGTGGTTGTGCATTCGGGATAAGCGCTGCAGCCTACAAATCTTTTTCTGGTTTTTCTTGCGGTCCTGACAACAAGCTCTCCATTACAATTTTCAGCAGGGCATTCCCCCACTACGAGATCTTCCATTATCCCTTTTTTTATCTCCTGTGATATTTCATCCTTTTCATTTTGAAGAACAGCCATGACTCCCCTCAGCATATTCCTTGACCTATCCACAACATCATCTTTGGTTTCATCACCGCTTACAATACCATCCATATACATCTCTAATTCCGAGGTCATCTCCGGGGATGATATTTTCTCAGCATGTTTTTTTAACATTTTTACTACAGCAACGGCTTTCTCGGAAGGCTGTAGAGGATTCCCTCCTACATATCCCCTTTGAATCAAGTTTTGTATAATTGTATGGCGGGTCGCTTTTGTTCCCAGACCTAGCTCCTCCATTTTTTCGACCAGCTTACCCTGTGTATATCTTGCCGGGGGTTTGGTTTCTTTTTCCAACAGTTCTCTGTCAACAACTGAAAGTACCTGCTTTTCCTTAAGCTCGGGAATAAAGACATCTTTACGTTTGTAGTACGGATAAAATCTTGTCCAGCTTTCTTCTATGATTTTTGAGCCGCCGGCGATAAATAGCTCTCCGTTTATATCAATAGACACATTCACACTTTTATTTTTTGCCGACGGCAGCAGAGTGCATATAAATCTCCTAACGATCAGATCATACAGCTTCCATTCATCACTGCCCAGGTTACCTTTTTCCGCAATTGACGTAGGATATATCGGAGGATGATCCGTTGACCTCTTCCTGCCTCTGCTTGCCACTATATTTTTCTGCGCAAGAACTGCTTCAGACATCCGGCTGTATTCACTGCAGCTTCCGAGCATCCTGACAATTTCCTTTATATCTATAGAAGAAGGATAAACCGTATTATCAGTTCGGGGATAACTTATATAACCGTTCATATACAGGTTCTCTGCAATACTTATAGTCTTTGACGCAGTGAATCCCAGTAGACTTCCGCTTATTATAAGAGCGGTGGTGTTGAAAGGTGTTGGAGGCTTTAGGTCACTTATACTCTCCTTTACCTCCATTACCGTTCCTGTATTACCTATTCTGCCGTAAACAGCCTGGGCATCTTCTTTTTTTAAAAATCTTTTCTTTTTAGGGGTAGCTTCAAACTCTTCACCGGATTCTGTTCTAAGTTTTACTCCCACAACCCAGTAAGGAACAGGTACGAATGATTTTATTTCCGATTCTCTTTCTACTATAAGGGCGAGAGTCGGAGTCTGTACCCTGCCTACCGATAGAAACTTGTCCTTTATCTGATAGGTAGCCAGGGATATAAAACGGGTAAGTGTTGCACCCCAGATCAAATCAATATCCTGCCTTGCCCTTCCTGCATAAGCAAGGTCAAAATCGATTTTCCCTAATTTAGAAAACGCCTGGTTTATATCTTTCGGAGTGATTGCAGAAAATTTTACTCTTTTTGCATCAACAAGTGCATTTTTTTCTTTAAGCAGCTGCACCGCATCATAACCAATAAGTTCGCCTTCTCTATCATAATCCGTGGCTATTATAACCTCATCTGCATCGCCGGATACTTTCATAAGTGCCTGTATTATCTTTTTCTGAATAGGAATTTTCTCTATTTTTGCATCAATAAGTTCCACCGGATCCACTTTAAACCAGTTTGCATACTCTTTTGGGTAGTCCACCTTCAATATATGTCCTTTGAGTCCGATGACTTTGAAATCCTTGTCATTAAAATTGAATCTATAGACCGGTACCCCATACACTTTCTCCTCGCTCACTCCATTACCTGCTAAAATTTCAGCGATCCTCCTGGCTGCTATTTCCTTTTCGCTTATAATAAGTTTCAAAAAAATACTCCTGCTTGTGTAATAAAAGTATTGTAAATTTTAATTAATTTTATCAGAATTTGAAATAATAACATTAATAGAAAAATAAATAAATCCTTTATGTCCGAAAACTACCATCAGTTTAAAAATCTTTTTTTGTACATTCCGGTATATTAAAATGCTTATTTAAATTTTATTAATGTTGTTTTAAAATAACAAAAACATCTTAACTACAATAAAGAAAAAAATGAATACCAATTTAGATCTCATAGACAGGATAATAAAGTTAAAAAAAGAAAAGGATGCTGTTATATTGTCTCATAACTACCAGATCGGCGAAGTACAGGATATTGCAGACTTTGTTGGTGATTCTTTCCAGTTAAGCGTAAAGGCATCAAAGACCAGACATAAAATCATAGTATTCTGCGGAGTACATTTTATGGCTGAGACCGCTAAAATAATATCCCCTGACAAAAAAGTCCTGCTCCCAGATAAAAACAGCGGCTGCCCAATGGCAGATATGATCAGTGCATCACAGCTTAAAAAATTAAAAAATGAAAATTCCGGTGCAGTAGTAGTATGTTATGTAAATACCTCCGCTGAGGTCAAGGCATTCAGCGATATATGCTGTACATCTTCAAACGCAGTAAATGTAGTAAACTCTATTCCCAGGAATAAAGAAATAATATTCATACCGGATAAATACCTGGGGGACTACGTTCAGAAACAGACCGGCAGAAAATTTATATTATGGAATGGATATTGCCCCACACATATTATGATCAACGCCAAGGATATCATACGGCTCAAGAAAGACAACTTAGATGCTACAGTCATAGTGCACCCGGAATGCACTCTGGACGTAATAAATATTGCAGACAAAGTAGCTTCTACCGGAGGGATGTTAAAATATATAAAGAACAGCAGGAAAGATAAATTTATAATTGGAACAGAAATAGGGATAATATATAGATTAAAAAAGGAAAACCCAAATAAAACCTTCTACCCTGCATCCGGCAAAGCCATATGTCCAAACATGAAACTTACGAATTTAGAAAAAATCCTCTGGTCGCTGGAAGAGGAGAGTTACAGGATAGATATTCCGGAAGAGATCATTCGGAAAGCAAGATCAGCTATTGACAGGATGATAGCTATTAAATAAATTATGTTACCAAGATACCTAATAAGTCTACCATTTTTTAAAAGAATCCATAAATATTGTGATTGTATAATCATTGGCAGCGGGATTGCAGGTCTTTCTACTGCAATGAGACTGGCTAAAAATAATAGTATCAAAGTAATCACTAAAAGTTCTCTTGCCAATTCAACAACATGGTATGCTCAGGGCGGTATTGCTGCCGCCATAAAGAAACCTGATTTCTGGAAAAACCATTATAACGATACTATTACGGCAGGGCAGGGTCTCTGTGATAAGAAAGCGGTTGAAATACTTGTAAAAAATGCCCCGAAGATGATAGGAGACTTAATAGAAATAGGTACGAATTTCGATATCTCTGAGGGGGAAATAAGCCTGACCACAGAAGGAGGACACAGTTACCCGAGAATCCTGCATGCCGGAGGGGATGCTACCGGAGAAGAACTTGAAAAGAAACTAGTTTCTTACTCAAAAAGCCTAAAACAGATAGATTTCTTTTCGGAATATTTTGTACTGGATATATTGGTGTGTGACAATAAATGTATAGGAGTTTTAGGGATGGATACAAATACCGGTGATCTTGAAATACACCCTGCTTCAAATATTGTAATCGCCAGCGGCGGTATCGGGCAATTATATGATCTTTCCACCAATCCTCCCATATCGACCGGAGATGGTATTGCTATGGCATACAGGGCAGGAGCTTCCATAATGGACATAGAATTCATTCAGTTTCATCCCACGGTATTTAGAACAAAAGACTCGAAATTATTTCTAATAAGCGAGGCTTTAAGAGGAGAAGGTGCCTACCTTAAGGACTGCCGAGGGAATAGGTTTATGGCCGGAATACATCCAAAAGAAGAGTTAGCTCCAAGAGACATTGTAGTCAAAGAAATGATAAAGGTAATGGATAAAAGTAATTGCGATTATGTTTATTTAGATGCTACACATATTCCGGAAAGTTATCTTAAAATACGATTTCCCAATATAATTTCAAAGCTTAAGGAAAACGGTCTCAATCTAAAAAAAGATTTAATCAAAGTATCTCCGGCCCAGCACTACTTAAATGGCGGGATTAAAACCGATTATAGTGGAAAGACAAATATAGAAGGATTATACTGCTGCGGTGAGGCTGCTTCAACCGGTGCGCACGGCGCAAACAGACTTGCAAGCAACTCACTTATAGAGGGAGTTGTATACGGCTGGAAAATCTATAAAGATATAGAAAAAAAATCGAACCAGAAAAATAAAAGTATAGAAGATAAGATAATCCGGCTGATAAACAGACTTTTGGATGAAGCGGAAGTAAAAAAAAGTAAAACCGGTAATAAAAAGCAAAATATTAAAACCCTTATCTCGAATTTTAGAAATATTATGTCCAAAAAGGTCGGTATCCTAAGAGATGCAGAGAGCTTAAAACAGGCAAAGGAATTCGTCGACCTGCACGCGGGCAGCAATAATATCCATAATACAAGGGATATGGACACACTGGAGTTTGCCAATATGCTTGCCGTGGCCTCTCTTATAATAAAAGCTGCAAGTTTAAGAGAAGAAAGCAGAGGAACTCATCAGAGAAACGACTTTCCGGAGAAAGATGACAAAAACTGGAAAAAACATATAATACTAAAAAAAGATGAAATATATTTTGAAAATGTAAAGCCCTAACATGACCAAATATGGTAAATAAAATTTTAAAAAATGAAGTAACAGATATTATAAGTAAAGCTATCTCAGAAGATTTAGGCAGCTCTGGGGATTTGACTTCTAAAAATTTAATTCCTCCGGATAACAGGTCATCTTCTTATATCATATGCAAAGAAATAGGCGGAGCAGTACTGAGCGGTCTTGATGTCGCAGGTTTTATACTGGAGGAAATCGACAGCAGCATAAATATTGATAAAATAAAAAGCGATGGCGACAGCCTTAAATATATGGATAGGATCTGTAATATTTCGGGACCCACACTATCGATTCTAAAGGCTGAAAGAACCTGCCTCAATTTCATACAGCACATGTCGGGCATCTCGACTATTACCAGCAGATTTGTTAAAATTGCAGGACCCTATAAAGTCAAAATTTTTGACACAAGAAAAACAAAGCCGCTCCTTCGTAAAATTGAAAAATATGCAGTGCTCTGCGGCGGAGGCCACAATCACAGATCCGGCCTTTTTGACGGAATAATCATCAAAGATAATCATATAGCAGCCGGCGGCGGGGTTTTGAATGCCCTAAAAAAAATAAGAACAAAAATCCCCGGTGATTTAAAAATCGAAGTGGAAGTCAAAGATTTCATCCAGCTTGACGAAGCAATAGCCGGCAGAGCAGATATTATAATGCTTGATAATATGGATGCTGATGAGATGACAAAGGCAGTTAAAATAATAAGAGAAAAAAGAGGCAGTACCTGCCTTATCGAAGCTTCGGGTAAAATCAACCTGGAAAACCTTGAAGAAATATGCAAAACAGGTGTTGATATGATATCGGTAGGTCTGATCACCCATTCGGCACCTGCCATTGATTTTTCACTGGAATTTGAAAAGAAAGTTTGAGCATTAAAAATTTACCAACAGATACACTGGATTTTCCAAAAGACTTTCTCTTTGGGACAGCTACATCAGCTTTCCAGATAGAAGGGGCCGGCGGCACGGAATGGAAAGATTTTGTCGGCACAGACGGTACCAGGCTGGACAAAGCAATTGACCATTACCATAAGTTTAAACAGGACCTTAAGTATATATTATATCTGGGCAATGCCTACAGATTCAGTATGGACTGGTCAAAATTACAAAAAAATGCCTTCAGCCCTCTCGACAATAAAGCTGCCTCACATTACATGGAGATATTTAAAACCCTGAGTCAAAATGACAGAAAAACCATGCTTGTCCTGAATCATTTTTCAAATCCGTTATGGCTTATGGAAAAAGGCGGCTGGACCAATGGAAAATCTGTCGAAATCTATTTTGATTACATAAAAAAAATCTTAGAAGTGTTTTCAGATTACATAGATTACATCAACACTTTTAACGAACCAAACGGATACGCTATTATGGCATATATAATGAGAGAATTTCCTCCCAAAAGGTTCAACCCCTACCTGAGAAGAAAAGTCCTGTCCAATATGGGCAGGGCGCACAAAATGGCATACGATTATATTAAAGAACATTACCCTCATATAAAGGTGGGCATTTCTCATGCCTGTATGTTCACCCAGCCCTTAAGAGAAAAAGCCATATTGGGTAACTTTCTAAAATGGTTCCTGGACTATTATATGTTTGAACATGTACACGAGATGTTTACAGGAGACGGAAGAGTGGATTTCATAGGCTTCAGCTATTATGGAAGAATACTGACTTCAGGGTTTCCGATTACTGCATATGAAGAAAAGGGCAGAAAAATCCTGGACAGATTAGGCTTAAAATATGACGATATGTGGGAAAAATACCCTGTGGGCATCTATGATCTGATTAAAAGATTTTACAATAAATATAAAAAACCCATAATCATTACGGAAAACGGAACATGCACCGATGATGACAGACTCAGGATAGAAAATATTTACGACCACCTGTATTATGTAAAGAAAGCCCTTGATGAAGGTATAGATGTCGAGGGTTACTTTCACTGGTCTACTTTTGATAATTATGAGCTGGCCTACGGCCCATCCAGAAGATTTGGCCTTGTTTCAGTTGACTTTAACTCTCCCGGACTCGAAAGAAAAATAAAGAATTCAGGTGAATACTATCACAGGATCTCAAAACTTCATAAGCTGGTCAAATATCGGCGATCATCATGATCTATAAAAATTTAGGAGTTAGGTGAAACCACTTGAGTTACACTGTAAATATTTCAGTTAATAACAAAACCCCAAAATAAATTTGGGGTTTTGTTTCTTTAATCGAAAAATTTTTTATAATTTATAAAAACTTCCGTCTAGTTTATTTCTTAACCATTATACCCACAAGTATCGATATAACTCCTATGGCTATACTTGCAAAAGCAATCCAGAGCGGTTCAATACTTACTAAAGTTAATGTTGGGATAACTCCTATTACGCCTATTGCCAGCACTAGTATACCTACGATTATTAATGTTATTTTGCTCCCCATTATGATTTCCTTTCTCTGATTATAATCAATATCTCCGTAATAGGCGGGTGAATATTTTCAGAGTTTCACTCAATATAAAATTTACATTCAAAAATAAAAAGCTACTTTTTTTTAGTTGCCTTCTATAAATTTAATTTTTTCCTGATCTCGGGTATCTTGCTCCTGGCCGCTTCTACTCCTCTCCGGATGATCTCACTTCCCTTAGTCAAGTCAAAAAATCCGAAGTCTCCTACTTCAGGCTCTATTACTATATCTGCCATATTAAGGTAATTTCTGGTCATTTCCCGCTGCATGATACTAAAACTTGTGTCAAGCACATTACGAATCGATAATCTCTTTGTATTTTGTTTTTTTTGTTCAGTTCTAATTTTAAAATTTTGAAGTTTACCCTTGACAGCACTACTGCTATTTTTATATCCGTCTGATTGACCCTTCTTATCGAAACTGGAAAAGTTACCACTTCCATGAAGATCTGCGATGTATTTCTCTCTGTCCTTCTCCAAAGAAATAGATGACGCTATAATAAAATCTACACCTATCGTTTTTAAGGAAGCAGTGGGCAGAGGTTCTATTATTCCCCCATCAATAAGAATATAATTATCCATACAGACAGCAGAGAAAAAGCCGGGAATAGCAATAGAAGCTTTGACAGCATCAAGCAGTTTACCCTTGGACAGGATTATTTTTTCTCTTGTGATCAGATCCACTGCAGTACAGCAAAATTGTATACGGCAGTCGCTAAAAGTCTTATCTCCTAAAAATTTCCTCAGCTCTTCCTCGACCCTGCGCCAGTTTATGATCCCTGTTTTTGAGAATGCCAGTTCGGAAAAAAGTAAAAAGCTTTTCCAGTCCATCGCCCGTACGTAGGCCTCTATTTCCTCTAATCTCACACCCGAACAAAAGAACGCTCCTATTATAGAGCCCATACTTGTTCCCGCTATCGATTTTATATCTACACCCAGTTCTTCCAGTACCTTTAAAACACCGATATGGGAAAGCGCTCTTGCTGCTCCCCCGCTTAATGCTAAGCCGATCTTTTTTTTCTTTCTAAAAAATATTTAAATCACCTTTATTGAATATTTCAGGTAAAAGCCATGTCGTCTGGATTGAAATAACAGACCGGTTAAATTATACTATCTTTTCCTATATAGTATAGTATATAGTGCGAGTAACCTGAAAATTGGATTAATTTACAATAAAATCATTGTAGAGTAAAATCTCTTTAGTTTTTCATATGCAATCAACGATTAAATGACCTGTAAAATTAAAAAAATTATTATTTTTTTATTATCTGCAATAATTACTCTCTCAATAATTTTATCCAATCTATCATGCAGCAAAATCAATCTTGAAACATTCGGATTAAGACCTGATGAAAACGCCGGGAGTGGAAAACCTGAAGCTGAAGAGGCTGCGGCTGAAGATAGACAGGACACAAATGATAATCAGGAGGATAGTGGCGGATCAGCAGATATTTCACTGCCGAATAATAATGATTCAGATGTTCAGGATATTAATGCCGACTATATCAGTATTGATAGCAATGATATTAACAGATTAAGATTGTACTACAAAGAAGGGGTTAAATATTTTAATGAACAGTCCTATCTCATTGCCGAATATTATTTTAATAAAATCAAATACAGTTACCCGCTGCTTCAGGATCATATTTTCTATTATCTTGCAAAGAGCCTTCTGCTTCAGAAAAAATATGACCAATCAGAAGAACATTACCTTAAATTAATAGAAAATTATCCTGACAGTGTCTGGGTAGAATTAGCCAGCGTGGAATATGCTGACCTCTTCTATATCAAGCAGGATTACGTGAATGCTGAAGAAGAGTATGAATATTTTCTTTCCGCTTTTCCCGATTCCCAGTACATACCATACTGTTTATTTCAGCTGGCTGCCAGCCAGGAAAAGAATGCAGAATATGACAAATCCTTTGAGAATTATAAAAAAATATGGTTAAAGCACCCTCTTAATGAATATTCCGAAACTGCCTGGGAAAGTCTGAACAGACTTGCAGAGGACGGTCTGGTCAAACCATTTATTCCCACAGCCAACCAGATCTACAGCCGGGCTGAGATATTTTTCAACAGCTATGATTACAATAGTGCACTGGAAGAACTGGATAAAATATTGGGGGAAGATTATATAAATGATTTATCACAGAGCTTACATAGTAATGTATTATTTAAAAAAGGTATGTGCTACTATAACCTTGGTGACTACGGTCAATCCAAGGACTACCTCATACAATCCTATGAAAAATATCCATCAGGTTCAGTAGCTGATGACAGCCTCTTTTTTACAGGCAGGGCCCTTACAAATCTTAACTCTACAGATGATGCTATTTCATATTACCAGAAACTTCTAAAACTCTTCCCCAGTAGTAATTACTGCGATGATGCACTTTACAGGATTGGCAGAATATACTCTTTAAAAGAAAGTTATAAAAATGCCGCCAGTTATTTTCAAAGAGTGTCTACTGACTATCCGAATGGAGACAAACTTTCTGATGCACTCTGGGAACTCGGATGGATAAAATACATGTCCGCTGATTACGATTCTGCAAGTACTGCTTTTTCTGATTATGCTTCTTCATATAAAGGAACACAGCTGGAAGAAAAGGGATTATTCTGGGAAGCTAAGTGCCAGCAGAAACTGGGAGAAAATGATAAAGCAGCCGCTTTGTACCAGCAGATAATAAATTTAAATTCATATTCCTACTACACCTTTACATCCTATGAAACACTGGCAGGAATGGATATAAAAGTACAGATAAGAGAAATAGATGACCGGCTGGACCCTGAAAATCCGCAGATTGCAGATACGATTCCTGATATATACGCTTTCTTAGAACAGGACAGCTATTTTCATGATGAACAGAATCATATAAACAAAGCTATTGAGCTGTACAAACTGGAATTTTATAATAGTGCCACTCTGGAAATAGAAGCAGCAAGCAGCGAGATCGAAGAAGATCCTACCGGAATCCTAAAGATTGCGACTTTATTTTTAAAATCCAATGATTATGCAGATTCACTAAAAATCATTTACGAAAATTTTAGTAAATTGGAGTCCAAACTTGATCAGCCCCATATGGATTATTTATACTATCTTTATTATCCCTACGGCTACAAAGAGGCTGTGCAGAAGTACAGCGGTCAATATGACCTTGACCCGCTCTTTACTCTGTCAGTAATAAGACAGGAAAGCAATTTTATGCCTCTGGCCGGTTCTTATGCAGGAGCACAGGGACTGATGCAGATCATGCCTGTAACAGGAAAAGGAATAGCCCGCCAGATAGGAATATCAGATTATAATGACATCCTGCTCTTGAACCCGGAGACAAATATTAAAATGGGTACCTTTTATCTAAGGCAGCAGATGGACAATTTTAATCAAAACCAATTTTACTGCCTTGGAGCTTATAACGGCGGTCCGGGAAAAATGAGTGAATGGATATCCAAGCGGGGCAGCATGGATATTGATGAATTTATAGAAAATATCTCCTATGAACAGACAAGAGAATATATAAAGAAAGTAATGGGTAATTATTACCTATATCAGATGCTGTATGATTAGATACACATTTTAAAATCACTTATAGTCTTTCCATAAATAATTTTATTATATGGATACTATCTTTTTTTGAATAACAAAGACTGCATTTAGAGCCAGCAGATTGGGAAAGCACCTTACAACAGTGTTTTTACCAAGATAATATGTTTTTAGTATGTTTATTCTTTTCTCCCTGCAGTAATTCTTAAAATCCCTTATGCTTAAAAAATGAATGTTTGGTGATTTATACCAACTATACGGCAGAGAAGGAGTAACAGGAGCTTTCCCTTTAAAAAAAAGATCAAAGCGAGACTTAATATAAGCAAAATTAGGAAATCCTATTATGACCGTTTTACCCACTCTAAGGGATTCCTTAATAACAAACTCCACTTTTTTTGTTTCCTGCATACTCTGGTTTAATATAACATAATCAAAAGAACTATCAGGATATTCCCCGAGACCGCCTTCTATATCCCCGTGAAATACACTTAATCCTTTCTCGACACATCTATAAATTGCTTCTCCTTTTAACTCTATACCGCGTGCTTTTACATTTTTTTCTCTGGCAAGAAGACTGAGAAGTTCCCCCTCACCGCAGCCAAGATCCAGGACACTTGAACCGGATTCTATAATTTTAAAAATGATTTTATGATCCAGTCTTATGTCATTATCCTTCATTTTTTATACTTCCATATGTTTTATTTAAAAAATGTTTAATCAGATGAGTTTCTTCTTCAAACTCAAGTAGAAATGCATCATGTCCGTAATTAGAATCAATTTCACAGTAAGTAACATCCATATTTCTGGTTTTCAGTAACCTGACGATTTCTCTGGATTGGTATGAAGGATAAAGCCAGTCAGATTTAAACGAGATAACTAAAAAAATGATATTAACTTCTTTATCTTTTGGGATGAGTTTTTCTCTGGCAGACAGATCAAAATAATCTATTGCTTTTGTAATATAAAGATAAGAATTAGCATCAAATCTCTTAACAAAATTATCTCCCCGGTAATGCAGATACCCTTCAACCTCAAATTCAGGTATGAATGAAAAATTATAACTTCCATTTTTTAATTTCCTTGAAAATTTTTCCTCCATTGACCTGTCACTCATATAGGTTATATGTCCAATCATTCGCGCTATTGCCAGCCCCCTCTCCGGTTTGCTGCTGCTGTAGTAGTTGCCATCGCGCCATGCAGGATCAGACATTATTGCCTGTCTTCCTACTTCATTAAAAGCAATCTGCTGGGGGGAGTGTTTTATCGCCGTGGCTATAGGAACAGCTGATACAACCCTTTCCGGGTATGAAGAAACCCACTGCAGTACCTGCATTCCTCCCATTGAACCTCCCACAACGCACAATAACTTTTCTACTTCCAAATGATCGATTAAATGCCTTTGTGCATTGACCATATCAGAGACAGTGATAATCGGAAAATCAAGCCCGTACGGTTTTCCTATTTCCGGATTGAGCGAAGATGGACCTGTACTTCCCATGCATCCGCCTATAACATTGGGACAGATAATAAAACATTTTTCGGTATCAAAAGCTTTTCCCGGGCCTATCATATTATCCCACCACCCGGGTTTTTTATCTCCTTTATGAAATCCTGCAGCATGAGCATCCCCCGACAGGGCATGTGCCACTAGAACTGCGTTGCTTTTATTCCTGTTTAACCTTCCGTATGTTTCATATGCAATTGTTATGGGCCCTAACTTTTTTCCCGATTTTAGAACCATCTCATCCGGATGCCTGGCAAAAGTAAAATATTTAGTCTCTACTGTCATCGTATTTTTATTTTTAACCATATTCATCCATCCATAATCATTTTATAACAATTTTAAAATCCTTTACTGCTGAAATAGCCAGGTAGAGAGATATCTTTCACCAGTATCAGGCAGAATGACAACAATTATCTTACTATATGATTCTTTACGTTCTGCAACTTTTAATGCAGCCCACATTGCAGCTCCGCTTGATATTCCGGTAAAAATTCCTTCTTTCCTTATAATCTCACGGGTCATATTACCTGCATCATCATTGGAAACCTGAATAATCTCATCAATTATACCTGTATTTAACACCTCCGGAATAAAACCTGCACCGATTCCCTGTATTTTGTGAGCCCCGGGACTGCCTCCTGAAAGAACCGGAGAATCCGCCGGCTCGACTGCTATAACTTTGACTGAAGGCTTTTTTTTCTTTAAGATCTCTCCGACACCGGTAATAGTCCCGCCTGTTCCTACTCCTGCAACAAACACATCCACACTTCCTTCAGTGTCAGCCCATATTTCTTCGGCAGTTGTTTTCCTGTGAACCTCAGGATTTGCACTATTTTTAAACTGCTGCGGTATAAAACTGTTTTTAATACTTCTCTGGATTTTTTCTGCTTCTTCTACTGCTCCCTTCATCCCTTTTGAACCATCGGTCAGAACAAGTTCTGCTCCAAATATTTTAAGAAGCCGTCTTCTCTCCAGGCTCATTGTATCCGGCATGGTAAGGATCAGCTTGTAATCTCTAGCTGCGCATACAAATGCAAGAGCTATGCCGGTATTTCCACTGGTCGGCTCAATTATAACCGTATCCTTGTTTATTAAACCTTCCCTTTCAGCCGCTTTGATCATCGAAATACCGATTCTGTCCTTTACACTTGAAAGCGGGTTGAATGATTCAAGCTTTGCAAGAACTGTTGCATTCATTCCCCTGGTCAATCTGTTTATTTTAACTAATGGTGTAAGGCCTATTGTTTCCGTGATATCATTAAAAATTTTACCCATAAGTTCAAACTCCCCATTATATCTTTAAATAATTAAAAAACTCTTAAATCTTCCCACCTGCAATACACTTACAATTAATCATACTTTACCAAGCGCCTGGTCAATATCATCAATAATATCTT
This sequence comes from uncultured Actinomycetota bacterium, assembly GCA_964578625.1. Classification (GTDB taxonomy): domain Bacteria; phylum Actinomycetota; class Humimicrobiia; order Humimicrobiales; family Humimicrobiaceae; genus CAZBSE01. Next base: position 240,402 of record CAZODQ010000001.1, read on the forward strand.
CTATATCTTCTATGCCTATCGAAAGTCTTATATAATCGATTGTAACTCCGGTCGATTCCTGTTCCTGGCGGGAAAGCTGCTGGTGCGTAGTGCTTGCGGGATGGATTGCCAGTGTTTTTGCATCACCAATATTCGCAAGATGTGATATTAGTTTAAGTGATTCAATGAATTTCTTACCTTCCTTAGAACCTCCTTTTATGCCGAAACCGACTATTGCACCTGCTCCTTTAAGTAAATATTTTTTTACCAGGTTTTTTTCCGGACTGGAATCCAGACCCGGGTAATTGACCCATGAGACTTTAGGGTGACCCTCAAGATACTCTGCAACTTTAAGAGCATTTTCCGAATGCCTTATCATTCTCAAATGCAGAGTTTCCAGCCCCTGCAGGAATAAGAATGAATTGAAAGGAGAAAGACACGGCCCTAAATCTCTTAGAAGGTTTACCCTGGCCTTGACTATGTAAGCAATATTCCCAAGAGACTTAAATTCCTTTATAAAATTCATCCCATGATAGCTCGGGTCAGGATCAGCAATCAAAGGAAATCTGCCATTGGTCCAATCAAATCTGCCGGAATCGACAATAATACCTCCTATTGATGTGCCGTGTCCCCCGATAAACTTAGTTGCCGAATAGACCACAATATCCGCACCATAATCAATCGGCCTTAGTAGATAGGGCGTTACAGTATTGTCAACTATAAGCGGAACACCATTATCATGGGCAATTTCCGCAAGTCTTTCTAAATCTGTGACGTTCAGTTTTGGATTACCTATCGATTCCGCATAAATCGCTTTCGTTCTATTAGTCACTGCTCTTTTAAAACTGGTTAAATCCTCTGATTTTGCAAACTTTACACTGATCCCGAAGCGCTTAAAGGTATTATCAAACAAAGTATATGTCCCTCCATATAAGTTATCTGCAGAAATTATCTCATCACCAGCCTGCGCTATATTTAATATTGCTATTGTCTCCGCTGCCTGTCCGCTTGCAACTGCAAGAGCTCCTATTCCTCCCTCTATTGCGGTTATCCTCTTTTCCAACACATCGCTTGTAGGATTCATTATACGACTGTATATGTTCCCGAATTCCTTTAAGGCAAAAAGATTTGCAGCATGTTCCGTACTTTTAAACTGATAAGAAGTGGTCTGGTAAATAGGCACAGCTCTTGCTCCGGTTGCGGGATCGGGCTCGTGACCCCCATGAAGCATAAGAGTTTCAACCTTTAGTTTTGAATCTATTTTGCTCATAATATCTGGCTCCTTTTCCTTTGGTTTAAAACTAAATTTTTAAAACTAATTATTTACAGGTTATTTCCGGTATTATTTTGTCAGTATGTAAATTTTTATATTTAGATACTATACATGACTAAATTTTCGGCCTTTTCTTCCCGCATCTTTACCAGATCATCCAGGGTAAATGAATCAAGAACTTCTGAAATCTTTCCGCCTAATTTAGTCCAGATCTCCCTTGTCACACAGGTCGTTACCTTCCCGCAAACCGAAGGATTTTTTACGCAATCAATTAAACTTAAATCCCCTTCTAAAATTTCCACAATTTCTTTCAATTTGATCTTTGAAGGCGGCCTGCTTAAAACATACCCGCTATGTGCGCCGCTATATGTACTGACAAGGCCTTTTCCTTTCAGAGGTATTATTATCTGGCTTAAATATTTCTCCGATACATCGATATTTCTTGCAATTTCTTTTAAAAAAACAGGCTCTTTTTTAAAATTGGCCGCTATCTCTATCATCAATCTTAGTCCGTATCTCGCTCTTGTAGAAATCCTCACTTCCTGCCTTCCGATTTATTATTAATACTACTTATATTATTTAATTAGTAGTATTATAGATTAAAAAGAATTATTGTCAAATATACTAATGCCTTTTTGTATTTTGGGGATTTGCTTTTTACTTTTATCTCAGACCCGGAATCACTGACTGCTTTCCCTCTTATCCCAGACTCTTTTGGCCTTGCCCTTGCTCCTTTCAATAGTCCTGGGCTCTTTCAGAATAGCTTTTATTCTAATACCTATAGCCGAATTCAGTTTATCTTCTATAGTCTTTTCAAAATCTTCCAGCTTCATAATTTTTTCCTGGAAATTTTTCTCTGATACTTCCACCCAGACTTCTATAGTATCCATATAATTTTTCCTGTCAACAATTATTAGATAATGAGGCTCAAGGTCTTTTATATTCATAAGTACTTCTTCTATCTGAGAGGGGAATACATTTACTCCTCTTATAATCAGCATGTCGTCGGTTCTTCCTGCAGGTTTTGACATCCTGATAAATGATTTACCGCAGGGACATTCTTCCTCTATAAGGTGGCATATATCCTTGGTTCGGTATCTTATAACCGGAAAAGCTTTTTTGGTAAGCGATGTAAAGATCAATTCACCTTTCTTTCCGGAAGGAAGTGTCTTGCCGGTTTCAGGGTCAATTACTTCCGCTAAAAAATGATCCTCGTTTATATGCAGGCCGTTTTGCTCCAGGCACTCGCATGATACTCCGGGACCTATGACTTCGCTCAGGCCGTAGCTATCAAGAGCAGTTATATTTAACCTTTCTTCAAGTTCACCTCTCATAGATTCAGACCAGGGTTCTGCTCCAAAAAATCCCAGCTTTAAATGCAACTTTTTAAAATCCGCACCAATCCTTTCTCCGACTTCAGACATATACAAAGCATACGAAGGTGTGCTGCAGAGAATAGTTGATTTAAAGTCATTCATGATTTTTATCTGCCGTTCCGTATTACCGCCAGAGATGGGAACTACCAGTGATCCTAATTTCTCGGCTGCATACTGAAACCCAAATCCACCAGTAAACATTCCAAATCCGTGGCTTACCTGCACTACATCTTCTTTCCTTGTTCCAACATCGTACATTATCCTTGCCAGCACTTCAGCCCAGACTTCAATGTCATCTCTGGTATACCCCACTACGGTAGGATTTCCTGTTGTCCCTGATGATGAATGTACCCTTATGACTTCACTGAGAGGGGTACAGAACAGCTCAAATGGATAATTTTCCCTCAGATCTTCTTTAGATGTAAAAGGAAGCTTTTCAATATCTTTTACACTTTTTAATTTATCGGGATCAAGCCCGGCATTGTCAATTCTTTTCTTATAAAACTCATTATTTTTATAGACGTGCTTTAAGGTATCTATCAATCTCTCAAGCTGGACAGACTCTATTTTATCCCTGCTCGCAGTTGAAATTTTTTCATCCCAAAATTTTTTCTCAACCATTATTTAAAGAGTTTCCCCTTTCCTCCTGTCTAAAACTCTTTTAGCTTTACCGGTGCTTCTCTGGATAGTTTTGGGTTCTTTTAGTTTAACATCTATTTTTACTCCTATAGCAGAATAAAGTTTATGCTCAACTGATGATTCAAACTTCTCCAGTTCGTTCATTTTCTCCGAAAATACATCTTCCGATACTTCAATCCACAATTCCAGGGTGTCTAAATATTTTTTCCTGTCCACGACAATGAGATAATGAGGTTCGACTTCCTTAATTTTCATAAGTACTTCTTCTATCTGTGACGGGAACACATTTACTCCCCTTATTATCAGCATATCATCAGTTCTGCCTACAGGCTTCGCCATCCTGGCATGTGTTCTGCCGCATACACATTTGTCGGTATTAATAATTGAAAGATCCCTGGTCCTGTATCTTATTAAAGGAAGCGCCTCCTTAGTAAGAGATGTGAAAACCATTTCACCTATCTTTCCCGGCGGAAGCTTCTTTCCTGTTTTTGAGTCAACTATTTCAATTATAAAATGATCCTCAGCTACATGAAGACCTTTTTTATGGGTGCATTCACAGGAAACTCCCGGACCGATTACTTCACTGAGGCCGTAGATATCAATAGCCTGAATACGAAGCCTCTTCTCGATTTCGCTTCTCATCTCCTCAGTCCATGGTTCGGCCCCCATTATTCCTACAGCCAGCGGGAGCTTTTCAAAATCAACACCCAGTTCATTTCCCACTTCAGCAAGATACAGGCCGTAGGAAGGGGTGCAGCATATCACCGTAGAGCGATAATCAGTCATTATCTTAAGCTGCCTTTCGGTATTACCTCCTGACGCCGGGATTACCATTGCCCCCAATAGTTCGCCGCCGTAATGAAGGCCAAGTCCTCCTGTAAACAAACCGTAACCATAACTATTCTGGATTATATCCTCTTTTCTTACTCCAGCCCCGTACAGATCCCTTGCAATCAGGTTAGCCCACATTGAAATGTCATTTTTGGTATACCCTACAACCGTAGGATTACCTGTCGTTCCGGAAGAAGAATGGATCCTAACCACTTCATCCATAGGCCTTGCAAAAAATCCGAACGGATAATTTTTACGGAGATCATCTTTGGTAGTAAAGGGGATTTTCTCTATATCATTAAGGCTGTTGAAATCCCCGGGATTTATCCCTGCATCGTCAAAACTCTTTTTATAAAAATCTACGTTACTATAAGCATTTACCAAAGTTTTTTTCAGCCTCTCAAGCTGAAGCTTTTCAAGCTTGTCCCTCGATAAGGTTTCTACTTCCTCTTCCCAGTAAATACTACCCATAAGATGATCTCCTTTCCTCATAAAATCTATTACCTGTACTATTTAAAGCATTTGTCTATTATTTCTTTTTTAACCGGTTTGGTAAACAGAGTCACAATAACAGTAACAATAAATGCCAGCGGGAAAGCAATAAGTATGGGGTGAATCGCACTCCATGGATATGCAAGTAAACTCTCTTTGCCGGTTAATGCATTTACGACCAATAAAACTTTGGCAGTTTCTGCATGCACAAAGAACATCCAGAATATGCTGGCTGCCAGACCGACTACCATTCCGCTAATGGCGGCAGCTTTGGAAGTCCTCTTCCAGTAAAGTCCCAGTACATACATAGGCAGGAATACCGCTGCGCAGACACCAAAGAAGAGTGCTGTACCCAATGCAATAATACTTATCGGCAGATAATAGCCCAGAGCTACACTGACAATAATTCCTATTACTACTCCTACTTTAGTGATAAGCAGACCCTTTCTGGATTTTGTCTGTTCCTGTTTTTCAGTAATTGCAGTACCGACTTGCAGCATATCTCTTGAAAAAGCAGTTCCTAAAGCGTGGAACTGGGAACTTATAGTAGACATTGCAGCAGCAAGAAGTGTCAGCATAAATATATACACAAACCATGGGGGCATTGCCATATTGATAAAGGTGGGAATCACCAGATCTGTATTGCCTTCTGCTGCAGCTATGGCAACATTTCCTGTCTGGTTAAAGAAATAAACATTTGAAAGTGCACCTACTACGAATGCGACACCGGTCATAAACAGGATAAATATACCTCCGACTAAAACTGCTCTGTTTAATTGTCTATTGTTCTTTACAGTCATAAATCTAACTGCCAGCTGGGGCTGAGCAAGTACTCCAATACCAACACCTAAAATTATGGTTGAAACAAGTTTCCACCATATCGGAGAGCCGTAAGAAGGCATTGTAGTCCACCCGTGAAGGCCGCCTGCAGTCAGGCTTTCGGGTACTTTGGAAGCTAAGTTCGTAAGTGCCTCATGTGCAGGTATAATACCGCCGAGCGCCCTGTAAGTCAAAATAATAAGCGCTACCATTCCTATAAACATAATAGTTCCCTGGAGAGCATCGGTATACATAACACCCTTAAGCCCGCCAGCAATTACGTAGGCAGCGACAATAATAGAGAATATAGCCAGTGACAGTACAAAATTGATATTTAATGTACTTTCAATAAATCTTGCCGCACCTATCAGTACCACACCTGTATAAATAGGCATAAAAAGAAATATTACCACACCGCCCAATATCTGTATAAATCTTGAGTCATATCTTCTGCCCAGAAATTCCGGAAAAGTATGCGCTTCCAGTTTCATTCCCATCTGCCTGGTCCTTTTCCCGAAAAATATAAAGGCTATGGCTATACCAACGGCAATATTTAAAAAGGTAAGCCACAAAAGCCCCATTCCAAGAACTCCTGCTGCTCCACCAAATCCTACTATTGCTGAAGTGGAAATAAAGGTTGCACCATAGGAAAGGGCCATAACATAAGGATGGATCTGCCTGCCTGCAATCATGAAATCTCCTGTAGTCCTGGTACCCCTGTATCCCAGATAGCCTAAAAAACCTATAACCAGAAGATATACTATGACAATTGCACTAAATAATGGAATGTTCACTTAATTCTCCTTTCTGTGATCTTTAAAACTTCTATCACACGTTTTACTATTTGTCTTTGTTCCACATCACCGCTCCGTAGACTATGCAAAATACAGTGCTCAATATGCATAGTAAATAAGCCAGAAAAATTGATACACCAGCAAAGCCTAACATATGCCCTCCTTTCAGTTTTAAAATTTTTAATATTAAAAACCTATATTTATTTAACTGGTCAACTGCAAAGCTTTACACCATTTTCAACCAGAATCCTCTCTGCTTCGGCAATATCAGCAACACTTAATACTATCCTCGTCCCTGCAATAACATATATGTAATCTATGTTTATTCCTTCATCGGCTAAAATACTAAGGATATTATAAAGCTGACCTGGTTTATCTTCTACCTCTACACAGATAACATCGGCCATATGGGTTGTAAAACCAGCTTCTTTAAGCAGCTGTCTTGACTTTTCAACATCACTTACCACAAGCCGGAGTATACCGTAATCTCTTGCTTCAGTGGTTGAAAATCCCTGCATGTTTATATTCTGGTCCTTTAAAATTTTTGATACCTCTGCCAGCCTGCCCGACTGATTCTCCAGAAAAACAGTCAATTGTTTTATGGACATTTTCCCACCCCGTATTTAATTTGCTAACTTATTATTTTTTTACCTTCCTTGAAAGCCTCAATATTTACTTCAATTGCATGTTTGGGAACATTTTCTTTTATGGATTTTATCCATGAATCTATTTTTATAGGAATAAAATTAGAGAGGCTTCCTAAAAGGACTGTGTTTGAAACTCTTATCTCATTTAAATTTTTTGCTATTTCCGTTGCTTTCACAATCATATGATTAGAAGTATAGCTGGCTAATCTCGATATTATATTTTCCGGATATTCAATGCCATCTAAATACATCGAAACCGGATAAACTTCAAAGTCATTTACAATAATAAATCCTTCTGTATCCAATCTATCAATGTACCTAACCGCTTCCAGCTTTTCCAGGGATACTATAAAATCTGCACTGTTCAGGATGGGAGAATAGACCTTTTTCCCAATCCTGACACTGCCGATAACACTCCCCCCTCTTTGAGCCATCCCATGCACTTCGGAAACCTTGACATCCAGACCATCCAGTAGAGCAGCTTCAGCTAAAACCGTGGTCGTAAGAATTATTCCCTGGCCTCCAACTCCTGAAAATAAAATTGACATAATACTGCCGTTATCCAGGAGTTTCTTCCACTTTTTTAAGTATTTTTCCTGTTTTATGCCTTTCGGCTCATTTTTTTTTGAAAGTATTAACATTATTGTCGTTTTTCATAAAAAAATGTTTTATTATTTTAAAATAAAAGTTTAATAAAAGAATAACTCATTTATCATCATTATTTAAATTTTATAGCATTTTTTTTACAAATATCCACACAGACCTTACAGCCGGTGCACATCAGCTCATTGATAGAATACTTGTCATTCTTTAATTCAATAGCCGGACACCCAAACTTCAAACAGAGACCGCATTTTTCGCACTTTCTTTCATCAATATAAACATCGACTCTAATCTTACCCTTTTCCAGAAGAACACATTTCCTTCTCGCTACAATAACCGAAAGCTGGTCCTTTTTTAATTCTTCTCTAACCGTTTTCTCAAATATTCTTATTTTATAAGGGTCGATTACTTTTATATTTTTTACTCCGGCTCCCTTTGCAATTTCTTCTACTTTTACTTCCGTTGTGTCTTCACCCATAAGAGTTTTCCCAACACCCGGATGAACCTGATGGCCTGTCATAGCAGTGATCCTGTTGTCCAAAATTATTATTACTCCGCTTCCTTTATTGTACACACTGTCAACCAGCGGAGTCATACCGGAATGAAAGAAAGTTGAATCTCCGATCACTGATACTATTTTCCCTTTCACCTTTGAATCAGCCTTTTCCATCCCAAGTGCCTGTCCGATTCCAGCACCCATACAGAGACAGCTGTCCAGTGAACTTAAGGGTGGGAGTACAGAAAGAGTATAACAGCCGATATCTCCCATTACTTTAAGTCTCAATTTTTTTAAAACATAAAATACCGAACGGTGCGGACATCCTGCACATAACACAGGAGGTCTAAGGGGAATATTATCTACAGGTGTCTTTTTTTTCTCCAGATTGTCCGAAGCGTTTTTACCGGTATCAGCATTAATATCAATTTCTTTATGCCAAGACCTGCTGATAAGATCCATGCCAAAAAGCTGACTATAAAAATCCTCTAAAATTTTCAGGCTGAGTTCTCCGTATTGGGGAAAATATTCCTTTCCCAAAATTTTAACTCCAAGATCCATCTGCTGTATCTGTTCCTGAAGGAAAGGTTCCAGCTCTTCAATTAAAATGAGCAGCTTCTTGCCATCTGCAAAATCTCTTATAACTTTATAGGGAAGTGGATTTGTAATCCCAAGTTTTAATATAGGGGTGTCAGAAAAAATCTCTTTTGCATACTGAAAACTGATCCCGGATGTAATTATTCCAATACTGCAGGACTTATTTCTTCCGGCTTTCGGAGCATATAAACGGTTTAAACTGCTTTGCTCTGAAAATTTAATCAGTTCCTCCCATCTTTTGAGTAGGGCTTTATGCCTTATCCTTCCAAAAGCCGGTATCATAACATATTTCCGGCAGTCCTTTTCATATTTCTTTCCTGTATGCTCAACCCTCTTACCCAGTGATACTACAGATCTTGAATGAGAAATCCTCGTAGTCGTTCTCAGCAGAACGGGAGTATCAAATTTTTCACTGATATCAAATGCTCTTATCACAAAGTCCTTTGCTTCCTGGCTGTCTGAAGGTTCCAACATAGGTACTTTTGAAAACTTGGAGTAATACCTATTATCCTGTTCATTCTGTGAACTATACATACCAGGATCATCAGCTGATACAATGACCAGCCCTGCATTGACGCCGGTATATGCAAGGGTCATGAAAGGATCCGCAGCAACATTAAGGCCTACATGCTTCATTGCAACCAGTGTCCTTGCTCCGGCAACACTGGCACCGGAAGCTACTTCCAGAGCAACTTTTTCGTTTATGGACCACTGGCTGTAAATTTCTTTATAATGGGAAATATTCTCAAGAATCTCCGTAGAAGGAGTCCCCGGATAAGCAGTTGCTACCCTGACTCCCGCTTCATATGCACCCCGGGCAACCGCTTCATTACCTGTTAAAAGTTTTAAAAGGCCTCTTTTCTCCAATAAACTCTCCACCTGATTTATTAATCCTCAACAGAAAATGCTTAGGGTATTAACCTTAAAATCACCTATTTAAATAGAGCTTTAAAGTCTTTCTCATTTTTAGAACGGGAATTTTTAATTTTTAATATATTACAATAATTCCAGTATACTTTCCACCTTAAAAAATATTTTACCTCTTAATTTTATCCTGTTTTTAATATAATATATCTACACATGGGGGATAGCATAAGAAAAAAACGGTACAAAAGAAATATTGACTATAAATATATAATCTATTTTGTAGTCTTTATAGCCTTTATTCAATTACTGGTTTTAAAAATATATTATCATGAGGAACCATCCAGGCTTCCTGAAAAACTCTTTTCTTCCAAAAAAGATTTCCCTATTTCCGAACTGACACTTGATATAGCTCAAAGAGAATTAGAATCCAGTTCTCCAGAAGATGCCGGTACTGAGGAAAATATTGCTGCAGAACCGGCTGATAATTATTCTAATGAATTAGAAAGTATAAACTTATCAGATATTCAGAAGAATATAACTCTTAGAATCTTAGAGCTGCTAAATGAAGATATAGAATACGGATACGCAGTCTTTCCCGATACAGGTTATCCCACTAATAATGTGTGGATTTCAACCGATGTTATCTCAGCGACTTTAAACGATTGCGGATACGATATTATGGAGTTGATTTATAAAGACATGCTCGAACATAAAGAAGATTATCCCATGGATATAAAAAATAGAAAGACAGCAATAAAATATATTGACTTCAGAGATGTTTTTTTCCAGGAAAGATTTTTCGAACGTAATGCATTGATCTTGACTACCGAATATGACATTGAAGATGAAAACGGCAATATCATATGGCAGCCGGGGGACATAGTGTATTTCCAGTTCGATGAAAACGACCCCTATAAAGATCTTGGCGGATTTATTTCTCCTCATAAAAATGAAAACGGAGTTCCTTTGGTAATAATGATTTCAAGTGAATTTAAAAAAGTAAGTGAAGTTGACAAGCTTCTGGAATATAAGATAATTGGACACTTTCGCTATCCTCAGCCGGAAGTAGACTGAGCTGCTTTCATTCACCCTTTGTATTTATAATATTTATGATATATCTTCCTTGCTATGTAAATAAATGGAGTATCGGCAGCTGCCACTATCAATTTTAATAAATAAGTCGTAAGTAATATCTGCAGCCATACACTAGTTTCGTATAAACCCAGCAATGCAATAGTACAAAATATTATACTGTCTATCAACTGGCTTACCATTGTAGATAAATTGTTCCTTATCCATAAATGTTTCGACCCGCTGAATATTTTTTTCCAGAATGCAAAAGCCCAAACGTCATGCAACTGGCTTGCAATATACGCTGTCAGGCTGCCTAATGCCACACGGGGCATCATTTCAAATATCGTTTCCAGAGAACTTTGAACAAAATCTGAAACATCAGGAACAAACTTCAGGCATATCCACATTACAACCGTCATGCTGATCATACAAAAAAAACCTATAAAGACTGCCTTCCTTGCTTCAGATTTACCATAAAACTCACTCAATATATCTGTGGTCAGAAAAGTAGTACCATATATTATATTACCCAGTGTCGCCACCATGGTAAATAATTCAACTGTCTTTAAAACCTGTATATTTGCTATTATAATGGCTACTCCTATCCAGGCATAAAGACCCACCTTCCCGAAAAATCTGTAAGCAAGCATCACGATTCCGAAGTTTACAAGAATCAACAATAGCCATAATAGTTCATTTTTGAATAACATATTTACATTAAAATTATTATTTATCAATTACGGGTGAACCGAAATCTTACTTTTAATTTCTACGCCCCATTGAAATTTTTTATATTCTACAATAAAAATTGCCCATTTGCACTTGGAATAATTCTATCTGTTTACTCCCGAGTAAATTTTTGAAATAATAGCATATATTGAGTTATAATATTAAAAAATAGAAAAATTTCTTGCTTAATTTTAATTCAGGTTGGAGGTCATTAAAGATGGATAAAAAAAAGGGTATTGATAAAAAGGACCTTGGTTTCATTATTGGAGGAGCAGTAATAGGGGCAATTGCCGGATATATAATAAATAGAGTGGGCATTAAAAATATAATGAGTATGTTAAAACAAAAAGAAGTTATCCCGTCTTCTATTTCAAATTTAATAAACGAATTTACCTCTAAGAAAAAGTCTTAAGAAAATATAATAACTTCACGCGGCCGATTAAAGGACCTAATATGTATAAATTTAATATGCCTTATATAATTCTTTGATTATCTTTTAAGGGGCTTCTTTTTCATTACCATAAAGTAATATACGATAGCTGCTACCCACCAGAATCCGACTACCAATGTTACAAGCAGTACTACCAGCCATATAGTTTTAGAATTTTCGCCTCCGTCAGGAAACTCTTCATTTTTTCTTCTGGCACAGTCTATAATCGTTATTATCCATACAACAAGTAAAAAAATTCCAACAATAGCAAAAAATGCCCAGCATATAATTAAAAAGATACTTATACCTGCCCCTAAGGCTTCTTCACCATAACTATAACCATAACTTTGATCACAACCAACACCCATAAAAGACAGTGCTATAACCAATAATGAAAGTAAAAAAAGCGAATATATTTTTTTCATCCTTCCTCCTCGGAATAATAAATAAGATTAATAAAAATTTCTTTTATTCTAACATCAATAAAGTACCTATTCAATTTCTTCTAAGATCATTCTTATTCTGTCTCTCTTAAGCTGGGAGAATCAAACCAGATGCCCGCTATCTTGTATATACCTTCATCCGATGCGGAAACTACTATTGTTACAATTACATTCTCAGTCTCTTCCGTATAATCAGCCGTATAAATTACAACATTCACATCACCCTGGATAGTGGAACTTGAATATTCTTTGGAACCCTGTCTATATTCTCCAATAGTGTTCTTTAAATAAGCAGAAAGTCTTGTAAATTCCTGTTCGGTGGTTGTTTCCTGCATCACATCATCCATATCCAGTTTAAAGCTTTCATAATCCTGGTCATTTAAAGCAATAAGGATGTTTTCTGCCGCCCCATCAGTAAAAGAAATAACTTCTTCGTCAACTTTAGCTCCGCATGCAACAGCAGCTACCATCAGTATAAATGCCATTAATGTTAAAAACATTAACTTTTTACTCATATAGACATCCCCCCAAATTAAATCACTAAAACAATAAATAATTTTTAAGTAAAAATCCTTGGAATCCTGTCTTTAAACATACAAACTACTTCATAATTAATAGTCCCCATCAGTTTAGCAATATCTTCTGCGGTTATCCTCTGCCCTTTACATTCACCAATCAATATAACCTCATCACCGACACTGACGCTATCACTTTTCGCAATATCCGTAATATCTATCATAAACTGGTCCATTGTAATATTTCCCACTATCGGAGCAAGTTTTCCTTTGATCAAGACTACAGCTTTATTGGAAAGCAATCTTGAGTAGCCATCTGCATAACCCACAGGCACAGTAGCAATTACGCTATCTCTCTGAGTTTTAAAAGTACCACAATAAGAAACAGCCACACCTATGGATACGTTTTTTATAAAAGTTATTCTGGTTTTAAGGCTGAACACAGGCTTCAATTTAGATATGGCGTCAACAGCATCCGGATTAAGCCAATCACAGTAATCTCTGTCATAAGGATTCAACCCATACAAAGAAATCCCGGTTCTTACCATATCAAGGTGCATATTTTTATATCTAAAAAAAGCTGCACTGTTTGAACAGTGATAAAATCTTATTGGATTTTTACTATCCTTAGTATACTTTAAAATTTCATTGAATCTACTCCACTGCAGTTCCGTATAGGAATTATCTCTACAGCTGGCACAGGCATAATGCGTAGAAACACTATCAACTATTAGATTAGGAAGAACCAACATTTTTGAAATCTGACTTGGTGCATCATTGAAATTTATTCCTATTCTGCTCATTCCTGTATCTATATTTAAATTGATTGTTATCTTCCTGCCGGTCTTCACACATTCCCTTGAAATGAATTGTGCTGATTCATACGAATTTACACACAGGATCAAATTATGCTCTACAGCCTCTTTTATATTCGCGGCCGGGCTTTCACCTAAAACGTAAATGGGTTTATCAATGCCCGCTTTTCTTAACTTTATTCCTTCTTCTACCAATGCTACTCCCAGTGCATGTACTCCACTTTTTATTGCCTGCTCTGAAATCTCTATAGCACCATGACCATAGGCATCAGCTTTTACTACTGCCATTATCATCGTACGTTTGGGGTCCAGATAAGATCTGATTATTTCTATATTATGTTTGAGATTTGTTAGATTAATTTCAACCCAGGCAAATCTTTTATCTTTTTTTAAACTATTTTGTATATTAGCTGTCATTGATATAATTAAATCCTTAAATCATTGATTTTACAATATCCGCCCTGGTAATTATACCTGCAAGATTACCGCTGCTATCCAATACAGGGACTCTATTAATATTGTTCCTTATCATTATATTTGCAACCTCACTGACAGGTGTGTCTACACTGACCGTTTTGACTTTACCGGTCATAATATCTTCCACTTTCGTTCCCAGATATTTCTTTAGGTTCCTCTTGAATCTATTCAAACTTTCGAGATATATGATGCCGTCCAGTAATTTAAAGTATCTTGGAAAATGAAAATCAGCATCCTTAACGATCAAATCACCCTCAGTGGCAATTCCTACAAGATTGCCTCTGTCATCAACTACAGGCACTCCGCTTATTTTATTTTTGATAAGCAATTCCGAAAGTTCATTTACTGAAGCGTCCTTGTTTATAGTTATGACTTTCTTTACCATGATATCCCTTGCTAAAATTTCTGGCATTCTAAACTCCTATCATAATAATTTTATAAATTTAAATCATCCTCCAAATTTTACTCTTTCAATCTCTAAAAAAACATTTTTGATGCCCTCTAAAAGATCTGTTGCAATAAGTGAAGTCCTGCTGGTTTCTTTTACTATGATATCTGCAGCAAGTCCATGAATAAACACCCCGCATACAGCGCTCTCCATAAGTCCCATCCCCTGACAGAGCAATGAACCTATAATTCCGGTCAGTATATCACCAGTACCTGCTGATGCCAGTCCCCAGTTTCCGGTTGGATTGATAAATGTCGTATCTTTATAATCAGAAATTATAGTTCTGGCTCCCTTAAGCACAGATATTAATTTATACTTTTTTGCAGCTTTCAGATTTATTTTTATTCTGTCTTCTAATTTAATCTTATCAATACCCATTATTGACGACAATTCCCCAGGATGGGGGGTCATTATGACATTTGTAAGGTCGAAACTTTCCATACTTCTGGTATCTCTCGGCCCATAAAGTGCATATAAGCCATCCGCGTCCAATACAACCGGTTTTTCTGTTTTTTTTAATAGTTCTCTGACAAAGCAAATCGTACTTGGATTTCTTGAAAGCCCGGGACCTACTGCCAGAGCATCAAATCTATCACTTAGCTCCAATATTTCTCCAAGACTGTTCATATGTATGGAAACATCCTCTGTTTGTTCCACAGGGTGAGTGATTACTTCTGTTAATTTTTGTTCAAAGATGCTGTTTAATTCCCAGGGACAAACAAGAGTTACAAGTCCAGCTCCTGACCTTAAAGCTCCCATACAGGTCATCGAAGCTGCTCCCGTAAATCCCAATGAACCTGCTATCACCAACAGATTTCCTACTTTGCGTTTATGCGTCCAAGGTTCTTTGACAGGTATATTCTCAGATACCCACTGAAAATCAGGTTCAAAAATCTGTTCATACCGGCCGTAATATTTTTCCGGAATACCAATATCTATGATTCTAACATCACCTGTAAAATGTGCTCCCGGATAACTTACCAGCCCTATTTTCTTGCAGCTAAAAGTTATCGTTTTATCCGCCTTTATTGCTGTCCCTAAAATTTTTCCATTATCGGAATCTATGCCTGATGGTATATCAATAGAATAAATCTCTTTATATTTGGCCTTCTTCTTAATGGAATTTATAATCTCTATTACTTCCACTGCAGGCCCGTAAATATTTTTACCGTGCAGGCCTGTCCCGTACAAAGCATCTAAAATAAAATCAACTTTCTTTAGCTCTTCTTCGAATAAAGAACTTATTTTTTTATCTTCTAATTTTAAATAGTATATATTGACATTCTCAGATGACTTAAGCTTTTTAAAATAAAACTGGCTGTCAGGACTCAATTTTTCTACCGGAGATATATGAAAAACAGCTATATTCATTCCATAAAGCACTAAATTCATAGCCGCAACAAATCCATCGCCGCCATTATTTCCGCTCCCGCATACTGCCAGACCGCGTGCTGCTCTCTTTAGATCCTTACTCTTAAAATCACTGATTATTTCTTTGGCTATTCCTTCTCCGGCATTTTTCATAAGCAGCTTTGAATCGACCCCGTTACTGATAGCCTCTCTATCAATCTCAGCAACCCTACTTCCCTTTAGAACCCTTTTTAATTTCATTTCCCCACAGCTTTCAATAAGTTTTATCTATAATAGATTATTCAATTTATTATAGCAAAAAATATTTTTTGCTATAATTTTAATAAAAAGAATAGCTGATTAAAAAATGTAAATTATATCATTGCTACTGCATAGGCTACTGCAAATTTTTCCGTTGCTGAAACTGATATTTTTATTTCTTTGATTTTAAGTTTCTTGCTGAATCTATGAGTTTTACCATATAATTTTATATATGGAGCTCCTTTATCATTATTTGCCAGTTCGATTTCATTCAGGGAAATATTTCTGCTGACTCCTTCAGCCAGTGATTTTGCAACAGCCTCCTTAGCTGCAAAGCGTGCAGCAAAACTTGGATATTTACCTTTATTTTTTTTACTGCAGTAATCTACTTCACTTTCAGTATAAACCCTATTCAGGAATCCCAAATTATTTTTGATAGCAGATCTGATTCTTTCCACTTCTATTATGTCAGCCCCAACTCCGAATATTTCCATAAATTTTTACTCCACCGTAACGCTTTTTGCCAGATTTCTCGGCTGGTCGACGTTCCTGCCCAAGTTTTTAGCTATATAATAAGAGTATAGCTGAATTGGTATAATGGTCAGGATAGCATATAATTCTTCCAGAGTCTCGGGGATCTGAAAGACATAATCAGCATATTTTTTTGTTTTTTTATCTCCCTCGGTAATTACAGAAAATACAGTTGCCTTCCTTGCCTTCACTTCCTGGATATTACTAAGGATCTTTTCGTATACAGCATCTGCAGGCATTATTCCCACTACTACTGTTTTTATATCCGTAAGAGCTATAGGCCCATGTTTCATCTCACCGGCAGCATACCCTTCGGCATGAATATATGAAATCTCCTTAAGCTTTAAAGCTCCTTCCATTGCTGCCGGAAGACCAAAAATTCTGCCTAAAAATAAAAAACACGTATACTTGTAAGTTTTATCAGCAATTTTCTTTATTTCACCCGCTCTATCTAATATACTCTGTATCTTATTAGGGATGATTTTTAATTCACTGATTGTTTCATGAAACTTATTTTTATTTATATTCCCTCTGATTCCAGCAAAATACAGCCCCATAAGATACATGACTATAATCTGAGCGGTAAAAGTCTTAGTGGCACAAACACCTATTTCCGGACCGGCATGAGTATATATGACAGAATTAGATTCTCTGGCTACCGTACTGCCTACGACATTTGTAATGGCTACTATTTTAGCCCCTTTCAATTTTGCCTCTCTTATTGCTGCCAGTGTATCAATGGTCTCACCGGACTGGGTTATGGCTATAAACAGGCAATTATCCTCTACCAGAGGATCTCTGTATCTGTATTCTGAGGACAGATCTACTTCAACCGGAATCTTTGCCCATCTTTCCATAACCTGTTTTCCGATCAAAGCAGCATGGTAAGATGTCCCGCATGCTATGATCTGGACCTTCTTCAGATCCTTAATCTGCTTCTCTGACATATCAAGTTCATCAAAATTTAATCTGCTGTCTATTATCCTGCCCCTCATTGTATCTTCAACACCATAAGGCTGCTCAAATATTTCCTTCAGCATAAAATCCTCATAGCCGTTCTTCTCAGCACTAACAATATCCCAATTGACTATAAAGGGATCTCTTTTTACTTTTTTACCCTCTCTATCAAAGATTTCTACCTTATCTCCCGTAAGCCTTACAGACTCAAAATCATTTATAACTATGAAATTTTTGGTATGCTCCAGTACAGCAGGTATATCCGAAGCAAGGAAATTGCCATTCTTTGATACTCCTACAACCAGTGGACTTGTTATTCTGGCTCCGATTATCTCTCTGGGCTGGCCGGTGGAAATTGCTACAATGGTGCCGGAGCCTTTTATCTTCTTTAAAAGTTTCTGCATTGCCAAAAGTAAATTCCCATTATTATATTTCTCCAACAGATGAGGTAAAACTTCGGTATCGGTTTCTGAGATGAATTTATGGCCTTCTCTTTTAAGCTCTTCCCTGAGCTCGGCATAATTCTCTATTATACCATTGTGAACTACGGCAATACTCCCTCTGCAATCAAGATGCGGATGTGCATTTACCTTATTTGGCTCACCATGTGTAGCCCACCTTGTATGCCCAATACCACAATTCCCATCTATTTTTAAATTATTTAATTCATTTTCCAGTATCCTTATTTTTCCTGCTTCTTTTACCACATTTATTTCCGGATTTGTCAAACCTGCACTTTTCCCTGTACTGTTTGATATTACAGCAATACCTGCAGAATCATAACCTCTGTATTCCAATCGCTTAAGCCCGTTTATTAAAATTTCTTTACATTTCATATTCCCTGTATATGCAATAATCCCACACATTTAAATCTCCCAGAATATTTAACATTAATTATTATATTATTATACCTCATCTCTCTATATAACTCTTTTTTACAAAAGGAGATGTCATAGATGATAACAGGCCGAAATAATCAATATTAAAAGAAACTACGTCGCCGGTTTTCGGAACCAGGCAGACATCTTTTCTTTTTTTAAATTTATCTCCTTTTATTCCTAAAATAGTATGGTCACTACTCTGACCTATGATATATAAATCAGGATTGCAGCAATAAATGTTTTTGCTGTTTACATCCTGCAGACCTAAGGCTAAGATAATTTTATACACATCGTCGTCTTTTCTTTTTACCTCTATTATTTCTGCCTCAAGAATAAATGAATCTATAAAGGCTTCTCTTATTGGCTTATAATCTATGGTATTATGACCCAGAAGTATAGCCTCCCCCATTCTGACCTGATTGATCCCTCTTGGAACTGACCTTTTTTCAATTAGATTCCAGACACTTGAATTTCCACCGGATATAACAGGTATTTCCTTATTTGTAGCTTTAGCAATCTTTTCTTTTAGATCTATAAGTATTTTTAAACTTTCCGGAGTAGGACCCTTCTTTGTATAACATCTTGCATTAGTGCCAAGTCCGTATAATTCGATTGATTTGAAGTTATTTATAACCACTCTGCAGAAATCTACCACCTCTTCTGAAAGCAAGCCCTCTCTTTTATCATCTGTCTCAACCATAACTATTATACGGTGCTTTATCTTTTTTCCTCGACAGGCCCTGTCAATCTGCTCCACAACACTTAACTGTGTGTTCAAACTAATATTACATATCTCAATCAGCTGTTTGACTTCACTCGGCATGGGACTTCGAAGCATTATAAGCTGCTGCTTATCTCCAAAAAAGTCTCTTAATTTTTTAAGATTCTCAAGCCGGCTGTCCCCGAATATACTAATTCCTGACTGTTTTATTGCCCCTGCTATTTTAATATCTCCCAATATACACTTTGTAACACCAACCAGCGATATACCCATTTCAGTACATTTCAGGTTAATAATTTTACTATTATGGGAGATTTTCTCCAGATCTATTTTTAAACAAGGATAATTCATTAAGACAAGACAATTATCTCTTTGAAAACTGGGGTCTTTTTCTGGCTTTTATTAGCCCATATTTTTTTCTTTCCTTAACTCTGGAGTCGCGGGTTAAAAAACCTTCCTTTTTTAATATAGGCCTGTATTCTTTATTGATTTCAATCAATGCTTTTGAAATACCGTGGCGCAGCGCTCCTGCCTGTCCCGATATTCCTCCCCCGTATAAATCTGCAGTAATATCATACGCATTCTCAGTGTTAGTAAGTCTTAGAGGTTCCATTATAACAGTTACAAGGGACTCTCTTTTAAAATATTCTTTAAAGTCTATTGAATTAACCAGAATCTTTCCTTCTCCGGGAAATAATCTTACCCTTGCAATTGACTGTTTTCTCTTTCCTGTTGCACTATAAACTACCTGCTTAGTCAAATTGATTCTCCTTTTTATAAATCGATTTTTTCAGGTTTTTGTGATCTATGGGGACTCTTATTACCCCTGTATATTTTTAATTTCTTAAGTATTTTTCTGCCTAAAGTATTGTGCGGGAGCATACCCCGTACTGCATTTCTAATAACAATTTCAGGCGATTTTTTCATCATTTCTTCCAAGCTGGTAACTTTTAAATTTCCAATATAACCGGAATGCCTGTAATAATTCTTATCTGCAAGCTTGTTTCCGGTAACTTTTACTTTTTCTGCATTTATAACCACTACAAAATCACCACAATCCAAATGCGGCGTAAAAATTGGTTTATTTTTACCTCTTAGAATTTTAGCTATTTCAGTACATAAGCGGCCAAGGTTTTTACCTTCAGCATCAATTAAAAACCACTTTCTTTTAATTTCTTCCTTTTTTAAATTAAATGTTTTAAGACCGACTCTTACCATGAATCCCTCCAATTACCTTTAGTAATCCACTCCTGTAAGAAAAAGACCCTTCGCCGGTACTATTTTACCAGCTAATTTTCGGTCTCTTACTATAAGAGCTTCACTTATACTCTTAAGGTTCCTCTTTCCGCTTCCCACTTCAATTATAGTTCCTACTATAATTCTAACCATATTATATAAAAAAGAATTTGCTGCTATTTTAAAAATAATTATGTCTTCCTTGTTTTTTTCTACTGTAAATCTAAATATCTTCCTGACAGTGTTGCCCCTCAGACAGCTGGGACTGCAAAAAGAACCAAAATCCTTTATTCCTATAAACATCCTTGCGGCTCTTCTCATAAGCCTGATATCCAGTTTTTTTGCTATAAGGATACTGTACTTCTTTAAAAAAACACTCTGGTATCTTTTATTTACCATAAAATAACTATACTCTCTCAGAGCAGCACTTCTTCTGGCATCAAAAAAAGGGCTGACCTTTTCAATTTTTTTTACTACTATATCATCCGGAAGCAAGCTGTTGACAGACCATAAGAATCTGTAAATATCTAAATTTCTGCCTGCTTTAAAATTTACTACCTGATATTTTGCATGAACCCCGGCATCAGTTCTTCCGGCGTATTTAAAATCCACATTTTTATTTAGGACCTTTGAAAGGACTTCTGCCAGCTTGCCCTGAATAGTATTGACCCCACCTTTCTGTATTTGGAATCCATTATAATTAGTCCCATCATACTCCAGCACAACCATATAGTTATCCATAGTCTTGTGCACGATAATTTATAATTTTCAAACTAACATTATCCTCTGTATTTATTTTGTTAGCAGTTCCATTATTACTAATTGAGCTCCATCACCACACCTGTTCTTATACTTCACTATCCTGGTAAATCCGCTCGATCTATCATACATTCCCGGAGCTATTTCATTAAACAATTTCCGCACTGCCTCAGTGTTACTTAACAGTCTAATACAGTTTCTCCTGGCCGCCAGGTTATCCTTTTTAGCTATGTTTATTAATTTATCTACAAAACTCCTGAGATACTTTGCCTTTGTTATTGTAGTGGTAATTCTTCCACTTTGAAACAACGAAATAGCTAAATTTTTCATAATCGATTTTTGGTTACTACTGCTGCCTCCCAATCTTCTGCCTCTTTTAGGTATCACCATATTTTAGTTCTCCTGTTTGCTGTTTTGCTTAAAGGATAATCCCAGTTCCCTTACTTTGTCTTTTACTTCCTGAATAGATTTCTGGCCAAAATTTCTAATATCAAGAAGTTCGTCTTCAGTATATTCCAATAACTTCTCTACGGAATCAATCCCTTCCCTCTTAAGACAATTATATGCTCTTACCGAAAGTTCTAATTCCTCTATAGAAGGATACTCCTGTTTTTTATCTTCTTCCTCAATTTCTTCAAATATAGGTTCATCTTTATCCTCTTTATCAGACAAATCTATCAAAAGTGCCATATAATCATTTACTATTTTAGAGCCCTGGCTTAAGGCATCTTCTGGTTTAACACTGCCGTTAGTTCTTATATCTATAGAAAGCCTGTCAAAATTTGTCATCTGGCCAACTCTTGTATTCTCTACTTTAAATTGAACCAGCTTCACAGGTGAAAATATGGTATCCAGCGGTATTACCCCCAGAGGCTCGCCTTCTACCACATTCTCTTCCGCTGTTTTATGACCTTTATCTTTTTCAATTCTTATCTCTGCCTTCAATTTGCCTTTTTTAGTTAAGGTACAAATATACGAATCCGGATTTACTATTTCAACATCGGAGGAAAGTTTTATATCCGAGGCTTTTACGGTTGCTGGCCCTTTCTTTTCAAGTTTCAGCAACACTGGTTCATCGCCCTCCATTTTAAAAACAACTCCTTTTAGATTTGCAATGAACTCTATCATATCTTCTTTCATTCCTTTTAAAGTTGAAAACTCGTGCATGGTATCTTCAACCCTTATCCTTGTAATGCCCACACCTTCTATAGATGAAAGCAAAACTCTCCTAATGGAATTTCCTAAAGTATGGCCAAAACCCCTTTCTAATGGTTCAATTATAAATTCGCCGGAAAAATCATCTTTATGCTTGACACTTACATTAGGTTTATGCATCTTTAGCAATTTATATCTACCTCCTATAAAGAAAAGATACTCAAATTACTTAGAATAAAGCTCTACTATTATCTGCTCATTAATAGAAACTTTTATCTCATCCCGTTCGGGATATCTTAATAATTTACCTTTTAAATTCTCTAAATTAACTTCTAACCACTCGGGCATGGTCAAACTGCTTCCACTCTCTTTTGCTTCCAATATAGGGACTATTTCCTTACTGGATGGAGAAACACTTACTTCCTGCCCCTCTTTTAACTGATACGAAGGTTTATCGACTTTCCTGCCGTTTACCTGAATATGGCCGTGGTTTATAAACTGTCTGGCCTGAGCCCTGGATGTTGCAAAACCCATCAGGTAAATAATACTATCAAGTCTGGTCTCCAGCATCTGTAGCAATACCTCTCCGGTAACTCCTTTTTTCCTCACTGCTTTCTTGTAATAGTTCCTGAACTGCTGCTCTAGTATTCCATAATATCTCTTGGCTTTTTGTTTTTCTCTCAATTGAGTATAATATTCAGTTTCCATCAGTCTTCTCTTTGATCTCTGTCCGGGAACGTAAGGTTTTTTCTCCATTACACATTTATCAGAAACACATCTCTGACCTTTTAAAAATAACTTTTCTCCTTCTCTCCTGCATAGTTTACAGGAAGATCCTTTAGCCTCGACCATTTATCATTGCTCCTTATTTAAAACTCTTTAAACCCTTCGCCTTTTAGCCTGTCTACAGCCGTTATGGGGAACCGGTGTTACATCAATTATATTACCAATTTCAAGTCCGGCTGCCTGCAGAGACCTTACAGCAGTCTCTCTTCCGGAACCCACGCCTTTTACTCTTACATCTACCTTAGCAACCCCATGCTCCAGCGCATTTCTCGCAACAGCAGTCGCTGTTATTTGAGCAGCAAACGGAGTACTTTTTCTAGAACCTTTAAATCCCTGCCCTCCTGCACTGCCCCAAGCAATAGTATCGCCATTCAAGTCAGTTATATTTACAATCGTATTGTTGAAAGTAGACTGAATATGTGCAATACCATATGGTATATTTTTCCTTTCCTTACTCTTTACTCTTTTTTTTACAGTAGTTTTCTTAACCAAATTAACCTCCTGAAAATTTTATTAGGGTTGGCTCTTCCTTACACCAACACCCCTTTTTCTGCCTTTTCTGGTCCTCGCATTTGTATGAGTTCTCTGACCTCTAACAGGCAGACCTCTCTTATGCCTGATACCCTTGTAAGAATTTATCTCAATCAGCCTTTTTATATTCTGGTTTACTTCTCTTCTAAGATCTCCTTCAATAGTATAATTATTTTCTAAATATTCTCTTATCTTCACAAGTTCATCTTCGCTAAGGTCCTTGGTCTTTATAGTCTTTTTTATATTCAGTTCATCCAGTACTGATTCTGCTGTAGACCTCCCGATACCAAAAATATAAGTAAGAGATATACATATATGTTTATCATTCGGAATATCAACACCCGAAATTCTTACCAATTGAAAACCTCCTTAACCCTGTCTCTGCTTATGACGGGGATTCTTGCAAATAATAATAACTTTCCCTTCTCTTTTTATGACCCTACAGCTTTTGCATATTCTCTTAACCGATGGCTTAACTTTCATTATCTTTCCTTCTTTCCATTAAAATACAATTACTTTTTCCTAAAAGTAATCCTCCCCCTGCTTAAGTCATAAGGCGATATCTCAACTTTGACTTTATCGCCAGGTAAGATCTTAATATAATGCATACGCATTTTCCCTGAGATATGAGCCAATATCTTATGACCATTATCAAGCTCCACCCTAAACATTGCATTAGGCAGCGCCTCTAAAATAGTTCCTTCAGCTTCTATTATTCCTTCTTTTTTTGAAATATTTAAACTCCGGTTGCTAATATTGCCAATATTTTTAAATTAAAAATAATGCAAATACGTAGGTTATCAAAAAAATTCTAGTATGTCTATAATATTTTACTACAATTGTCAGACTCTGGTTAATATCAAAGGGCTGTTTTCTAAAACTGCTATTGTATCCTCGAAATGACAGGAAAGTTTCCTGTCTTTTGTAACAACAGTCCACAAATCACTCAGTACCTCAACATCACTGCTTCCCTGATTAAACATAGGCTCTATAGCCAAAACCATACCTTTTTTTAAGACCGGTCCCTGTCCCGGAGGCCCATAATTCAAAATCTGCGGGTCTTCATGCATATCTCTTCCGATTCCATGACCGACAAAATCCCTAACAACTGAAAAACCATCCTCAATGGATCTATTTTCGATCTCGTTGGATATATCTGATAATCTGTTTCCAATAATGCATTTCTTTATACTTTTATCAAGTGCATCCCTGGTAGCATTACATAATCTTTCGGCAATTTTACTTACATTTCCAACCATGAAAGTTCTTGCGCCGTCTCCATAAAAACCATTTTTTTTTACTCCGACATCTACAGAGACCAGTTCCCCGTCTTTTATCACACGCTTTCCTGGAATGCCGTGAACAACTTCCTCATTAACAGATATACAAACACTATTTGGAAAAGGCTTACTACTTATTTTTCCCTTATAACCCTTAAAAGCAGGAACTGCCTTTTCACCAACAATAATATCTTCAGCCATTCTATCTATATAATCGGTTGTGATACCAGGCCTTATAACTTCTTCTATTTTCCTCAAAACCTTGGCTACTATCCTTCCGGCTTCATGCATCAATCCAATTTCAGCAGTTGACTTGCATATAATCATAGGGACCTCAATATCCTTTTAGTTATTTCTTTTTTACTTCCGGAACCATTAATATTTACCAGCAGCCCTTCTTTGGTATAAAATTGAGCCAGCGGTCTGGTTTCCTCTTCATATACTTCCAACCTGTGTTTGATAATCTCTGGTTCATCATCTTTTCTTCTAATCAATTCCCCTTCACATTTAGGACATTTTTCATCATGTACATCACTATCGATGCTGAATACACTTTCACAAGCGCTGCATGTCCTTCTCTTGCTGAGTCTTTCTATTACCTCGTTATTATCAACAACTATATTTATTACCTTATCCAATTTAATTCCAAGCTGGTTCAGAACATTTGAAAACATTTTTGCCTGTTTTAAATTCCGCGGAAAACCGTCCATTAGAAATCCGCTTTTTGACCCGCTATTGCCTAATATCCCTCTTATCATTTCAATTATTATCTCATCTGGGACTAATTTTCCGCTCTCAACAAATTTAACAGCCTTTTTCCCCAATTCAGACCCTTTTTTTATTTCATTCCTTAAAATCTCCCCGGTTGAAATATGGGGTATATTTAAATCCTCAGAAATCGCTTCCGCCTGAGTCCCTTTCCCTGCACCAGGAGCACCCAGTAAAATTAAGTTCATTTTAGAAATCCCTCATAATCTCTCATAGTTAGATGTGACTCAAGCTGCCTCATTGTATCCAGAGCAACACCAACAGCGATAAGTATAGATGTTCCCCCAAATCTAAAAGGTATCCCAAGATAATTAATTAATATTTCAGGAAGAAGGGCGATTATTGCCAAAAATACGGCACCCGGTAATGTGATCCTGTTTAAAACATTTGTTAAGTAATCTGCAGTATTTTTCCCCGGTCGGAGTCCCGGTATAAATCCTCCATACCTTCTCAGGTTATCTGCAGTGTCCAATGGATTAAAAGTAATAGCAGTATAAAAATAAGCAAATATAATAATAAGCACAGTATAAGTAATAGCGTAAATCGGATTAATCCTACCTTCTATAGTTGCACTTAACGAATTAGCAATTGATTGAACCCATTTATTAGGAATGAATCGTGCAATAGTTGTCGGAAAAAGTATAATCGCTATAGCTAAGATTATAGGCATAACTCCGGATTGATTGACTTTAAGCGGTATATAGGTACTCTGGCCTCCAAAAATTTTTCTCCCTACGATCCTTTTCGCATACTGGACAGGTATTTTTCTCTCTCCCTGCTGTATAAGTATTATAGCTACAATTATACCAATAGAAAAAATTGCAAAAACCGCCAAAAAGAAGTAATTAGTACCACGGAGTCTGAACAGACTTATAAACTGACCGGGCATTCTGGAAACAATATTAGCAAATATCAAAAGTGAGATGCCGTTTCCTATTCCGTGTATATTTATCAACTCACCCAGCCACATTATTACAGTAGTCCCTGCAACTAATGTAATAATGATTAAGGAAACATGTATAAAATCAAAATCTTCAATTGCACCATAACTTTTGAAGAAAAAGACCATTGCGGTAGACTGGATCAGAGCAAGCCCGACAGTCATATATCTTGCTATTTGATTTACCTTCCTCTGCCCGGTTTCTCCTTCCTTTGACAACTGTTCCAGTCTGGGAATTATTACTCTAAGCAGCTGCAGTATTATGGTAGCAGTTATATAGGGCATGATACCAAGAGTGAATACTGCAAAATTATGCAGAGCCCCGCCGGAAAACAGATCCATCATGCCCATTATTCCGGTTTCGACCTGCTCCAGTATTTTGGTAGCATCTACTCCTGGAATAGTAATATTAGCGCCGAATCTATAAACAGCCAGGATACCAATAGTGAACAATATTCTGTTTCTGATTTCTCTAATCCTGAAAGCATTTAAAATAGCCCGGAACACTAAATCACCTCTACCTTTCCACCAGCTTTCTTGATCTTAGCCTCAGCATTTTTACTGAAATAATCAGCCTTAACAGTTATTTTCTTAGTAAGCTTGCCATTACCCAATATTTTTACCAGTCCTGACTTCTTTATAATAAAACCGTTCTTCTTTAAAAAATTATAGTCAACAACACTATCATTTTTAAACTTTTCCAGCTGCCAGACATTAACTATATTATTTATCTTTTTCCGGGTGTTTTTAAAACCTTTAATATAAGGCAATCTTCTTTGAAGAGGCATCTGCCCGCCTTCAAAACCTATTCTTGTTTTTCCGCCTGACCGGGACAACTGTCCTTTTGTACCTCTTCCGCTGGTAGTTCCATGTCCGGAAGCATTTCCCCTACCCAGCCTCTTTCTTTTTTTTACCGATTTAGGAGATTTAATATTACTAAGTTTCACTATTTTCTCTTTCTAATCTTTTAAAAATCTACAACTAATATAATTATTTTATCTTTTCTTCTTTATTTCTAATGTTCGTAACCTGGTCCTGTGTTCTAAGCATCTTTAGACCGCTTACAGTAGCATTGACTATATTTAAGGCATTAGCGCTTCCTAATGACTTTGTAAGAATATCTTTTACACCAGCTAATTCCATTATTATTCTTACCGGACCACCAGCAATTACTCCTTTACCATGTGAGGCTGGCTTCATAAAAACATGACCGGCTCCATACCTGCCATTAACTGTATAAGGTATTGTTCCACCGGTGAGAGGTATCTTAAACATATTCTTCCTTGCATTATTAATACCTTTCTGGATTGCAGTAGAAACTTCATTTGCTTTACCAAAGCCAACACCGACCATGCCGTTCATATTACCGACTGCAACCAGTGCACTGAAACTAAATCTTCTACCGCCTTTGACTACCTTTGCTACTCTATTTATTTTTATGACTTTTTCACTTAATTCTGTATCTATAGAAATATCAACCACTAAATATCCTCCTTTAAAATAGAGTTAAAATTTCAATCCGCCTTTTCTTGCACCTTCTGCCAGAGCCTTTACCCTTCCATGATATTTATAGCCACCTCTATCAAAAACTACTTCACTTATATTTTTCTTCTTTGCCTTCACAGCTAAAGCTTCTCCGGCTATAAAGCTGATATCTATTTTACCCTTATCTTCATCTTTTCTTTTAATACTACTGCTTGATACACCTGCGAGTACGGTACCGGTATTATCATCTACTATCTGACCATAGATATGTTTATTACTCCGGTAAACACTTAGCCTTGGCCGATTGCTGTTTTTCCCAATTTTATATCTGCTTCTTATTTTTCTTTTTAAGCCTCTATCCTTCTTTTCGGTTTTACTTTTCATATAATCTCCTGTAGGAAGTTAACTACCGCCTGTTTTCCCCGCACCCGCAGCACCGGTAGCAGTAATAGCCGCTTTACCAACCTTCCTTCTAATAATTTCATCTTCATATTTTATACCTTTGCCCTTATAAGGTTCCGGTTTTCTCACTCCCCTTATTTTGGCAGCCATTTCTCCAACCACCTGCTTTTCTATTCCCCTGATTATAATAGTTGTATTATCCGGGACATCAAAAGATATGCCTTTAAGAGGACCAATTGCTACAGGAACAGAATACCCTGCAAGTATCTCCAGACTGTCACCTTTCTTGCTTACCCTATAACCTACACCGATTAGTTTCAGAGTCTTGCTAAAACCACTGCTTACACCTATAACCATATTATTGATTAGGCTCCTATAAAGACCATATTTAGCTCTATTTTCCTTGATATTTGAAACCGGAAGAACAGTCAATAAGCTGTCCTCCATTCTCAACTTAACAGAAGTTTTATCAATCTTTTGGGACAACTCTCCTAATTTTCCCTTTACAATGATATTATCCTTATTTAATTTAATCTCTACCCCGGCTGGTATACTAATAGGCCTCTTTCCTATTCTAGACACTTAAAACTCACCTTTCTAACTATTCTCCTCCTACCATATAGAACATAAAATTTCTCCGCCGATTCTCAACTTCCTGGCACCTGCACCTGTAAGCACGCCTTTTGACGTAGATATTATAACTGTGCCTAAACCCCCAAGAATCTTGGGAATCTCATCCTTTTTTACATAGACTCTCAACCCCGGTTTGCTTATTCTCTTAATTCCGGTTATGGTGCTATTTTTATCTTTATTATATTTCAGGTATACTCTTATTACCCCACTTGTACTCTCATCCTTAAATATCTCATAACTTTGTATGTAACCTTCTTCATTGAGTACTCTGGCTATCTCTGTTTTTAATTTTGAATAAGGTATGTTTACGTATTCCATATTAGCAATACAACCATTCCTTATTCTGGTTAGCATATCCGAAATAGGATCGGTAACCGCCGACATAAATCCTCCTTTTACCAACTGGACTTTGTCAGTCCAGGAATTTTTCCTTCATGAGCCATTTCTCTAAGACAAATTCTGCACAATCCAAACTTTCTGAAATAACCCCTGCTTCTGCCGCATCTAAAACATCTGTTATAGCTTCTTGTTTTATATTTAGGCTCTCTTTTTTGTTTTTCTAAAAGTCCTTTCCTTGCCAATAAATTTCTCCTCTTTTCCTTCTGGTTTCTCACTTTTTAAATGGAAACCCAAACTCCTTCAATAAAATTAGTGCTTTATCATCACTTTTCGCACTGGTATTAACTGTAATGTTCATACCTTTTACACTTAAAATACTGTCATATTCTACTTCCGGAAAAATTAACTGTTCTTTTATACCAATGGTATAATTTCCGGAACCATCAAAACTTTTTTTAGAAAGACCTCTAAAATCCCTAATTCTTGGAATTGCTATACTGAGTAACCTGTCTAAAAATTCATACATCCTGTTACCCCTTAGAGTGACCATACAGCCGATGGGATTGCCCTGTCTTACTTTAAATCCTGCAATTGACTTCCTAGCTTTGGTTATAATAGGTTTCTGGCCTGTGATCATAGCCAAATCCTGGCCGGCTGATTCCAATTCCTTTATGTTCTGTGTTGCCGAACCGACTCCCATATTTACATTAATTTTTTCTATCTTTGGTACTTCCATTATATTTCTATACTTATATTCTTTCAGCAGTTTGGGGACTATTTCTTTTTTATATTTTTCTTTCAACCTCGGTACCATTAATATCACCTCTAATATCCATCCTTTAGATCTGCTGACCACACTTTTTGCATATCCTGACTTTTTCACCGGAATCCTTAATTTCAAAACCCGCTCTTATGTGTTTACTACAGCTTGGACAAATTAATTTAACATTTGAAATCCCAATAGGTCCTTCTTTTTTAATAATGCCGCCTGGCTTATTCTGCTCCTTTTGCCTGGTATGTTTCTTTACAATGTTTATACCTTCCACATACAATCTATTTTTAGCAGACTCTATTCTCAGGACTTTCCCCGATTTTCCTCTGTCTTTTCCCTTTATTATTTTAACCTTATCATTTTTCTTTATCTTCAACATCTTTTATACTCCTGATAGAAACTAAACCACCTCTGGGGAGAGCGAGATAATTTTCATAAAATTTTTTTCTCTGAGCTCCCTTGCAACCGGCCCAAATATTCTGGTTCCCTTTGGATTATTCTGCGGATCAATAATAACTGCAGCATTATCATCAAACCTTATATATGAACCATCGGCTCTCCTAAATAGTTTTTTAGATCTTACAAGTACTGCCTTTACTACGTCACTTTTCTTTACCACTCCTCCCGGATTCGCTTCCTTTACAGCAGCGACAAAAATATCACCAACACGTGCATATCTCTTCCTTGTTCCGCCTAAAACTTTGATGCACTTAATCTCTCTGGCACCGGTGTTGTCTGCCACTTTTACTTTACTTTCTGCTTGAATCATATTCAAATCCTTCTCTACTCTGCCTTTCTGATTACCTCAACCAATCTCCATCTTTTAGTCTTACTGACAGGCCTGATTTCTGAAATTTTTACAACATCACCTATTTTGCTGCTCCGCTCGGGATCATGCACTTTAAATCTCCTCATCTTTCTCAAGATCTTTTTATATAAAGGGTGCCTGTAGTGAGACTCAATAGCAACAACAACAGTTTTATCCATCTTGTCGCTTATTACTGTACCTATTCTTACTTTGACCTTTCCTCTTTCCAAAAAACCTCCTATTTCTTCTTACTTTCTTCTTTACTTTTCTCATCAGTCCTTATCTTAAGCTCTTTTTCTCTAAGAACAGTTTTTATCCTGGCAATATCCTTTCTTAAATTTCGTATTTTCAGCTGATTCTCCAATTGCCCTGTGGCTTTTTGTAACTTCAGATTGAAAAGACTCTTTTTTATATCCAGCAGCTTTGTTTCCAATTCTTCCTTTGTTTGCTCTTTTAACTCAATTACTTTCATTATTTATCTTATAATTCCTCATAAACAAATTTAGCCTTGATAGACAGCTTATTTGAAGCTAGTTTTATTGCCTCCTTTGCAACTTCCATACTGACGCCCGAAATCTCAAATAATATCTTCCCCGGTTTGACTACAACCACCCAATTCTCCGGCGCGCCTTTTCCTCCTCCCATACGTGTCTCTGCCGGTTTCTTGGTCACAGGCTTATGGGGAAAAACATTAATCCATACCTTTCCTCCCCTTTTTATATGCCTGGTAAGAGCCACTCTTGCAGCTTCTACCTGCCTACTGGTCAACCAGCCGCTTTCCAGTGCCTGTAATCCATATTCCCCAAAGGACAGCTTGGTACCGCCTTTGGCTGTACCTTTCATCCTTCCTCTTTGTACTTTTCTGTGTTTTACCCGCTTTGGCAATAACATTGCTGCCATGAATATCTCCTAACCTGAAATCTTTTTTTCACTTTTATTCTTTTTATTCCGCTTTTTTTCTTTTTCTATCTCCCCTTCATCGAGTATTACATCTCCCAAGTATATCCAGACCTTGACACCGATTTTTCCGAAAGTTGTATTTGCTTCCGCAAAACCATAATCAATATCAGCTCTAAGGGTATGTAACGGAACTCTTCCTTCCCGATACCATTCAGTCCTTGCCATCTCAGCTCCACCTAATCTTCCTGCACATTGCACCCTTATACCTTTTGCCCCTGCTTTCATGCATAATGAAACAGCTTTTTTCATAGCTTTTCTAAAACTGACTCTTCCAAGTAATTGCGAGGCGATCCCTTCAGCTACTAATTTTGCAACAAGTTCAGGTTTTTGAATTTCTATTATGTTCAACTGTATAATGCTACCGGTCTGTTTCTCTATAATATCCCTGATATCATTAATTGTTGCTCCTCTCCTGCCTATAACAATACCCGGTTTGGAAGTATTTACATCAACCTTTACTTCTTCTTCCGTTCTTTCAATCTCAATCTTTGAAACTCCGGCGTTCCCCAGTTGTTCTTCAATTATTTTTCTTATAATAATATCTTCTTTTAATAACTTGGCATAATCTTTTAACGCAAACCACCTGGATTGCCACCCTTTATTGATCCCTATCCTAAGCCCATTAGGGTTGACCTTTTGTCCCATCTCCTAAGCCTCCTCTTCTTTTCCATTAGAGACATAAACTGACAGGTGAGAAGTCCTCTTTCTGATTCTGGTAGCTCTTCCTCTGGCTCTTGGTCTAAATCTCTTTAAAGTCGGTCCTTCGTTTACTAATATTTTAGAAATAAATAAATCTTCTTCTTTCATATTATGATTTTCAGTTGCATTAGCTACCGCACTCTGTATAGCCTTTTTTACTATGACTGCTGCCTTTTTTGGTGTTAAAGATAATATATCCACAGCATCTTCTATAGTCCTTAACTTTATCATATCCACCACATATCTCATTTTTCTCGGCGACATCCTTATATATCTTTCAACAGCTTTAGCTTCCAATACTTTAAAACTCCCTTCTTAAACTGCCACATTGCTATTATTGCTTTACTGTAGCAATTCTTTCACTCTTCCCCTTATAAACATGAGGTCTTATTGACCTCGTTGGTGTAAACTCTCCCAGTTTATGACCGACCATAGCTTCCGATATAAAAATAGGTACATGCCTCCTGCCGTCATGAATAGCTATGGTATGCCCTACCATTTCAGGGAAAATAGTCGAACTTCTTGACCAGGTCTTTATGATTTTTTTCTCTCCCTTTTCATTTAACTCATTTATTCTTTTTAACAGTTTCGTTTCAATAAAAGGTCCTTTTTTTAAAGACCTTGACATACCGCTCCTCCTTTAAATGTAGGCATTTAAATAATTACTTATTCCTTCTCCTGATTCTATATTTATCAGTCATACTATTTTTCTTTCTTGTTCTATAACCCAAAGTTGGTTTACCCCAGGGAGTAACAGGATTCCTTCCTGCACTTTTATTCTTTCCTTCCCCTCCGCCGTGGGGATGATCGATAGGATTCATCGCTGTTCCTCTGACTGTCGGCCTTATTCCCAGCCATCTTTTCCTTCCTGCTTTGCCTAGTTGAATTATTTCGTGAGTTGTATTGCCGATCTGCCCGATACAGGCTTTGCAATTCAGCTCTACTAATCTTACTTCACTAGAAGGCAGTTTTATATTGGCATATTTACCCTCTTTTGCCAGAAGCTGGGCGTATCCACCGGCCGACCTGACCAGTTCTGCACCTTTGCCTTGTTTAAGTTCTATATTGTGAATAATTGTTCCAACCGGTATATTTTTTAAAGGAAGTGCATTACCCACTTTAATATCTACTTTTTCCCCTGACATTACAGTATCTCCCACTTTTAGTTTAAGAGGAGCAATTATATAGCTTTTTGCTCCATCTTTATATTTAAGTAGAGCAATCCTTGCACTTCTGTTGGGATCATATTCGATCGATTCCACTTTTGCCGGGACACCGTCTTTTAATCTTTTAAAATCTATAATCCTGTATAATCTTTTATGTCCACCACCGCTGTGCCTCCGGGTAATCTTTCCGTTGGCATTTCTTCCGGCATTCTTTTTCAAAGACCTTGTGAGTGATTTTTCAGGTTTTTTCTTGGTCAATACCGAAAAATCATCTACTGTTGCCAATCTTCTTCCGGGAGTTGTAGGTTTATATTTTTTAATAGACAACTAACGCCTCCAGACTAAATCAGACTGATTCAAAAAAATCAATTTTATCTTTTTTACTTAAAGTAACCACAGCCCTTTTCTTACGGGAGCTGGTCCCAAGTGACCTTCCCAACCTCCTGGGCTTGGGCTTTATATTTATAGTACTTATTTTTAAAACCTTGACCTTAAATATCTCTTCAATTGCCCTCTTTATTTCACCTTTTTTTGCTCTGATATCAACAAAAAAAGAATACCTTTTATTCTGGACTGCAGCATAACTCTTCTCAGATACGACCGGAGAAAGAATTATATCTCTAACGTCTTGCATTTTTTGTCCTCTCCATAAAGCTGTCAAGTGAACTTTTAGTAAAAACCAAATAATCTGCTACCAGTATTACATAGGCATTTAATCCCCTTGCACTTTCCACTCTGACATTACTTATATTCCTAAAGGATTTAACTTCATCAGCATTTAAGTTCTCAAAAACCATAAGCACTTTTTCACTATCTAATTTAAGTTTTTTTAATATCCCTGCTGCTTTTTTAGTCTCCGGTTTCTTAAAATTTAATTTATCAACAACTACAATTTTTTTATTTTCAAATTTATCAGAGAAAGCTATTAATTTTGACTGTTTCATCACTTTCTTATTTAACTTAAAATCATAATCCCTTGGTGTAGGTCCGAACGTTATTCCTCCACCTCTCCATAATGGTGAACGGCTAGATCCTGCCCTTGCATTTCCAGTGCCCTTTTGCCTCCAGGGTTTTTTACCACCGCCGCGTACTTCACCTCTGCTTTTAGTCTTATGTGTTCCTGATCTTGCGGTAGCAAGGTATCTTCTTACTTCCTGATACAGGACTTCGGAATTTACTTTCTGATTTACTATCTCATCAGATATATTCACTTTTTCTTTCGTTTTGCCATCCAAATCTACAACATTCAGACTGGCCATTACATTCTCCCTTAAAATTATAATTTCTAAATCTTCTTTAAAAAAACCATACTGCCCTTTGCACCCGGCACACTCCCCTTGACTAAAATCAAATTCTGGTCTTCAATAATGTCAACTATTTCTGAATTTGGAACTGTAACTTTTCTATTTCCCATTCTCCCTGGCATTTTCTTACCTTTTAATACTCTCGATGGAGTAGCACACATACCTATTGAACCGGGTATTCTATGCGAATGAGAACCGTGTGTCATCCTTCCCCTGTGGAAGCCGTGTCTTTTTATCACCCCGGCAAAACCTTTACCCTTGCTGTTCCCGGTTATTTTTACTTTATCTCCTACCTTAAAGATTTTTACATCCACACTGTCGCCAGGTTTATATTCCTTGTCAAATTCATTTACTCTGATTTCCCTCAAGTGTCTCTTCAGATCTACCTTGTTCTTTTTAAATTCGCCCTTATGCGGTTTGACCACTTTCTTTTCATTAATTTCCCCAAAACCTACTTTAAGGGCATTATATCCATTCTTTTCACTGTCTTTAACTTGTACAACTACACAAGGTTCAGCTTCAATGGCTGTAATATACAGCGCATTGCCGCTCTCATTAAAAATCTGAGTGCATCCTATCTTCTTTCCATATATTGCATCTACCATATTTACATCACTTTCTAAGGGAATATCCTTGCTTAAGATTTTATTTCTATACCCACACCAGCCGGCAAATTAAGCCTCATCAATAAATCTACCGTTTTTGGCGTAGGATCAATAATATCTATAAGCCTCTTATGGGTCCTTATTTCAAAATGTTCTCTTGAATCCTTATCCACATGAGGAGACCTTATTACACAATAAACATTTTTTTTATTCGGCAGCGGAATCGGCCCTGAAACTTTTGCCCCTGAATTTTCAACAGTCTCAACTATTTTTTTTGCCGAACGGTCTATAACCTCATGATCGTATGCTTTTAACTTAATTCTAATTTTCTGTCCTAATTTAGCAGCTGCCACATTAACTCCTTCTACTTAATTATCTTTGTAACACTGCCGGCGCCTATGGTCCTTCCGCCTTCAC
>CAZODQ010000002.1:0-103245 GCA_964578625.1 uncultured Actinomycetota bacterium
TTAAATTTATCAATTTCTTCATCAATTGATTGAATTCTAAGTCCACCCGATTCTAAAACATGCTCTTTAACATATATATCACATTTACTTCTGACGGCTGTAGCAATAGCATCTGATGGTCTTGAATCTATTCTAACAACCTTTCTGTCTGTGTTTTTGATATTTATTATTGCATAAAATGTATTATTTTTTATGTCAGTTATCTCAATATTGTCGATACTTATCTTTAGATTGTTGATAATATTCATTATTAGATCATGAGTCATCGGCCTTGGTGTTTTTATATTTGAAAGCTCCAGAGCTATAGCAGAAGCCTCAAAAGGACCGATCCAGATAGGAAGGTATCTATTCCCGTTTTCTTCCTTTAAAAGCAAAATTGGTTTATTTGAGGGTATTTCAATTCTTACACCCTCTAAAGTCATTTTTATTAAATTATTATTTCTCTTAATTCTCACTTTTTAAAAAATATCTGGCATTTTTCAACTAATTATATAACACTTGGGAATATAAATCGATAAACCTATTGTATAGGTAAAATTTTTTAAATACTGGAGCTGCTCTTTAAAGACTCGATGTCTTTTGTTACCATATCCAGCTTCAGCTCGTATATAGCCTGGAGATTTCTAAATTTCTGCTTATAGTCTAACCCGTATCCTACTATATATTTCTCCCCTATTTTAAAACCGCTATATTTAATGTTGATATTTGCAATTCTCCTTATATCCCTGTCTAACAGGGTGCATATTTCAAGACTTTTTGGATACCTTGATCTTAAGTTTCTTAATAGATAACCAATTGTAAGACCGGTATCAATAATATCTTCTACTATAACTACATCTTTCCCTTCTATTGATTCATCAAGGTCTTTTGTTATCCTTACTACACCAGTCGAAGTGCCGTCTATACCATAGGAAGAAATGCTCATAAAATCTATACTTAAAGGAAGGTCGATTTGTTTCATAAGATCCGATAAGAATATGACACCACCCTTTAAAATGCTTACAAGCAGCAGATTCCTGCCTCTATAATCTTTAGTTATTTCCCTGCCCAACTCTGATACTCTACTTGCTATCTCCGAACCGGAAAACAGTATATTTCCCAAAATATCGCTTTTTATTAATTCTTTTTCTGCTTGTTCGCTCAAAATTTAGGTTGAGTAATAATTTAATCCTAATACGTTAACATATCAGCATCCTGAATCAATGCTACCCAGGTAGACCCCCTATTAAAAAATATAGTATCTCCGTCTTTATTTCTGTATGTAAATGGGTCAAATGCAGATGATCTTTCCCAGGTACCTTCTGTAACATTTCCGTCCATAAAGAAAAGAGCCTTTCCAACATCACTGGTCCCAGTTGTCCTCACGATCATATGCCCGTACTGGTCTATAGGGCCTTCAATATTGGTGATCATGACAATTATATTATTGACTTTGATCTGGTTTCCTGTCTCATAGTCCGTATGCGGTGAACCTCCGACAAATTTTAGGTAATTATTGTTTTCCCTGTCATATTCAAAATAAGCTTTATAAGTTTCAGTAGAAAAATCAATAGTTATATCCGATACATCTCCCCTATCAGAACTGGCCGAATCTTCTTTAAATTTTAATGGAGATTGCCCTCCTTTAAGGGAATAGTCATAATTAATTGCGTCTTCTTTAAGTGCCACGGTGGACATAAAAGCGGTATGTGCTGTATCTTGTCCAGGTTCGATTCTGCTGTAATCTCTCCATCCAGAGCTGGTACCTGCAACATAACCCATTTCGTTTCCATCAAGAACATCCATATCTAAATTTTTTATTACATCAAAGCATTCTGGATATGTGCCCCAGAACACATA
Source organism: uncultured Actinomycetota bacterium (assembly GCA_964578625.1). Lineage (GTDB taxonomy): Bacteria > Actinomycetota > Humimicrobiia > Humimicrobiales > Humimicrobiaceae > CAZBSE01. Next base: position 1,840 of record CAZODQ010000002.1, read on the forward strand.
TACTGGATCTAAACTTCTTGCTATTTCAGCATAATAGATTCTGGCACTTCTGACAGGACCAACAATTTCTGCCTCAGAAGAAGAATATACAGCTACATATCTGGTAATCCCTGCTTCATCGACTACTTCAAATACCATATCAGCATATATAAGTCCGGACTGAGGTCTTGCATCGGGTGTATTCTCAACCATTAAAGCGATAGGTCTGTCACCCTTGACCGTATCAGAGATCTCAAAACCGCTTAAAATGTTTATATTTCCAGTTATTTCTTCTACAGTGATCTTACTTTCTTCTCCTTCTTCCTCCCCTACTACTTCTTCCTCCTCTCCTGTTTCCTTTACTATTATTTCCTTCTCAGGAGTTTCAACTAAACTGCAGCCGGTATAAATCATGGCAAGGATCAATGATGCGATAAAAAATATAAAAAACAGAATTTTAAACGTTATATTTCTTTTAAAAACCAATTAAATACCTCCATTTAGAGTTAGACTATTTTTTTATAAATAAATTTCTAACTATTATAAATAGAATTATTGAAAAGTAAAATACTAATGCGACTATTACTAATATTCTTATTTCCAGATCTCCTTCATCAGAAAGCTCCTGATAAGTATAACAATTTTCTATACTTTCTTTGGATATCATATTTAATTCCTTTGTCTTCATGCCATTTATAAATATTTCAATTGATCCTAATATATCCCTTTTTTCTACCGGTAAATTTATATTACTATCTATATCCTGCCTTATTTCAATCTTATCTTCGGCAACATTTACAAGTTCTATGTAATCAGCTTCTGGATACAGGTCAACGTTCAATTCAGCCTTATCTCCAATAGTTGCAGTTGCAGCAGCCTTTTGTGAATCTACAATTTTTATATATTTTAAATTGCCGTAAGCCCAGTTAAGAAGTTTTAGCACATCCTCATCTCTTTTATTCTCGGAACTGTTTAAAACAACTGTTATTAATTCCAAATCATCTTTTTCTGAATAAATAACCATACAGTAGCCTGCATTATTTGTGTAGCCTGTCTTTATCCCTTTTATATAATCATAATCAAGAAGATCATTTGTATTTGTAATCTGAATTTCCTGGTCATTTTTTATAATTATATCTTCTTTTGTACCTACTATTTCTCTGAATATCTCATTTTTCATGCAGTAACTTGCAATTATTGCCAGGTCTTTTGCAGTGGATCTATGATACGGAAAATCATCGTCTAATCCGTTTGTATTCTGGAAAAAAGAATCTGTGGCATTTATTTCTTGTGCCTTTTCATTCATTAATTTTAGAAAATCTTCTACACTGCCTGAAACATAGTCGGCAAGTGCTATAGTCGCGTTATTATGGGAACATATGAGCGAAGCTTTGCAAAGATCCATCAAACTCATCCTGTCCCCTTTATTAAACTTGAAAGAAGAATGGTTCCTCCCGGAAGCATTTTTCGATATTTCAACGATCTCGTTAAAATCATCTATGTTTTCCATAGCAACAATCGTTGAGAGCATCTTGGTAGTACTGGCCGGGTACATTAATCTATCGGAATTCTTCTCCCACAGAACATCACCTGTAACATAATTCAAAATTAAAGCAGATTCTGCAGTTATATCTATTTCATCATTATAAGAAGCTTCACCCGTATAGCAATAGATATTATTGGGATTTAAAAATAGAAAACCGGAAAATAATATAAAAAAGATTAATATAACGCAATATGCTTTTAAACTACTGCTTTTTAAAACTGAAGAAAAACTGTATATCATTTATATTTTTCTATAAACCTTCTATTTTCTCTTTTTATTAGAAGCTCCTGAAAGTCGCAAAGCATTCTTTCCAGCCTGCTTAATTCCCTGGCTGCTTTATTATGAAATCCTTTTTTTCCAGACATCATCAGAGGAAATATTATCTGCTGTATAAAAGAGGAATTGCGTGTGGCAAAGTTCTCAAATAATTTTAAGTGTTTTACCTTTATACCGTATTTTGATAATTCACCTGCAAGCTTTAAAATCTCAATATCTTCTGCATTTATAATAAATTTATTGTTTTCTTTGCTCCACTTTACCAATTCATTATCTAATAATTCGTTCATAGAAGCTTGTGACAGTTTAAAATTTTTCCTTATATCTTCCTGTGAAAATTTTTTTGTCCTGTAATCGGGTTTGAATTCTTCATCTAATTTTAATTGAATATTTTCGGAAGATTTATCTATGTTTATAAATTCTTTAAATTCTTTTGTTTTCATCTTTTGTTTTATAACTGTTAAGGGCATATAGAAGTCTTTCTGCATTTTTAATATAAAGGTCAATCTTTCAACATCCTCTTTATAATAAATTCTATACTTATTTGACGATCTTTTAGGAGAAATAAGACCTTCAGACTCTAAAAACCTTAGTTTACTGCCGGTCAGTTCCGGGTATAATTTCTTTAATTTTTTTACTACCTTACCTATTGTAAGATATTTTTTTTCTTGATTTTTTTCAGTCACTTAAGACTTCTTACTATGATGAAAAAATAAAAATATATATTTACCTATCTGTATTTTATCACCGTTTTTAAGCAATGAATTTTCCACTATTTCTCCATTTAAATAACTTCCATTTAAACTTCCTAAATCTCTTAATTCAAAATTATCTCCGGATTTTTTCAACAATGCATGTTTCCTTGAAACTGTGATATCGTCAAGGAATATATCAGAATCTGGATTCCTGCCTATTGTAAATTTGGATCTATTGATTAAAAATTTATCTCCTATATTAGGACCCTTTATGATTACAAGCCCGCTTTTTTTTGCAGGTATCTTTTTTATATCTTCCAGTATATTGATCGAGACTTTTTCTGTAAATTCAATCTTTTTTTCTTTTATGGATTCTGTTTTTTTATTATTTTGTTTTGGTTCCATGTTAATTCTTATTATACTGGTTTTTAAATTTCTTTCTTGTGAAATTTGTATAAGTTTTTAAAATTTCTTTATCAGTAAGCTATAAATAAATTATATAAATCTCTGTAACTTATATGGTCGGGACGAGAGGATTTGAACCTCCGACCCCCAGTACCCCATACTGGTGCGCTAGCCAAACTGCGCCACGTCCCGTATTATATATTTTAGGATAACAAATATTATTAGTAAAGACATCGGCTCATGTAATATCTTCAACTTCAGCTTTAAACTTTCTTCTCATAAGTTTATTTACTGATTCTTCAGGACTTAAATCTTTATAGATTATCTCATATACAGTTTCTGTAATAGGCAATTCAACATCTATCTTTTTTGAAATATTATAAACTGCTTCGGTAGTCCTTACACCTTCTGCGACCATATACATGCTCTCCATTATTTCATTTATTTTTTCTCCTCTGGCTAATCTCTCCCCTACATTTCTATTCCTACTGTGCTTGCTTATACATGTTGCTACAAGGTCCCCCATTCCAGCTGCTCCTGAGAAAGTCATTGGATCTGCTCCAAGGTTGATACCAAATTTAGAAAGTTCATATAATCCTCTTGTTATAAGAGAAGCTTTTGTATTTGCACCGTATCCCAGACCGTCGGAAATTCCTGAAGCAATAGCTATTATATTTTTTACTGCTCCGCCGATCTCCACTCCTATAACATCATTATTGGTATAAACTCTTAATTTATCAGTTGATAATATAGGTTGAACATATTTTAAAACTTCCATACTGTAGGATGCCGCAACCGATACACTGGGTAAATCTTTTGCAATCTCTAAAGCAATATTTGGTCCTGACAATACACAGATCTTAGAAATTAATTTTTCAGGCAAACATTCTTTTAAAACCTGTGATAATCTAAGATTACTTGTAGTCTCCAGTCCTTTAGCAACGTTTAAGATGCATTTTATATACTTGCTGCTGTCCTCAAGTTTTTTTCTAAATCTAATAAGTATTTCCCTTAAGGCATGTGATGGAACTGCAAAAATTACAATTTCAGGATTGCCGAATTCGTTTGTTAAATCCATAAAAGGCTTTACATTTCCTGGAATAATTAAATCTTTTGTATATTTTATATTTTTTTTGGATTCTTTAATTTCTTCATATGTTGAGCTGCTTCTTGTCCATAAATTGATAATACATCCCTTTCTTGCAAGAATCACTGCCAGAGTAGTCCCCCAGCTACCTGCACCTACTATGTTTATAATTATTTTTTTCCTCATTATCTATTTGATTTTTTATAATTCAATATTTAAATTTAAAATATATAGGCGTACCCGTAAATCCAAATTTTTTTCTTATATTATTTTCAATATATCTTCTTAAATTCACACTTCTTGCAGCATCCATATTTGAGAAAACCAAAAAATACGGCGGTGAAGCCTTTAGCTGTTTTATAAATTTAATCCTAAACTTTTTCCTTTTAATATAAATACCCTCTTTTTTCTTTTCAAATTCTTTAAACAAATGGTTGATTTCACTTTCTTTTATTTTCTTTTTTCTTTCTTTCATCAATTTATCTATCATACCCATAATATTTTCAATCCCTTTTTTAGTCAATGCACTGACTTTCAAAAAAGGAATATAGTTTGCAAACTTAATTTTCATATTGAATGTTTCTACAATATCAGAAATAGTATTCTTATCAACTAAATCAATTTTATTAAATATTATACAGATACTCACACCTTTTTTTATACAAATTTCTACAATTTTTAAATCCTGCATAGTTATTCCCCTGGTGCAGTCTACAACAATTAAACAAATATCCGAATTTTCTATTGATTTTATTGTTCTTAATTCACTGTAAAATTCTAAATCTTCTTCTTTTACTTTTTTTCTTTTTAGACCGGCGGTATCTATGAATCTATAATTCCTGCTGTCTATATTCATAATAATATCTATACTGTCCCTGGTAGTGCCTTCAACCTCATCAACTATAGCCCTTTCTTCATTAATTATAGAATTAAATAATGTTGACTTACCTGCATTAGGTTTACCTAATATGCATATACCCGGGATTTTTTCTTCGCTGTATTCCAATATATCTGCAGTGTCCTCTTTAAACCTTGAAACAACTTCATCCAAAAGATCTCCTGTATTTATTCCGTGTACAGCAGATATTTTTATTGGATATCCGAAACCAAATTTTAAATAATCCTCAACATAGAAACTGCCCTTCTTATCATCAAACTTGTTCCCTGTAAAAATTATGTCTTTGTCTGTTTTTCTCAGCATTGATGCTATTTCCTCATCAAGAAGCGATACAGGTTCTCTCAGGTCAACTAAAAAAATAATAATGTCTGATTCATCAATAGCTTTTTTAGTTTGCAGGAACACCTGAACATCCATTCTCTGTTTTGATTTTAAGTCTATTCCCCCTGTATCAAGAAGGTAAAAATTTTTACCATTCCAGTCAGCCCTGTAATATTTTCTATCTCTTGTGATCATAGGCTTATGGTGCACTATAGCTTCCGTTTTTCCGCATATCCTGTTAATAAGAGTTGACTTTCCTACATTTGGCCTGCCTACAATTGCAATTTTAGGAATACTTTTAATCATATTCATATTCTTGTATCATGTCAGGATGTTAATTCTTTTATAAAACTAAGACCTTCTTCAGATATTATTTTTATTTTACTATTCACACTTTTTATATTTTCTTTAGAATAATCGTCAATAGTCAAATTATTATTATTAAAAATACTATCAGGTATTATTATTTTTTCATATGTGTCCATATTTTCTTTTTTTAGTTCTGATATTATATCACTTCCTGTCAAAAGACCTGCTGCTTTCACATTTCCACCAAAAAACTTATTCTTGACCTCCAATATCCCTATGGGTAAAACTTTGCTATGGACCATATTACTTAGATTTTCTTTAATCAGTTCCAGTGCATTTTTTATGGCTATTTTCCCATATTCGGATGTAACTATTAATACATTTTTCTTATAAATTCTATTTGGAATATGATTACATTCAATATAATCTGACACCTGTTTTAAAAAGTCGGTGCTTTTTCCAATTCCATTCCTAATCTGATTAAAATCTCCATAATGATTATATTCAGGAAGTTCCGTTCCGGTTAAAATATAAAATTCATCAGAAAGATAAATCTTTTCAGCTTCTTTTGAAAGTCTTTCAACTTTTTTAAAGTCACTTACAATCTGTATAATATTAGAGGCTTCCTCTCCAGATAAGGATTTCAAATCCTTAACCGTATTAAATTTGGTAATCCCTACAGGCACGATTCCTATTGATTTTATATTTTTAAAATCATTCAATAAGATAAATAGCGTATCAGTCAGATCTTTTCCGTCATTAATCCCCGGACATAAGACGATTTGGATATTTGTTTTAATTCCATTATTATCAAGGATTTTAAGATTATCTATTCCTTTTTTACTTTTATCGCTTCCAAAAATTAATGACCTTACAGCATCATTCATACTATGTACAGAAATATAAAGCGGTTCTAAGCTGTATTTTATTATTTTATTCAGGTCATCTTTTGTGATATTAGTAAGAGTAATAAAATTACCATACATGTATGAATGCATATAATCATCATCTTTAATATATAGAGAATTCCTTAAGTTTTTAGGAAGCTGTTTAATAAAACAGAATATACAATTATTATTGCAGGTCCTTATTTCTTTTAATATTTCAAAGCTTTTCAATTGTCTTTATTACGTCTGTTATATCTTTTTCAGGTGTAGATGCACCGCCGAAGATTCCTATTTTTTCTGCTTTTTTAAACCAGTCTGGTTTGATTTCCCTATAGCTCTCAATATGGTAAGTGACTGTATTGGATTCTTCGGATATTTCCTTAAGATGTGCTGTATTTGCACTGTTTTTTCCACCTACCACAATCATTACATCGACATTTTTTGACAGTTTCCTTATTGAACTCTGTCTTTTTTTGGTAGTGCTGCAGATGGTATTGAATATTAATAATTCACTTGTCTTACCCAATAGTTTATCAGTGATAAACTTTAGCTTTTCAATAGTTTGTGTTGTCTGAACCACTACTCCTATTTTCTCCTTTTTAGCAAAATTTTCAGCATCTGCTTCATTTTCTAATACTGTATAATTTCCTTTTATTACATGATCTTTTATTCCTATAACCTCTGGATGATTCTTATTGCCAATAATCACCACAAAATATTTTTTCTTGCCGAGATCCCTGGCCTTGTGCTGTGCTTTTTTTACGAAAGGACATGTGGTATCAACAATACTTACATTTTTCACCTTTAATTCTTTAATCAATCCAGGAGGCATTCCGTGGGATCTTATAATAAATATACTGTCAGGCTCTACTTCATTTAAATCTTTTACCGAAATTAAACCTTTCCTGGCCATTTCATTTGCAACTCCTGAATTATGAATAATAGAACCAAGTGTAAAAATTTTAACATTTTTATTTTCTTTTAATATTTTTTCCGTTATATTAAGAGCTCTTTTTACACCAAAACAATAGCCGGAATTTTTTGCTTTAATTACTTTCAATTTTATAAATATTTATTTTATTATATTATATATTTTCTCTATTTCTTCCATTGTTTTTTCAACAATTATTCTGATAGCTTCTTTTTTATTGTGTTTTTTAAGTATATCATCAATATTTATTATATCTCCGGCAATCAGTTTTATTTTAGGAAAAAATATCCTTTTGAAGGGCTTCTGGACTATTTTATTAGCTCCACTTATAGCAACAGGAATAATAGGAGTCTTACTATATGCTGCGATAAATCCCATGCCCTTTTTTCCTTTTCTCAATATGCCGTCTGTCGATCTTGTGCCTTCCGGGAACAATCCCAAAATATTACCTTCCTTTAAAACATCTAAAGATATGGAAATGGTCTTTCTATCTAATGTACGTCTGTTTACTGGAAATGCGTTTAAAAAGGTCACAATAGAAGCTAAAAATTTATTATTATACAGCTCTTTTTTTGCCATGAAGTATATATACCTGGGAATATATGCTCCTATTATTACAGGATCAAGGTAACTTATATGGTTGGAACATAAAATAAATTTACCTTTTTTCGGAATTTTATATAGATCTATCTTTTTTACTCTGTAAAAAAGACTGAATAAAGACATTAGTAAAAATTGTATCAATCTGAATAAAATAAAATACGCTTTACCGTGTTTTATTTTTAACATTTATCCTCTCGAAATATATTTTTTTAATTTTATCTACTACTTCTCTTATGGATAATTCGGAAGTATCAATAATAACTCCGTTTTCCGGTATTATAAGCGGGCTGTCTTTCCTGCTGCTGTCAATTTTATCCCTCTTTATGATCTCTTCCCTGGTTATAGTCTTTTCCATAAACTGGCCTTTTTCTTTGATCTGAATATCTCTTCTTTTTATTCTTTCCTCCAGGCTTGCGGTTAAATATATTTTTAGTATTGCTTCAGGACATACTACACTTCCAGTGTCTCTTCCTTCTAATACTGCATTACCGCCTTTTATAAGTTCTTTCTGAAAACCGACAAGATATCTTCTGACTCCTGATAATTTTGAAACAATTGAAACAGCAGATCCTACTTCCCTGCTTCTTATTTCATTTGTGACGTCTTTTCCATCTATTTTTACTGTTGTATATTTGTTTTCGTCTAAGGAATTACTGTCTAATTCAAGATTTACATTCCTGGCAGCATCCAGTATATCTTTCTCGTTGTTGTAATCTATGTTATTCCTAAAAGCAAGAAGCGTAAGAGCTCTATACATTGCCCCTGTGTCAATATATTTATAATTCAGTTCCCTTGCTAATATTTTTGCTATTGTACTCTTGCCGCTTCCGGCAGGGCCGTCTATAGTTATAATATCTTTTAAAATATTTTTTAATTTCATCTAAAGATTTTTAAATCTTGACACTTATCTTTTCTCGTTGTCATACTAAAACTTTTTTTAAATTGTATTTAAAGCTTGGAAAGGAAGTGTTAATGCAGTCAGAATTCAGGATAGTCACTTTTCCAGTCGATAATAAAGAAAGTATGGAAAGAGACATGGCAATTCTATGGTCAACGAAACTATCTACAGTTCCTTCACCTGCCTTAAAATTAGTTTTACCTCTTATTATCATCCCGTCTTTTTTTTCTTCAATATCTACATTTAATTTTTTATACTGGCTTACAATAGATTTAATTCTATCGCTTTCCTTATATCTTAATTCCTCTGCTCCGCTTATTACTGTTTCACCTTCCGCTGCAGCAGCAGCTACACACAGCACCGGTATTTCATCTAGAATATTGGGTATTTTTTCTTTCCCTATTTTTACTGAATTAAGTTTGCTGTAAAAAATTTCAATGTCAGCAACCGGCTCATTATTAAAAACTCTTTTATTTTTTATAAAAATATTTCCTCCCATCTTATTAAGTATTTCCAGAAAATAGCTCCTGGTGGGATTTATACCTACATCTTTTATAATTACATGTGAATGTTTTAATAATAATGCTGCAACTATAAAATATGCTGCAGAAGATATATCTCCTGGTATATATATTTTCTTTGCAATCAATTTTTTACCAGGTTTTAATTTTACAAATTTTCCGTTATAAGAGATATCTGCTCCTAAATATTCGAGCATTCTTTCCGTATGATCCCTCGAAACATCCGGTTGAGTTATTTCTGTTGGACCTTTAGCATTAAGTGCTGCCAGCAATATACTGGATTTTACTTGTGCACTTGATACTCTTAAATTAAACTTTTTTCCTTTAAGATCTGGATTTCCAAATATTACTATGGGTGCTCTTGTATTATTTTCCCTTCCATTTATTCTTGCTCCCATTCTTATCAGCGGTTCTATTACTCTTTTCATGGGTCTGCTGTTTATAGACCTGTCACCACTCAGTACAGACATAAAATCAGTTGCAGCTAGGATACCGCTTAATATTCTGATTGTCGTTCCTGAATTTCCTACCTCAAGGATTTCAGAAGGCTCCGTAAAACTTTCAATTCCTCTTCCGAAAACTACTAAATTTCCCTCTATTCTTTCAACCTTTACACCTATTTTTTTTAAAACGTCAATAGTTTTAATACAATCCTGACAGAACAGGAAATTTTCTATTAATACATTGTTTTTGACCAATGATGATATTAATGCACTTCTATGCGAAATTGATTTATCACCCGGAATCTTGATTTCACCTTTTAAGCTTTCAGCTCCATGTATTTCCATTTTATTCACTCAAAACTTTTTTTACACTTATATCATAGCCTGACTTTTCAATAGCGTTTTTTGCAATTTTAACTGCATCTTCTCCTTGAATAAGAACTTTAAGGATTCCTCCTCCGCTGAACTCTGTGGAATGAAAAATTGATATGTCTTCAATATTTATACCGTGAGAGCTTATAGCCAGTGTGATTTCACTTAAAACTCCTGCTTTGTCAGGTATAGAAACTCTGAGTTCATATAATTTTGAAATATCTTTTTCAACATACTTTGGTAAATTAATCCTTGCTCTTTGAGCTTTAATGTAATGTTTTTTTATGAAATCCGAATTACCCTTTTTTAGATTATTCTTGAAATTATCAAGATACTTCATATAAATATCTATTGATTCAATTAATTCATCCTTATTTTCAAGACTTATATCAAGCCACATTTTTGTGTTTGCAGCAGCAATTCTGGTCATATCCCTGAAACCTCCTGCACAAAGTTTAAATAGATTTTTCAAGTTCTTCTGTTTGTCGTCGATCAAATCTACCAGACTTGTAGAAAGAACATGAGGAAGGTGGCTTATTAATGCCACATTAATATCATGTTCCTTTGGATTCATTGAAATAACTTTAGCACCAATCCCGGTAAATAGAGAATGTAATGTAATAAGATGTTCGGATATTGTAGCATCGGTTGGGGTAAGAATATAGAAAGCATTTCTGAATAAGTCTGGAGTCGCACTCAGTATGCCCTCATTTTCCGAACCTGCCATTGGATGACCACCGATGAAAAATACGTCTTTCGGCAATATTTCATCGGCTTTTTTTACTATCTTTTCTTTAGCACTGCCTACATCGGTTATAATAGCATTCTTTTTCAGGTGATCCTTTATACTCTTTATTACTTCAATAATATTGCTAATATGAGTAGCAATTATTATTAAATCAGCATTTAAAACAGCTTCTCTGTAATTTCTGGCAGAAATATCAATTATATTTCTGTACTTAGCTATGCTCATTGACTCATTTTCGATATCATATCCTGTGATAATAAAATTTTTATTAAAATTTTTTAAGGACAAAGCCATTGATCCGCCTATTAGACCTAATCCTATTACAGTTATATTTTTGATTTTTTTCATGTTTAAAACTTTAAATAATAAATTACCGTAAGAAAAAATTTTTTAAAAACATTTTATTACTATATAAAAATTATCATATTTTGTGAATAATAATTTAATCGTTATATGAAAATATTTTACTACAGTTTTAATATTTTTATTAATCTTAAAAAACTATATAAAATTATTAAAAATTTCTAATATTTTAATCTTAATCTATTGACAACATTTTTTATTTTTGATATCTTTTTATCATCTTAGGACAGGAGGCAACTTTTAGAATTAACTGAGATTTGCAATCGAAAGAAAACAAGTGATAGGTTAAAGATCTGAAAAGTCCCTGAGAAAAGTTCTAAGGTGTACCCCGAGGTGTTGAGTATCCTAATGCGCTAGTTATGGAGAAAGATAACTCGGGGTTTTTATTCTTAGCTAAAACCTGAGTAAAAATTTTTACTAAAAGAGGGTCGAATTGAGTCCCTGCGCACCTTTGTAGTTCTTCAATAGCTTCTTTCCTGCTGACTGCTTTCTTGTAACATCTATCGTGCGTCATAACATCATATGCGTCAACAATAGTTATTATCCGTGACTCCACAGGAATTTTATCGCCGCTTAATCCTCTTGGATAACCATCACCGTTCCAATATTCATGATGTGATAAAATACCTATAGATATAGGCGTCAGTTGAGGAGATGAACTCGAGATATTATATCCTATTTCAGGGTGTTTTTTTATAATTTCCCATTCCTTTTCTGTCAGTTTACCTTTCTTTGTCAAGATTTCATCCGGTATTGCTATCTTTCCTATATCATGAAGAGTAGAAAGCAGTGATAATTCATTTAATTTATTATCCGGTAGTTTTAAGGCATGCCCTAAAAGCATTGCCATTTTTCTTAATCTTATCGCATGTTCTTCGGTTTCATAGCTTTTTTCCTGCAGCGTTGTCTCAAGAGATGAAATTATTGAACTCGATATGCTGTCTCTTTCAAGTAATTTTCTGCTGTACATACGGTCCTCGGCTTCTTTTATTATTGTTTTAATATTACATTTATAATCTCTTTTAGTTGAAGTCCCTAAAGATATACTTAGTGGTATCTTTTGATCAGTAGTCTTTTGACATTTTTCTCTTATTCTATTTATTATTACTTCCGAATTTTTTTCCGTAGTGTTAGGGAGCAGTATTGAAAACTCATCTCCACCCCACCTTGCAATAATATCTTCTTTTCTGCAGCAGCTCTGTAGAATATTTGCAGTCTTTCTTAATATCCTATCTCCCTCTTTAGGACTGAAGGCATCATTTACAAGTTTTAACCCGTTTACATCTCCTATAATGAAACTTAACGGCAGCTGTCTTTTCGTATCAAGCCTTTTTAATTCCTCTTCAAAATACGCTCTATTATATAATCCTGTTAACTTGTCCTTGAGTAACAGGTATCTTACTTCTTCTTCTGCCTGCTTTCTTTCCAGAATATTGGTGAAAATATCCCCAACGATTTTTAATAGTTTTACATCGTCTTCAGTCCAAATCCTTTTTTCTTTTATTGAATCCAGTCCTAAATACCCTATAAGAGATTCATTGTATATCATTGGAACAGTTATAATTGATTTTATTTCAAGTGATTTAAGCAGTCCCTTCACTCTCTTCGTCTTTTTTTCAATTGCAGAAATGTCTGGAATTTGTATAGTTTCCAGTTTATTCAATTTCCTTTTCAACAATGGAATTTTAGCAGAATATAACTCCTTTATATTTGTCAACTGCGGATTGACGCTCTTATTACACCACTCATATGTTTTCCCGGTCTTTATTTTACAATTTTTAAAAATACACACGTATACATTGTCTATTTTAGTAAATTTACCGATTTCCTTAAGAGCATCGTTTATGCCGTCATCAATATTATCCAGTTCAAGATTTATAAAGCTTTTTGACAATGTGGCAATAAGATTTTCAAACCTTATACGATAATGTAATGACCTGTTCATTTTATTCTGATTTGTAATATCTCTAAGTAAAATTACTCTTCCTATAAATATTTTATAGTTGAAAAAAATAGGGCTAACGATCATCCTATATTCTTTTTTACCCTTTTTACTTCCAAGAATTATATCACTGCTTTTTACATGGATTTCAGATAGATTTTTAAAATAATTCCGGCAATCAGTCAATATTTCAGCAACATGTTTCCCCATAAAAGAGCTGCTATAATTTTTTAAAATCTTTTTAGCTGAATGATTTAGGTAAAGGATACGGTTTTTACTGTCCAAAACGATTATATTATCTTTTATACTGTCACAGATAGCCTCACGAGCTATAGGAACAATATCTATAATCTTCAAACGATTAAATCCGAATATTATTACAGAGATGCTTATAATCAAACTGAGAGGTGTTATGTCTACAATATTTAAATTCTTAAAACCTATGTTGTGAACCGTGTTTGCCAGCCAGGGAATAGATAAGATTGATATAATTCCGGCAGATTGAATACGGAAAATATTAAACCTGGAAACTAAAATACGTATGAGAATATAATGAGTTACAATAATAACTGTATATAAATATGCAATCCATATCCAGTACCATAAGCCATATTCATGAACAAGAATATTTAAATTATTATCTAATACTGTATTTTTCCAGAATAATCCATGTAAATCATTAGTAAAAACAAAAATTAAAGTAAGAAACGGAATAACGCTGAGAAGAACTGTTTTTTTAGTTGTTATCCATCCTTCGTAACCCGTATTTATAAGAACAATAAACAAATATATTAAAGGTACAGCAGCTATTCCAATATATTCTAATTTATTCCATAGTATTTTTATTTGAAGACTTTCATTTAAGAACTGAAGAGTTTCTCCGGATATCCATATTAAACAGCATAAAATCATTATTATTCCTATTTTAGAACCAAGAGCATTTTTATCTCTCTTATACATCCATAAGAACAAGATTAAAGATAAAACTCCTATGATCAGCATTATAATATATAATAAGTATTGAAAGTTCATTAATATTTATTATTTTTACATTACTATATACTTTTTATAAAATTTATTTTAAATAAATGTATATATAAATAATACATACATAATTTATTTATATATTAGAAAAAATTAATTTAATATATTATCATATATTTATATAAATTAATATATTTTTTAATATTTATTTAAAATATTATTATTTAATAAAATTATAATTTTTATGATTTTTTATATCTTTTAAAAAATAGGCAGTTTATAAATATAAAGAAGGACGGAAAGAAGAGCATTATCTTCTAAAAATGCTCTTCTTTAAGAAGTTTCGTTCAGAAGTTTTTAATTAATATTATCCTATTATATCTTTAACTTTATTTATGATAGCCTTGCTTGATATTTCTTCATAGTCTAAAAGTTCAAAAGATTTTCCACTTCTAGGCATCTTTCTGACTGCAAGAATATATACAGGGCAGTTTTCCGAAGCAACACTTTTTACAGCTTCTCCTATGCCTCCTTCGGCAAAATGATCTTCTACTGTTATTATAGCTTTTGTTTCCTTTTGAGCCTTCAAGATTGTAAGCTTATCTATAGGCTTGATACAATATAAATCAATTATTCTTATAAATATATCTTCCTGTTTTAATTCTTTATAAGCTTTTAATGCTTCATGTAATGTAACTCCCGCAGAACAGACACTGACTATATCGTTTTTACTTTCTCTTATAACCTTGCTTCCACCTATTTCAAAACTATCTTTATCATTATATATAATCGGGGTATCCATTCTCGTAGTCCTTATATAGACATTACCAAAATGCTGTGCGGCTTTATCTACTAATTTTTCTGTTGATACCCCATCCGAGGGATACAGCACTACGCTGTCGAGTAGAGTTCTGAACATAGCAATATCTTCAAGTCCCATTTGAGACGGCCCGTCTTCTCCAATGGAAACCCCTACATGAGAACCTGCAAATTTTATGTTTGATTTTGAATACTGACTCATTCTTATCTGATCAAAAGCTCTAGTTAAAAATGAAGCAAATGTTGAAACAAATGGTATTTTATTCCTAAGGGACAGGCCAAGTGCTGTACCTATCATATTCTGTTCAGCAATATACATTTCAAAAAACCTTTCCGGAAATCGTTTTCCAAAGATCTCTGAAAATGTTGAATTACTTACTTCCGCATCAAGCACTACCATCTGGGAAAATTTCGGAAATATGTTTACCAGAGCATTACCATATGCTCTTCTTGTAGAGATTTTATCACCTTCTATAGAGATTCTATCCGATTTTTTAATTTCTGACTTATATACATCAACCTGCTCCGGTTTTAAAATTTCTCCTTTTATGCTCTTATCAATTTTTCCAAGTTCATTCAGCGCTGTGTTCATCTGTTCTTCAGAAATTGCTTTTCCATGCCAGCCATCTTTATCTTCCAGTAGGCTTACTCCTTTACCCTTTACAGTTTTAGCAATTATCATTACCGGTTTATCTTTTACAGTCAGAGAATTTTTATAAGCATCAGTGATTTCTTCAATATTATGACCGTCAACCGTAAAAGTCTCCCACCCAAATGATGATATCCTTTCTTTATATGCTTTAATATTGCTGCCATACATCGTTTCTTTACTCTGTCCCAGTCTATTGACATCTATAACACCAATTAAATTATCGAGTTTATAATGCGCTGCAATCTGTATAGCTTCCCACTGCGAACCTTCGGACATTTCACCGTCACCTAGCAGAACAAAAGTTTTATATGGCAACTTATCTATATACTTGGCGTTCAAGGCCATTCCCAGACCTATAGAAAGTCCCTGGCCCAGTGATCCTGTTGCAGCTTCAGCGTATTTAAAATTGGAAGTGGGATGGCCTTCAAGCCTGCTAGTAAATTTCCTGAGTGTAAGCATTTCTTCCTCACTGACAACACCTGCAGCAGCCCAAAGTGAATACAGTAATGGTGAAGCATGTCCTTTGGAAAATACTAACCGGTCATTATTTACATATTTTATGTCGTCAATTCTAAATTTAAAGAAACCTCCGAATAACAATGTAGCCATTAACTCCACTGCCGATAATGACGAAGACGGATGACCGGAACCTGCTCTGGTAGTTGAGATTAATATATAATACCTGATAAGTTTTGATAATTCCTCTATCTTTTCTTTATTGATCACTTTTCCTCCAATCAAATCTTGATGTTCTGTTTTTTAATACAATCAATATCTGGTTTGATTTAACATATTTATTTAGGTTTGTCAAATATGTGACAAATTTTTACCAATACCTTTTATCGAGGTTCTACATGTATTGATATACCACATATATTTTTAAATTTTTCCTTTATGCCTTCCTCCATTTTAGTAATTATATAATGAGCTTTTTTCACATTTACATTTTTTTTCAGCCTGCAATGGAATGCTAAATTATATAATTTCTCTTTTTCAAGAACAGTAAAATTGTGACAGGTTTCAGGATCAACATATGGTGATATCTCCTTTTTGATTCCTGAAATCAGCTTGTCCGAATCACTGGTGATATCATTCCAGCATTCACTGCTTCTTGAATCTTCAATATGAATATACACACTTCTAATATTCTTTATTTTTTCTTTAATCCTGTTTTCAACAATTTTAGTCAACTTCTCGGCATCTTCAAGGATTAAATTCTTATCTAACTCTATATGTAATGTAGCATCAATAAATTCTTCAATATTATATATAAAAATATTATGGACATCTTTTACATTTTTATAATTCATTACAATTTCTTTTATACTTGCTTCAATATTAAATTCGGACTGCATAAACTTTGTTTCCAGAATTATCTCTGAACCAGGTATTTTGTATAATATCTTATTCTTTATTTTCTCTTTGACCTTCTCTGCCTGTGAAAGATATAAATTACTTTTAAGATATACTTCCAGGTTTATAAACTTTGTATTTCCCACTTCATGTATCTTCAACTTGTTTATAGATTTTATCTCTTTTATATCCCCTAAAATTTTTGTAATCCTTTCTGTGATTTCCTTTGGAATATAATCCATTAAATTTCTAATTATTCTTATTGATAATCTTAAACTTAGGGTTAAAACTATTATAGATACGATTATGGAAGCCATTGGGTCAGCTACATATACGCCTATATTTGCCAGATATAATCCTCCTATTACTATTACTGAACTTAATATATCGCCTGAGTAGTTAATAAACTCCGCTCTTAATGCAAAGGAATTATATTTCCTTGCAGCTCTTCCTACATAAAAAACCCTTATTATATTTAAGACTATGGATATTATTAAGACTATAAACACATATATATTTAATCTTAATTCGAAATCTCTATAGACTATCCTATGTATAGACCTGTAAATAATAAAAAAGCTCAAAGCTGAAATTATAATTACTTCTAAAAAAGCAGAGAGATTTTCGAACTTGCCATGTCCGTAGGTATGGTCTTTATCGGCAGGTCTTAATGAAATTCTTATTGCTAGATAAGCTACTAGAGTTGTCACGATATCAAGACTATTGTTCAGGGCTTCCGAAAAGACTCCGATACTGTTAGTGAAATATGCAACTGTCACTTTAACAGCAACTAGAAAAATGGAAATTAAAAGTGAAAACAGAGCAATCTTCTTCTTATATGAACCTTTAAGATCTTTAGATAGATTGTTATTCATTTATAAAAAGGTATTTATTATAAATATTTAATAATGATCTATTGCTATAAAATACATTGATACACTGGGTTCCTATAGATTAATTATTATAACACAGTTTATAGTCTATACTTATGAATATTTTTTTAAAAAAATTAAAATCAGTTAAAAATCTGTTATATTTTTGGTCTCCGGGACCAAGTATAACTTACACCAAGCTTTTAAAAACAAAAGTCCTTCAAAGATTCATTTACACCCTTTCTTAAGAGTGTGAGATTATTTATAAATCTTTTATTTAAATAAAACTTGAAAAATTTTAAAAAATATATTATAAGTTATCAGAATAATAAAAAAGTAAAAGGAAAAAAAATTGATTGATAATAAAAATTGTACAGTCTGGTTTATTACAGGGAGTCAGCATTTATATGGAGAAGAAACATTAAAACAAGTAGCAGTTGATTCAGAAAAAATTGTAAAAGGTTTAAATGAATCAAAAAATATATCCATAAAAGTTTTATTTAAACAAGTAATGACGAACTCTGAATCAATATACAAGCTGTGTTTAGAAGCAAATAATGATCCAAATTGTATTGGTCTAATCACATGGATGCACACTTTTTCACCAGCAAAAATGTGGATAGCTGGTTTAAATTATTTAAAAAAACCATTTTTGCATTTACATACTCAGTTTAACAGAGATATTCCCTGGTCGGATATTAATATGGATTTTATGAATCTAAATCAGTCGGCTCATGGCGGTAGAGAATTTGGCTTTATCGGATCACGAATGAGAATTGACAGAAAGGTTGTTGTCGGTCACTGGCAGGATGAAGAAGTCTTAAAAAAAGTAGATACATGGTTAAGAGCCGCATGTGCATGGGCTGATTCACAGGGTGCTAAAATCGCAAGATTTGGTGACAACATGAGGGACGTTGCTGTTACTGAGGGAAATAAAGTATCAGCACAGATTAAATTTGGCTATTCGGTAAATGGATATGGATTAGGAGATTTAGTTAAAGTTATTAATGAAGTATCTGATTCTGACATCAATAAACTCATTGAAGAATATAAAAATACTTATAAAATTCTGGCTGATTTAAAATCTGAAGATTATCTAAGATCACTAAAAGAAGCTGCAAAAATAGAAATAGGCATGAGAAATTTTTTGAAAGACGGTAACTTTAAAGCTTTTACAACAAATTTTGAAGACCTCCATGGATTACACCAGCTGCCAGGCATTGCTGTTCAAAGATTAATGAATGAAGGATATGGTTTCGGCGCTGAGGGAGATTGGAAAACTGCATCATTAGTCAGAGCAATGAAAATCATGGCATCCGGTTTAAACGGAGGAACATCGTTTATGGAAGATTATACCTATCATTTAGCTCCTGGTTCTATGAAAGTGTTAGGAGCCCATATGCTTGAAGTTTGTGAATCAATCGCATCAAAAAAAGAGAAGGTATCGATAGAAATACATCCATTATCAATTGGTGGAAAATCTGACCCTCCCAGATTAGTATTTAATGTCAGTACAGGTCATGGTATAAATGCAAGTATTATAGATTTAGGAAATAGATTCAGAATGATTGTAAATGAAGTTGAAGTTGTAGATCCGGACGCTCCTCTGCCTAATTTACCGGTAGCAAGAGTCGTATGGGTACCAAAACCAGATCTTAAAACTGCAGCAGCGGCCTGGATTTTGGCAGGAGGTGCACATCATACCGGTTTTAGCCAGGTAGTTACAGCAGAAAATTTGGAAGATTATGCTGAAATAGCCGGGATTGAATATTTATTGATAAATGATAAGACAAATATCAGCGAATTTAAAAAGGAATTAAAATGGAATGAAATCTATTATCATTTATCTCAAGGGATTAAATAACAGAGTCTGTAAAGAGTCTGTTAAAAATTTCTTTTTTTAACTGAATTTTTTATATTTTTTTACTGAATCCCTTTTAATTAATCTACACTTAATTTTATATGATTTTGTTTTGACTTTTTTCCCATTTATTATATCAATTAATATCTCGGCAGACCTGATTCCCATTTCATTTAATGGTAAATCCATAGTTGTAATCGTGGGTCTATAAAATTTGCTGAATTCCCTATTGTCAAAACCTATAATCGATAAATCATCAGGTACGGAATAACCAAGTCTGAAAGCAGCTTCAATTGCTCCGGCTGCCATTAAGTCATTCATGGCGAATATTGCTGTTGGAGGATCCGTATGTTTTGATAAAATTTCTTTGATAGCAGTAATTCCCGATCCAAACTCCCAGTCTCCAGTCTTAATATAATCTGGACTATATACCAGATTATTATCAATAAGAGCTTTTTTATAACCCTGAAGTCTTTCACGAGTAGCAAGAGAGTCGATCGGCCCGCTTATCACAGCTATCTTTTCATGTCCTATATTTATAAAATAATTAGTAATCTCATAAGCAGCAAGCTTATCAGCATAATTAACACAATAATCATTTCTTGTAGTATAACAATATGTATATACCACTGGCTTATTTAACTTTCTTCTAATAATACCAGTTACATCTCTGGGATGAACTCCAATATATATTATCCCTTCAATCTGTCTGCTTAATAAAACATCTATACTTTCAGAGATCTCTGAAATGCAACTGTTAATTTCGGAATATTTAATACCAATTCGTTTACTGAGTCTCAGGTTGGTTAATATAACATGGAATCCTTGTTCCTCAACAAATTTATTAATCCCATCTATTATACTTGAAGAGTTAAAAACTGTTATATCCTCTGCAATAATACCAATAGTATTAGTCCTACTGGTCCTTAAGCTCTTGGCAATTATATTTCTTTTGTAGTTCATTTCACTAACAATTTTAAGAATTCTACTACGGGTCTCCTCGCTTATTTGTCCATTATTATTAAGCACATACGACACTGTAGCTGTCGAAACACCGGCCTTTTTCGCAATATCCTTAATTGTAGACATCTCTTTTTATCACTTCCCTTATTCTGCCCTTTATCTGACTGATTTAAATATCATTACATAATTAGATTAAAGGTTTTCGTTTTAAATAAAACCTTATGTATACTTATTGACCTTTTCTTTCTATTTGATTTTCTTGCTTTTATTATTTTAACCTATATTAACTCGCCTTTAAATATGTTTAAGTAGAGGTATTTAGGTATCTATTTCCTAAAATAACAGCCATTATGTTTTCTTCCTTAGTTTTTTTAAAATATTTTGCTTGCTGTATTTATTTTTCTTTTTAAAACTTATTACAAATTACTAAAACTACTACTTTTTATCTCTCTTTAATCCATACAACCATTTCACCTGGAGTACGGTTTGCCCAGGCATAATATGGTATAAATTTTATATTAACAGGTCGATATTGTGACTCTATATTAGCTTTGTACAGTTCTTCATCCCATGATGAATTATATCTTTCTGCTTTGGCATCTATAGTTATTATCCCGCCCAGCAGATTATTATTAAACTCTGCCTTTAATTCAGATTTACTGGTTAACACGATCTCATGTAAGTTCGGCCCATTATCAATCTCTTCAAGACAGTAAACAACAGGTCCGCGTTGAACTGCGACTTTCCCCATATTCGCCCTAACATTTGGATGTGCTTTTATACGTTTTATCGTCATTGGTAAAATCAACTCAACAACGTCCCCGTTCTTCCAGATCCGTTTTAATTTAATATAACCATTTACCTTGTTATTATAAACATCGATCTCATTACGATTGATATATATTTTTGCATTTTCACACCATCCGGGAATACGCAGTAAAAGTGAAAATTCCTTCTCCTCATCCAGAGAAATACTGATCTTTACTTCCTCACTCCAGGGATACTTTGTTTCCTGCATTATTTTTACCCTACTTCCAGACATTTCTACCTCTACTTTGCTGCTAATATACAAATGGGTGTATACTTCATCATTATATGTTGAATATATGTATTTACCAATAGAAGCTAATAATCTTGCAACATTTGGCGGACAGCAAGCACAACTAAACCAAGGTTGTCTGGTTACCTTTACATGTTCCTTTATTCTGCTTTTTTCACTTGCTTCCGGCCAAACCTCAAGTGGATTTACATAAAAAAATTCTTTTCCGTCAAGTGATATACCACTAATAACTGAATTATATAATACTTTTTCCATAACATCCGAATAGATGTTATTTACATCAATTTGAAGCATTCTATGTGCAAAGAATACCAGACCTATTGATGCACAGGTTTCAGAATAAATAGTATCATTAGGCAGATCATAGTCGAACGTAAAAGATTCTCCGTATGAAGTGGATCCTATACCCCCGGTGATGTACATTCTTTTTAATACAATATTTCTCCACAGCTTTTTACATGCATCTATTAATGTTTTGTCGCCAGTTTCTATTGCAACATCCGCCATGCCGGAATATAAATATACAGCCCTGACACTGTGCCCTTCAGCTGTATTTTGACTGCGTACAGGTAGATGAGCTTGATAATATCTTAAACTTAATCTATCCAATACTTTATTTGATTTCTCCCCTCTGGCCTCCGCTTCTTTATTAAAATAATTAGGATCTTTGCCCCGTTCATCTATAAAATATTTACTAAGATAAAGATATTTTTTTTCACCGGTAATCCTGTAGAGTTTGACCAGAGCAAGTTCGATTTCCTCATGACCTGGAAATCCCTTTTTTTTATTTGGCTCTGTTCCAAATACTGTATTAATATGATCTGCAAGTCGACAGACCACATCAAGCAGCTTTCGTTTCCCTGTAGCTTCAAAGTAAGCTACAGCAGCTTCAATCATATGCCCTGCACAATAAAGCTCATGGCCATCACGAAGATCGGTCCATTTACTATTAGGTTTCTTAATTGTAAAATATGTATTTAAATATCCATCTTTCTGCTGTGCTTTTGCAATAATATCAATGATTTCATCAGCCTTTTTCTCCAATTCAGGATCCGGATTTTCATTCAAGCTAAACCCTACGGCTTCCAGCCATTTAGCAAGATCGCTATCTTGAAAAATTTGCCCATAAAACTCACCTTCGGATAGACCGGCAGCGATTTTAAAGTTCCTTATAGCATGACTGGGCTCTTTACCATTGATATAATCATTCAATACATCCCATTGATATGTGATCACTACATTTTTAACCAGACTAATATATCTCCCCCAAAATTCATCATTAATTTCTACACTCTTATTTAACACAGGTCTTTTAAAATGATTATTTGATTTCATAAAGAGTCAAACCTTTCATAAAATTTTAATATAACGTTATTAATATACTTGCTTTATTCTTTCAATCCTGATAAAGTTACGCTCTTTACAAAAAAGTCTTGAGCAAATAAGAAAAAAACCAAGACAGGAAGCAAGCTAATAAAAGTACCAGCCATCAACACCGGCCAGTTAGTGGCATACATACCCTGCATATTCGCTAATCCAAGTGGCAGAGTCATATTCTCTATGCTGCTTATAAATATAAGGGGTCTAATAAAGTCATTCCACATACCCATAAAAATAAACACACCTAAAGTTGCCAGAGCAGGTTTTGATAACGGAAGAAATATTCTCCAATATGTTGAAAAGGGATTGCAACCGTCAATTTTTGCAGCATCTTCCAGTGAAGCTGGTATGGTCAAGTAAAATTGACGCATCAAAAACGTACCGAATGCTGTTGCAAGATCAGTCAAAATCAGAGAAGGAAGTCTGTCAATCAGACCTAAAGATCGCATAATTAAAAAAACTGGTATCAGGGTCACGTGAACAGGGATCATCATAGTTGCTAAATACACTAAGAATATTACATCTCTAAATCTGAATTTAAGCCTGGCAAAAACATAACCTCCCAGTGAACTTGTAAACAATTGACAGACTACGACAACAGACGTTACTATCGAACTATTTATAAAAAAACGTCCAAACGGATATCTTTCAGAAATATTTATATAATTGTCCCATCTAATAGTATCTCCTATTATAGAAGGCGGGTAAGAAAAGACTTCATCTGTTGACTTTAAAGATGTGCTTAACATCCATAAGAAAGGAGCAATCATGACTAAAGAACCTATTATAAGAACTATATAAAGTATTATTTTCGATGGGTTTTTTTTCTTCATTTTATACTCCTTCTTGGTTAAATCACTACCCTTCTTCTTTGATACAAAAATTGAACAACTGCAAAAATCAGTACTAAGAAAAAGAGCACATAAGCTATTGCACTTGCGTATCCCATTCTGAAATATTTAAAAGCATTCTGATATAAATAAAAAACTAAGACAGAGGTTGATCTAGCTGGTCCGCCGTAAGTCATCATGTAAATAAGGTCAAATGCCTGGAAAGTATTTATAACTGCTATTATTAGGATAAAAAGTGTAGTATGGGAAAGAAGTGGAACCGTAATATGAAAAAATTTTTGAAACCAGTTTGCCCCGTCTATATCTGCCGATTCATAATAACTTTTTGGTATTCCCTGTAAACCTGCTAAAAAAAGCAGCATGTTAAATCCTATTCCCTTCCATATGCTGGTTATTATTATAGACGGCATAGCCCATTTTAAACTTGTTAACCAGCCGGGTCCTTTTATACCCATTAAACTCAAAATATAATTTATCAATCCAAATTGTGGATTATACATCCACATCCATACCAGGCTTGTAGCTACCCAGGATGCTATTACAGGAAGAAAAAATGCAGCTCTAAATATTCTTACACCCTTTATACGCTGATTTAAAGCTACAGCTAAAAAAAGTGAGATTATAACTCCTATTGGGACTGTCCCGAGGGCAAAATAAATTGTATTCCATAATGATTTTAAAAATATTTCATCCTTGAACAACTCAATATAATTATGGAAACCTACCCATTCCATCGGTGACATCATATTCCATTTAGTAAAGCTGAGGAAAAAAGAAGCTAATAAAGGAAACAATGAAAACACTAAAAAGACTATAAGATTAGGCAGTAAAAGAATAAATCCCCATGTACTTTCCCTATTTAAAAGTTTTTTAAATTTCATTTAACTTTACCTTTTAGTCAAATTATATGCAGCCCCTGTTGGTACACAGGGGCTGCATACCTACCCACTGCTCAAGCTATTTACGGGGGCTTGAACACTTAATCGTTTACCATTATTGTGCTGCATTAAATTCTTCAAGTTCTGCATTTGCTCTGTCTTCAATATTTTGAAGTGCTGTATCTACATCTATATCACCAGCTAAGAATCCACCCAATTCTTCCGTAAAGATATCATTAACTTTCAAATCTGCATTTACTGCTGTCGGCTCTACTAGTGCATCCTCGAAATATGGACACATATCCAAAAATCCTTCTGGATGAACATCGGGATTATACCATTTTGCTATACCCTCTTCTGTATAACTCTCTCTCCTATTAGGCATCCATAATCCCTCTTTAACATTCTGGAGCTGATATTCATCGCCGGAAAGGAAGTTGAGCAAAGCCCAGGCTTCCTCAGGATGTTCAGTTTCTGCCCATGCGGCATGTACGTGTGCTTGACCATGGGTAATAGCTTCTTTAAATTTCGGCAGTACGCCAACACCGACTGGAAAGTCCAATGTTGCAAGTTCCTGAAGAGCCCAGGACCCATCTATCAGCATTGCAATTCTTCCGGTTTGAAGCATATTAGCTGCAGATATAAATACGTCCGGATCTATCTGTGCAGCTAAAAAGCTTGATCCGTCTACTACTCTAAGATCATAAATTTCCTGCATAACTTCTGCTGCTTCAGGTGTATTAATCGTGGTTTTGGTTATATTATTATTATCATCCCAGTAACTACCGCCATTAGACATTATAAGTGCTGAGAACATGTATGAGTTCTCCAGCCCGTATACACCATACTGAACCGTATCGCCATTTTCAACTATTGTTAATTGCTTAGCAATATCACGGAACTCATCCCAGGTCCATGCCTCGTCAGGATCACTCGGCGGATAATCCATACCGGCTGCATCAAAAATATCTTTATTATAATAAAGAACAGGAGAAACAGTACAACTGCTTATGCCATATACTTTATTATCCACATTCATTATTTCTGCAGAATTAGTTATATAATCATCGATATTATAATTCTCACTAAAGCGATCAGTTAAATCCAGTAGATTTCCCCCTTTTACAAATGAACGATAGTCATAAGCAAAACAGAAGAAAACATCCGGACAGGTACCGGCCATCATCATTGTAAGAATCTTGGAAGTATACTGATCGTGTGGTATAGGATTATAATCAACGGTGATATTTGGATTTTCAGACATAAAGATATCCAGTCCATTTTGTACACTTTGCGTTTCCAATGGACTTACTTCCCATCCTACAAACTTTAGGTTTACAGGTTCTTTAGTTGCCACTGCTGCTTCCGTTGTTGTTGCCACTACTTCTTCTTCTCCTGCTGCTACTGCTCCACCTTTTTCACAACCTACTAAAGTAAAAGTTGCAGCCATTGCTATACTTAATATTACCACTAACACATATAACAATGATCTCTTCATTTTTTAAATCCTTTCTTTGTAACACTTTGAATTGCTAAAAACAAAATACTTCTTATACTAATCCCCTCCTTTAATTCTTTACTTTTTATATCATTTCTGATAACTTTTTTTTGAGATTTGTTTGGGATACGGTTTTAATATATCATTATATTAATCATCCTGGACAAATCTCTTTATATTTTATACCTTTCACCTCCTTTTATTTTCTTGTATTCTTATTTACTTTATTCTCTTATATTCTTCAACTACATATTTTTGGTCCCCGGATACTTTAGAAGTAATTAAAATATTACCAATTACAGAATCAGAAGGCCCTGTATAAATAAAATGCCATGAATGATTGACAGCTGCCAATAAATAAGGATGTTCCCCTAATTCATCTTCGTTATATTTAGTAACTGGAGGAGAGAGAGAATCGACTTTTTTTGCTATAATAAATATTCCGTATCTTGGGTCATCTTGAAGCTTTTCTTGTTCTATATCCCAAATATAACTTAATACATTATAAAAGAGATCAGGAGCTTCACTTGCAGTATAGTCAAAAACTATTTTTTCCCCATCTTCTCTTTGTACAGATATCATGTTGTATACATCCTCATTAGCATTTTCAAATTGAGAGTGGTATTCATCTTCAAGATCAAAAAATCTATTTTCTTCAATGACTTCGGTAAGATCCTTCATTTCTTTTTCTGTAAGTGTTCCTGATTTATATGACTTTATCTCTTCAAGATAATAAAAAAACTCAGTAAATCCTGTTTTGCTTATACTTAAATAAGAATTTTCCATATTACCACCTGATTTATATAGAAGGTAATCATCATTTGATAGGTAGTCTATAGGTGTTGTAGGGGTACAAGCATATAAAGCTATAAAATTAATTAGGATAATTATAATTAGTAAAAGCCAATATTTCTTAATCAAAATATACACTCCTTTTATTTTTTTATTTTTTTTTGATTATTCAAATTATCTAAGCAAGATATGATATTTTTCTCCTTGGACTTTGATGAAAATTCTTTAATAAGTAAGTTAATCGATTAAGTAATGATAATATAATCCTTTTTAAATGTCAATATTATTTATATTAACTTTTATAGCTTACTGTTTTAACATATATCGATTGTTTTTATTTTAAAAATATAAAAACATTCAGATTATTCTTGTAAAACTGTATAATATTAACTGTTATGGGGAACCTTTCAATAATTATAATTCTTTCATGTATAATAATAGGCCTTGCAATATATCTCAGGGAAAAACCCAAAGAACTTCAGAAAGAGATCGACAGACTCAGAAAATCTATCGCCTCCGAAGGTTTAAGCTTTGAGCAGGTTGAATATAAGATCGTTAACTTAAAAAAAGATGTATCCAGTAAAAGAAATTCTTTAAAGACCGGAAGGATATATAAAAAAGATATTGACAGTTATTTTAAAGAACTTGAAGTTAAGATTGATGATATTACCAGTAATTTTTTTCTAAAAAATACAAAAAGGTAATAAGCTGCAATTTTCCACCTTATTAATCAAGCATTATGTCTTCAAGGTTTAGGTCGTTTACACTGAATAAAAATTTTTGCTCTGTATCAGGAGAATCTGGGCCATCCCATGAAAATGTAAATCCATCATAATAATAGCTGCTCCAATCCATAGTTGTTTTTTCATATAAGTATCCAGGGCCCCTTTCCGTAGTAATATCAAGATAATAATTTCCAGCCATAAAATCATCTTCTATAGTAATATCAATAGGAATCCATCCATAACCCGGAATATTGATCTCGACCCAGGCGTGACCCATATCTATTTTCTTATCCCTATCATATAGAATTGTATATACAGGTATTCCGGAAGAAAACCTTGCAGGTATCCCTACCGATCTCAGGAGTGCAGTATAAAGTATAGCGTAATCTGCGCATACGCCTGCTCCCCTCTGTAGTATCTCCGATGCATAAAGAAACTCATAATCCCTATCTTTAGCACGTTGATAATCATAATCAAGATTTTTTATAACAAAATTATAAAGGATTTTAACTATTTCAACAGGATCAGATTCATTTCCGACCAGCGATTTTGCAGTATTATAAATTATTGGATTATCTGAATCTACAAACAAATCATCTGCAGTATATTTTTTTAAAATTTCATCATCTTTACCGTATTCCCGTATGGTACTTTCATAATCTTTATATTGAAATTCACAAACGGTTACATCAGCTTCTATAGATGCGGTTAAGCTTTCCCCGCCCAACAACTCATCTTCAAATTTAAAGTTAACAAGTTCGTTCCATTCATTATCTAATACTTCTGAAATATTTTTAATATTAGTTTCATATCCGTTTACTATTTGAAACGGATAATAGGTTTGGGGTATTCTCATCAAACATTCGATATCCTTTAAACTTCCGGGACTATTATTTATCAAAATATACTCTATCTTTACAGTGAACGTATGGTTGACTTCTGATATAATTGGTGAATTTCTCTTCGCTACTGCTATAGTTTTAGAAACTTCACTGCTTTCCAATCCATCATCAACTATTAATCTTACAGTATGTTCCCCCGCTTCATCAAAATAATAGGAGAAAGAGTCTTCGCTGGAACATTCTACATCATCAATCAGCCATTTGTAGGTTAGGTCATCTCCATTGAGATCATAAGCCTTCTTAGCGGATAAATAAACCGGAATTTTTGTCTGGTAATATCCATCCAGGGTATCTCCAAAAACTTCGATTATAGCTTCAGGAGGAACGTTGGCTCCCTGTTCGCTATCAGTATAAAAATCTTCTTTGCTTGAATACCCATCTGATAGTTCTATTATAGACAGCCCTTCCATTCCATCAGCTATATATCCGTAATTACCTCTTATTGTTATATCACATGAAGTCCCGAAAGTTTTCAGGTTGTCTACAACTAAAGGATTATTGCCATCTGACACATCTACGGTATATATTCCTCCCGAAAGGCTTGAAATATAAATAAAACCGCCGACAGTATCCATTTCCCATGCCCCTCCGGGGATACTGCAATTTCCGAGAACTTTCGGTTTGGATATATCTTTTATATCTATCACCTGTAACATGCTTACAGTATATTTCTCGTTTTCCTCATCCCACTCCCAGTTTGAGATATATGCATTTTTATTAAGTATATATATACCCCATGCATTGGATAAAACACCGCATGAATTTATAAGTTCCGGACTCTTTTTATCTTTTGTATCTATTATAAGAAGACTGCTGATTCCGGTATACTCTTTCTTTTGATAATCGTAATAATTTACATTAACATAAGCTTTATTATCTTCTATCCATATGCCTGATGGTATACCACCCATTTCATACCAGCCTGCAGCTACTGGAGCTTCTTTATTTGAAATATCTATTATTTCAAGTCTGCTTTTTCCAGAATTTTTTTCCATAACAGATGTACTGATATAAGCATAATCACCTTCAATAAAAAGGCAATTTACAGATTTCATATTACCCTCTCCAGTATTATAGTTATAAATTAATTTGGGATTATCCTTTTCTTTTACATCTACAATATAAAATCCGCAATCAGTATATTCTTCATTATCGTTGTTCTTTTTGTAAGAATAATATGAAATGTAGGCATAATCATCATTTACAATCACAATATTAGCAGAATCTAACCCCAGACATTTACCAATTACCAAAGGGTTTTCCTTCTCTCTAATGTCTATTATATATAAGATACCCAGGTCATTTGTAAGGTAGGCATAATTGCCGCTTACATCAACATCTATAGCCTGGCCTGATACTTTAAGGCTGCTTATAAGACTGGAGTTTGGAACTCCTGTAAATTCCATTTCTTCAACCGGTTCCTCATCTTCTTTAACATTTTGATTATTACTCGTTTCGTTTTGGATTTTAAATGGCAGATAGCAGCAGGATGTGAGGCTTAAGGATGGTATTAAAATTAAAATTAGTAATATAAATGATATTTTTCTAATAGTCATGAATACTCTATATATTTATTAAACTTTGGAAGTACGATCTCTGCAAAAATCTAATCATTTTTTCTCACATTATTTTCCTTTACGTAATCAAGCGGCGGCAGGTCTTTGATACTTTCTATGCCTAAAAGCTCCAGGAATCTATCTGTAGTTTTATATAAAAGCGGGTTTCCGGGTTCCTTAAGTTTTCCCGCTTCCTTTATTAGCCCTTTATCTACTAGTGTCAATATTACACTGTCTGTTCTTACACCCCTTATCTCTGCAACCTGTGTCCTGGTAACAGGCTGCCTGTAGGATATTATTGCCAGGGTTTCAAGTGCAGCCTGCGAGAGATGTGTACGTATATTTGACTTAACAAACTTTGCTATTACCTCATTTAATGCAGGATTCGAATATAATCTAAAACCACCTGCCACTCTTTTAAGAATAAAACCTCTATTTTTATCAATATATTCTTTTTCTAATAGTTCTACTATCTCATATACTTTTTTTTCTTTAATTTCCAGAACAGAAGATATTTCACTTGCTTTTACTATTCCTTCAGATATAAAAAGTATGCCTTCTATGCATGATTTTATCCATTGGTCTTCCTTATAAAAATCTGTATTTATTTTTTTTTTACTCATGCCTGTCTTATCTCTGCCCTTACTCATCACATTATTATCAGATCTTTTTTATTATGATATTTCCGAAATTTTCAAACTGTAAAATATCAATAGCTTCTTTTTTATAAAGCTCTAAGATAGACAAAAAACTTACTATTTTATCAATAATCCTGTTATATTTTAATGTGAGTTCCCTAAAAGTAATATTATCTCTGGAATCTAATATTTTACTTATCCTTTTCATTTCTTCAAATATATTTATACTTATCCTCTTATAATACAGATCGTTTAAATTAAATACTTCTTCATTATATTTAATAAGTTTCGATGCTATGGAGCACAACTCTTTTATATTTATATTCTTTGTAAAATCAGGAAACATTTTTAAAAACTTATCTTCTACAGGTGCTTCCCTTATAAAATATAAAGCCTCTCTTTCATAAAGGCTTTTAAAATAATTTGAAAATTTCTTAAAAATTCTGTACTCTTCTTCTCTCTGTTTTAATATATCAATACCAGCTCCGTTTTTTTCATCAATAATGGTATCTTTCTTTGAAGGAAGCAGTGACCTTGATTTTATCTCCATTAAAATAGAAGCAGTGTAAATAAACCCTGAAAGTACATCAAATAATATGTTCTTATTTATTTTTATATAGTCAACGAAGTCGCTGGTTATAGTGCTTAAACTTATCTCATAAATATCTTCTTTTTTCTTCTGAACTAACTCTAAAAGCAGATATATTGGCCCTTTAAATTTTTTATATTCTAATAAATAATCTTTACTTTCTATACATTTTCTCAATCTAATCTATACCCATCTTTTTTCTTACATCAGATATTGTTTTTTCTGCAATCTTTATTACTTGCCTTTTACCATCTTCAAGTATTCCATAAATATAATTTAAATCTTTTTTAATATCATTCCTTCTTTCCTGAAATTCTTTCAATGATTCAAATATAGCCTTTGATAGCTCATCTTTACATTCGTTACATCCTATCTTTCCATCCCTGCATCTGCGTTCTATATTTTTTATTTCTTTTTCCCTGTAAATTTTATAAAAATTAAAAATTTTACACACATCTGGATGCCCCGGATCTTTAAGATGTATCCTTTCTGGATCAGTTATCATCATTCTTACTTTTTTACTAATAGTCTTAAAATCATCTGATAAAAATATGGCATTGTTATAGCTTTTAGACATCTTTCTGCCGTCTATTCCTAAAAGTCTGGTTGATTTTGAAAGCATCTCTTTCGGCTCGGTAAAATAATCACCATATAAATAATTAAATCTGCGCGCAATTTCTCTTGTGATTTCAAGATGTGGCAGCTGGTCCTCTCCTACAGGTATTATATCTGAATTCACTATAAGTATATCTGCTGCCATAAGTACTGGATATTCTAAGAATCCCAGAGTCGATAGGTCTTTCGATTTCAATTCCTTCATCTGTTCTTTATAAGTCGGGCATCTTTCCAGCCATGAAAGAGGTGTTATCATTGAAAAATATAAAGTCAATTCGGAGATTTGTGGAATATCGGACTGCCTGTATATATGAGTCAGATCTGGATCAATTCCCAGTGCCACTAAATCAATGACACACTCAATTAAGTCGGATTTTATATTCTTAGGATTTTGATATTCTGTTGACAATGCATGCCAATCAACTAAAAAGAAAAAATTTTCATATTTTTCCTGGTTTCTAATCATATTAATTATGTTCCCGTGCAGATGACCCAGATGTAATTTACCCGTAGGCCTGAAACCTGTAAGCATTTTCTTCTTCATTTATTCGATCTCCCTGTTTATACTCAGCTAAAAATTTAAATACTGCCACCATATACAGCCATTATAAATAAAATTAAATACCGGAGATATAATATTCCAGAATATTCTTCCACCTAAAAATAAAAACAAAAAAATAAATATGAATCCATACCTTCCAAAACTCAGGTATCTGAACATAGCTTCATCCGGGAGGAAAGAAGCTACTATCTTTGAGCCGTCAAGAGGAGGTATCGGTATAAAATTAAATATTGCAAGAAAAATATTTATAAATATAGCGCCCTGAAAGATTTGACTTATAATATTACTATCTAACATCTTTTGGCCGCCTGTTACCTTAAGAAATATATAAAAAATAAGACCGTATAATAAACCTACCGCAAAAGCAAAAATAAGATTTGCAAGAGGGCCGGCAATTGATGTATAACGAAGGCCCTTTCTATAATTTCTAAAATAGCCTGGATTTATAGGCACAGGTTTAGCATAGCCAAAAACAATTCCTGAGTTTATCAGTATCAGCAGCAAGGGTAGGAGAATACTTCCGAATAAATCTATATGGACAATAGGATTCAAAGTAAGCCTGCCCATGTTTTTTGCAGTTGAATCGCCGTTCTTATAGGCTATAAATCCGTGAGCATATTCATGTATGACTACGCCCATAATTAGCCCTGGCGCCCATATGACCAGCTGCCTTAAAAAAATCAGTATCGACTGTCCTAAACTTGCCATCTAATCTAACCTCTTATTCTTTGACCATATACCATATCAAAATCTATTAAATTTGCAAATATTATTCTATAACTCACTTAAAGATTTAAAAATATATCCAGGTTATACTTTTTATTTAACGTTATTGCCTTTCTCTGGGATGATACTTAAAATATACTTCTTTTATATGATCTTTATTTAAACTTGTATAAATCTCAGTAGTCGAGATGCTACTGTGGCCGAGGAGTTCCTGCACAGTCTTTAAATCTGCCCCCATCTGAAGCATATGGGTAGCAAAACTATGTCTGAAAATATGAGGATATATGTTTTTATTAAGATTTATTCTTCCTGCATACTTTTTTAATATCTTCCAGAATCCCTGCCTGGTGATTTTATTCCCGTATTTATTTAAAAAGATATAATCAGATTTATGTTCCTTCTCGATCTTATATCTGCTTGTACTAATATATTTTTTTAAATATAATAAGCCTTTTTTGCCAACCGGTGTTATTCTCTCTTTATCACCTTTACCTATGAACCTGATCATTTCTTCATCAAAATCAACATTCTGCAGCCTTAAATTTATTATCTCGCTTACTCTCAATCCGCAGGAATATATTAATTCAAACATAGACTTATCCCTTAGTTCCAATTTTGTAGAGCATGGTATGCTTTCAAGAAATCTTTCAACCTCTTCTATGCTTAAAACCTGCAGCATCTTTTTTGGCCTTTTAGGATTACTTATCTGAATCCAGGGATTTTTCCTGCATATTCCCTCTCTTACCAAAAATTTATAAAAGCTTCTAAGTGTTGATAATATTCTTGAAATGGATGATTCGGATTTATCTATATGTAAGAATTCAAGGAAATTTAATATCTGTTCCTTTTTAAAATCCTTGTAATTTATAATACTGCTTTCTTTCAAGAATATACAAAAAATTTTAAGATCTCTTTTGTAGGAATCTAAAGTGTTTGGAAGCAATAATTTTTCAAATCTCAAATATTCTAGATATTTATCTATACTATAGTTTATATCTTTATTTTTTATCTTTTTTTCCAATTTTAAAATTTTTACTCAAATAATCCCTGGCCAGAAAAATTCCTATTATAGTCTTGGCATCTATAATCTTGCCTTCTTTTATAAGTGAAACAGTATTATCCAGATCCAGTTCATAAACATGTAAAAATTCGTCTTCATCTAAATTATTTTCTTTTCTTTCAAAATCTATTGCAAGATAAAGATATAATATCTCATCACTGAATCCGGGCGATGTATAAAAGGATACGAGATGTATTAACTTACCCCCTACTGCTCCTATTTCTTCATGTAGTTCTCTGCTTGCACAGTCTACGGGATTTTCACCTTTATCGAGCTTTCCAGCCGGTATCTCCAGTAAAGTATTTTCTACGGGGTATCTGAACTGTTCTACCAGTACTATTTCCTTTTTTTTATTTACAGGAACAATGCCTACAGCACCTGGGTGTGAAACTTTTTCTCTTGTGACAATTTTTTTGTTCGGAAGCATCACGTCATCAAGATACAGTTTTATTATTTTACCGCTAAAAATGCTTTTTGAATTTATCTTTTTCTCATATAATTCCATTTTGATCTTTTAAAATTTTTTTATTATTCTGTTTGATAATAATTTTACATATATTTAGAACAAGTTCAGCAAGTTTTTCTAATTGTTTAATTTTTACAAATTCTTTACTTGAGTGGACGTTCTCCATTCCGGCACTAAGATTTACCGCTATCTTACCTTTTGCATTAAATATATTTATATCGCTTCCACCACCATAAGATATGATCTTTGTCTTTATATCCAATTTTTTTATTGCACTTTTTGCTACTTTTACAGGTATTTCATTTTCATTAATTTTAAATCCGTTATATTCCCTTTTCACCTTATACTTTAATCCGGTACCGACATCAGACGCACCTTTTTTTAGATTATTTATTATTTTTTTTGTTATCGTATTCAATTTTGATAATTTTAAACTTCTTGCCTCCATTTCCAGCTTCGTGTTTTCAGCAACTATATTCGTAGCCACTCCACCTTCTATTTTGCCTACATTACATGTGCTTTCCTTATCTATTCTACCTACTTTCATATTTGAAATAGCCACGGAAGCAGCTTTAATGGAATTAATCCCTTTTTCAGGCTCTATTCCCGCATGTGCAGCTTTTCCTTTAAATTCAGCAAAAATAGAATTATGAAACGGTGCCCTATTTATTATTGTTCCAATATCACCATCGCTGTCAAAAGCAAAACCATATTTTGCTTTCACCATTTCCATATTCATATTTTTTGCTCCCAGAACACCTATTTCTTCAGAAACCGTAAATATAATATAAATATCCCCTGTCGGAATATTTTTTTCCTTGATCACATTCAATATTTCTATAATAGCTGCTACTGCAACTTTATCATCACCGCCTAATATAGAATCTTTATTCTTATTATATATTTTCCCGTTCTTTATTACCGGTATAATTTCCCCATCAACTTTTACTGTGTCAAGATGTGCCGTTAAAAAAATCGGAATGCTTCCCGATGGATTTTTGGTCCTGTAAATAGCTATAATGTTTCCTGCATTGCTGCCAAATTTCCTTCCGCATTTATCAATATTTACTTCAAGGCCTATACTTTTCAACTTGCTTTTTACATAAATGACTATTTCTTTTTCATTTTTTGACGGACTTTTTATACTTACCAGTTCCATGAATGTTTTTAAAAGTCGCTTTTTATTGATCAACTTACTATCATCTCCCCGTTTTTAGTTGTTTCCTTAAAGTTTTATTATTTTTTATTTTATTCTTCTTCCTAAGTCTATCAGTAATAATAAAAATTATACCTGCAGCAAGTATCACAACTGACAGTACAGCAGAACCCAGGATAATATTTTTAAAAAAATCATAAAAAAAGCCGAAAGGAAAAATAGTGATTATAAGTGATCCAGAGGGAAATGTATAATTTCCCTGCGGGAAAAATATCTCGTGGAAATTCTCAAATAGAACCGGGAAATTATTTCCCAGAAAATATAACAATAAAATAAAAAACAATACTACTACTGAAGAAATCATAAATAATATACTGAAGTTTTTAAAAAAATTACCGGTTTCTCTTTTTATTATAAAAAAAGATAAGATAATAAATAAAACAATACTTGTACAGTATAAGATAAATATCTTTAAAAGCAGTGACCTTACATCTTTAAAATGATTTATTTCATCCGGGGTAAAGATTGGTACTACACTTATATTTTCATTACTAAATCTTACCCTTGTGTTATAATCAGATAGATCTAGTTCCGACTTATATTTAAAAAAATCAAAAATTTTTTCAGTGACATTTAAAACATCATTCTTATTTAAAATAGAAAATACGTCATTATTTTCATATAGATTTTCATAATAGTCTAAATTAAAGATATAATAAGCAAGCGGTGTAAAAAAAATTATTATTATAAGAAAAACAGAATTTATAAAAATTAAGGTTTTTATTATCCAGCTGTCTTTAGGACTCATATTTTACAATTATGAAATTAAAATCTACTATTATTCTGCTTTATATTATAGACCTGTTTCCCCTTTTCGAATCTGAATACTTTATTGAAGCATTTATAAAATCTCTGAATAAAGGATGAGGCCTATCCGGTCTGGATTTAAATTCAGGGTGGAATTGTACTGCAACAAACCATGGGTGTTTCTTTATCTCTACAATTTCTGCTAAATTCTTTTCCGGGTTGATACCAGTTATTACAAGACCGTTTTTTTCTAGTATATCTACATAGTCATTATTCAATTCATATCTGTGTCTATGTCTTTCAAAAATGATTTTCTTCCTGTAAGCTTTAAAGGCTTTGGAATCATCTTTCAATCTGCATTTATATTTTCCCAGCCTCATAGTCCCACCCATATCTTTTATGTTTTCCTGCTCATGCATCAGACAGATTACAGGATCTTTTGTTTCTTGATTAAATTCAGTACTATCAGCATCTTTTAGGCCTAAAACGTTTCTGCTGAACTCAACTACTGCACACTGCATGCCCAAACATATTCCTAAAAATGGTATCTTCTTCTCTCTTGCACACTTTATCGCATTAATCTTTCCGTCTATCCCTCTGGCTCCAAATCCGTAAGGAACCAGTATTCCATCCATATCAAATAGTATATGATCATCGGGACAATTTTCACTTATTGACTCGGAATTTATCCAGTTTAAATTTACATTTCTCTTGAAGTAGTAACCGCCATGATTTAATGATTCCACAATACTTATATAAGCATCCTTTAAATGAGTATACTTACCCACTATTCCAATTTCCACCTTACCGGTAAGGTTATTTATTGCATTTACTATTCTTTCCCAGCTTTTAAGGTCAGATTTTCTTTTCTTCAGTTTTAATTTCGAAAGTACTCTCAAATCAAGTTTTTCCTTTTTCAACATCAGAGGCACTTTATAAATATGTTCAACATCAATTGCTTCTATAGTATCTTCTTTCTCAATATCGCAGAACAGGCTTATTTTGCTTTTTATACTGTCAGTTAATTTGGTTTCACTTCTACAGATTATTATATCCGGCTGAATACCTATACTTC
Organism: uncultured Actinomycetota bacterium; assembly: GCA_964578625.1. GTDB lineage: Bacteria > Actinomycetota > Humimicrobiia > Humimicrobiales > Humimicrobiaceae > CAZBSE01. The sequence continues at coordinate 39,904 of CAZODQ010000002.1, forward strand.
TAAGTTCTTTGACACTATGTTGCGTTGGTTTTGATTTTAATTCTTCCGTAGTTTTTAAATATGGTACATAAGTCACATGTATGTAAAGAACATTTTCTTTCCCCACATCCTTCCTGAACTGCCTTATTGCTTCTAAAAATGGAAGGCTTTCTATATCCCCTACAGTCCCACCTATTTCAGTAATAACTATATCAGTTTTTCTCCTTGTCAATGTCTTCCTGATACTTTCCTTTATTTCATCTGTTATATGCGGAATTACCTGGACTGTAGACCCAAGAAACTTTCCTTTTCTCTCATCATCAATAACATTTTTATAGATTTTTCCTGAAGTAAAATTATTATATTTAGAAAGATCTTCATCAATAAATCTTTCATAATGACCCAAGTCAAGGTCAGTTTCTCCTCCATCATCTGTTACAAATACTTCTCCGTGCTGCAGAGGGTTCATTGTCCCCGGATCAATATTTATATACGGATCAAATTTTTGGATAGTAATGCTGTAACCGCTTGATTTTAAAAGTCTTCCCAAAGATGCCGCGCATATACCTTTTCCCAGTGAAGACATTACTCCTCCTGTCACAAAAATAAATTTAGTTTTCAACTTTTATCTTCCCCTCTGTCAAATCACTTTTGATTGTATTACATTTTTCCATAAGTTCTTCTGCATGCATAACGGAAATATCGCTGTCTTTCATTCCGCTTATCATCCTGGATATCTCTTTTATTTTATCTTTTGAATCCAATCTTTTAATTCTTATTTTTGTTCTGCTTCCTTCTACAAATTTATCAATAAAGTAATGGAAATCAGAAAAACATGCTATTTGCGCCAGATGGGTAATAGCTATTATCTGGCAGCTTTTGGATATCTTATAAAGCTTCTCACCTACTACTAGTGCAGTCTCTCCTCCAATTCCTATATCTATTTCATCGAATATCATAGTAGTAATGTTATCAACAGAACCTATTACCGATTTTATGGCAAGCATAATCCTTGATATTTCACCACCCGAAGCAATTTTATTAAGCGGTCTTACAGCTTCTCCTATATTAAGGGATATCAGGAATTCTATATCATCTATTCCGTTTTTTGTTAACTTTGTTTTTTTACCTTCTATTTCCAGGCCGTCATTATCTTCCAATAATCTATACTGCGGTTCAAACAATACAGATTTAAAACCAAGGTCCGCCATTTCACTTACTACCTCTTTTTTTAGATCATCTATAGTCTCTTTCCTTGATTCACTTAATATTATAGCTTTTTCTATTAAAATTCCTCTTACTCTATTATACTCTGTCTTCTTTTTTTCAATTTCACTATCTAAATCTTCAAAACTCTCAATTTCTTCTTTTAATTTCCTTGCGTGCTCATTGATTAAATTCAAATCCAGATTATATTTCTTTTTTATTTCCGATAATTTATAGAGTCTTTCCTGAATACTGTCCAATCTCTCTTCGCTGAATTCAAAATCAGCAAGATAACTGTTTAAATAATGGCTTATTTCTTCAAAAAGATTTACCGTTGAAGAAAGTTTTCCACTAAAACTTTTAAACTTATTGTCTATTTCAGACAATTCATTAATATTTTTATCCAGAACAGCCGCATTATCAATCAATGAAGGTACATCATCCTGGTCACTTTCCATTATCTTTTTACATTCCGCAGCAAGCCGGTAAATCTTTTCATAATTTTTAAGAACCCTCATTTCATTTTCTAAAATTTCTTCCTCATTTTCCTTGATATCCAATTTCCTGATTTCTTCATATCTATAATTCAGATCTTTTAACTTTTCTTCTCTTATATTTTTTAAATTCTTTAATTTTAAAAATTCTTCTTTCCTTTTATTGTATAGTTCTAAAATCTCAGAGTATTCCCGTTTCGCATCTGAAATTATGTCTTTTCCAAATCTATCTATTATATCTATATGCGTTCTTGGTTCTAATAAATACTGGTGATCATGCTGTCCATGAATATCTACAAAAAACTCGCCTAATTTCTTTAAAGTAGAAACCTGGGTAAAAATTCCGTTAATAAAAGCTTTATTTTTACCTTTTCTGTTTACCTCTCTGGTTATTACTATATCATCGCAGGGATCTCCCTTATCAATTAAATTCTGGCATATCAAATAATCTACAGCCATTGGATTATTTCTAAAATCAAAGTACCCTTGAACCAGCAATTTATCCTCACTGTCCCTGATTAAGTCATTTGCTGCCCGTTCACCGCTAAGTAGATTGATCGCTTCAATAATAAGAGTTTTACCTGCACCTGTTTCACCAGTTAGGATATTAAGACCCTTCTGAAATATTAATTTAGCATCATCAATTATAGCAAAATTTTTTACCTGTAATTCTTTTAACATACCTTGATACTTATGTATTATCTAAAACTTTTTATATCCTCTCGATAAATTTTTCTTTAAATACCTTAAAAAACATATCCTTATTGAAAGATACTAACTTTAATTTTAATTTTGATTTTTTAACTTTAAAGATACAACCCGGCTGAATATCGAATGATACTATCTTCCCATCAGCACCAATACAATCTTTATTATTTTTTGATTCAACTTTTATTTCAAGAACATTATCCGGACTTAAAATTATACTCCTGCTTAGTAAGGTATGGGGACATATTGGAGTTATAATTATGACCTCACTTCTAGGTTCTACTATTGGACCCCCCGCCGAAAGAGAGTAAGCTGTGGAACCAGTCGGGGTAGAGATAATTATTCCATCTGCTGTAAAACTTTTTATTGATATTTCATTAACCATTATTTCAAATTTTATAATTTTCCCGGTCATAGACCTGGTTATGGTAAATTCGTTTAGTACTAAATAAGGCATAATAAGATTTTCTATCGCTTTTTTATCCTTAAAAAATCTTCCTTTTAAAAGCATTCTTTCTTCAATGCTAAAATCATTTTTTAAAACCCTATCTATAGCTTCATACATATTACAGGTGTCAATTACAGTTAAAAACCCAAGACTTCCGACATTAATCCCTAATACAGGTATTTCTCTTTCAAATGAGTACTTAGAGGCTCTAAGAAAAGTCCCATCTCCTCCTACCGATAATATTACATCACTTTTTATACCAAATTCTTCTTCAGACACCGAAGGAAGAGAATAATGTTCCGGCATTTTATCGCTTTCTATCATAAGTACATTAATATCTTTTTTAATTAAATATTCATATATCTGATTGGCGACTTCTATTGCTTCCTGTTTTTCATTATTTGAAACTATTCCAATATTTTTCATTTTTGGTACCTGTCACTGATTAAAATAATTATGGGCTCCGTCAACTATATCCTTGATTATTTTATCATAATTTATAATATATTTAGCTCCCTTAAGACATTTTCTTAAAAAAATCCAGAACTCAATATTACCTTTTGCTCCTTTTATTTTTGAAAATGCAAAATCTACAATCTTAACGGGGAATTTCATGATAAATTCAGTTATATCAAACAATACTTTATAATGCAGCTTTTTATCTCTTATTATACCCTTGTTCTCGACCTCATTTTTCTTAAGCTCGAATTGCGGTTTTACAAGTAAAAGTATTTCACCATTTTTATCAGTAAGTTCCAATATTTTGCTAAAAATTTTTTTTATGGAAATAAATGAAACATCTACAACCGCGAAGTTTAAAATAAAAGGAATTTTTTCCATATTAAGATGACGGATATTTGTTCTTTCCAAAACAGTTACCCGGGGTGAATTTCTCAGTTCCCATGATAATTTTCCATACCCGACATCAATATCTAATATTTTATCCGCTCCGTTTTTCAAGAGGAAATCCGTAAATCCCCCGGTTGACGAACCTACATCTATAGCCTTTTTCCCGCTGATACTGATCCCCAAATCCTTAAATGCTCCCTCAAGTTTCAAACCTCCCCTGGAAACATATGGATTTTTTGAAATTATCTTAATCTCAGAATCCTGATTTACAAATGTCCCCGGTTTTTCGATCACACTGCCTCCTACTTTTACTCTACCCTCCATCAACAGTGCATTCGCTTCTTTTTCTGTATCAGCCAGTCCTTTCTTTAAAAGTATGTCATTGATTTTAATCTTTTTCTTAATGCTTATTATACCTTTCTAAGCAGCAGGAATTTTGCCATGTTGACAAGCAACTTACGCTCAATGTCCATGCTCTCTATTATCTCAATAGATTTTTTAATTTTTCTTTCAGCAATTTTTTTTGACTTTGAAACCCCCCACATATCCGGATAGGTATTTTTTTTCTGAAGGGCATCCTTTCCAGTGGATTTTCCTGCCGTTTTCCTATTTGATGTCACATCCAGAATATCATCTGTGATCTGAAAAGCCAGACCCAAATTCTCGGAATAATCAGTTAATTTTTTAAGAACACTGCCTTCTGCTCCACATATAATTGCTGCACATCTGACAGAAGAAGCTATCAGTTTTCCCGTTTTATTCTTATGCATATATTCCAATCTATCTTTACTTATTTTCTTACCGGTGTAATAAACGTCAATTATCTGGCCTGCAGCCATCCCGTTTACGCCAGTAGCATCGGTGATCTCACCTAAAATCTTTACTTTAGTTCCTGCATCAGTATTCTGGTATTTTATTATAATATTAATTGCTTCCGAAAATAGAGCATCTCCGGTAAGTATTGCAATATCTTCTCCGAATTTTTTATGACATGTAGGTTTACCCCTCCTCATGTCATCATTATCCATGGAAGGCAAATCATCATGTATTAATGAATAAGTGTGTATGAATTCGATCGCACAGGCTGTAGGCATTACTATTTTATAATCATACCCCATGCTTTTTGCCGTAATCATGCATAATATCGGCCTAAATCTTTTGCCGCCGCTTTCAATACTGTATTTAATAGCTTCTTTCAGGATATCTGGGATTCTCTCATACTTTTTAATATAATATCTTAAATTATCATTGACTATTTTTATTAAAAATTCAGGATACAGCTTATTTTCTTTTAGATTATAATCTTTTGCAACCATCTTTTTTTAAATACTTTAGAAAAGATTTTTTATTTCTTTATATCACTTAAAATTTTCCCTAAAATACCATTCACAAACTTTGGGGTGTCATCTTTTTGGCCAAGGCTTTTAGAAATTTCAATAGCTTCATCCACTGATACCTTAAGTGGTATTTCATCTTCATACAGCATTTCGTAAATAGCTACTCTTAGAATATTCCTGTCAATAATGGCTATTCTTTCCAGAGTCCAGTTCTCTACGACATCTTTAATCATCCGGTCTATTTTCTTCCTATGGTCATCCACACCATTAATAAGTTTCAAAGTAAACTCATCGTATTCTCTGCCAACCAGCATATCATTTTTTAAAATATCGTCTATTTTTTTATTGAGCAAATCTCTCTGATACAATAATATTATCGCATTCTCTCTACTTTTTCTTCTTGTTGTTTTGGACATCTTATAAAATACAATTTAAAGTATTCAGGTGCTTACCCGGGTTATATATTCACCTGTTCTAGTATCAATCCTTATGATATCTCCAGCATTTATAAACAGGGGGACCTGTATTTTTGCTCCCGTTTCTATCTCAGCAGGCTTAAAGCTCGAGCTTACGGTATCACCTTTGACACCTGGCTCAGTCCTAGTGACTTTAGCTTCAATAAATATAGGAAGTTCAATTGAAATTGGTTTGCCTTTATAAAATATAACAGATAATTCCATATTTTCCATTAAATAATCCTCTATATCTCCAATTATATCACCAGCCAGCTGGATTTGTTCAAAAGTCCTGTTATCCATCAGATTATAATATTCATCTTTGTATAGATACTGCATTTTTTTGCTTTCCAGTAAAGCCTGCTCCATTTTTTCACCTGCCCTGAAAGTCTTGTCGATAATAGCTCCGGTGTTCAAATCTTTCAGTTTAGTTCTGACAAAAGCACCGCCCTTTCCGGGTTTTACATGCTGAAAATATAATATTTTATAAAGCTGGCCATTATAAATTATAGATAGTCCGTTCTTGAAATCACTTGTGCTTATCATAAGCTGTTTCCTTTATAAAAATTTAAATATTAATCTAATATAAGAAATTCTTTCTTAGAATCATAGAGCACCTCGCATTTATTTTTTCCTACTATAACTATGTCCTCTATCCTTATTCCTCCTAAGTTCTCTATATATATCCCCGGTTCAATTGTTATTACCATATTTTCCTTCAATACTGTTTTACTTTCCATTGTTATTTTTGGCTCCTCATGGACTTCCAGGCCTACTCCGTGTCCCAGCCCATGTCCGAAGTTTTTACCATAACCTTTTAAAAATATGAACTTTCTGACTTTACTGTCCAGCTTGCTTGAAGCTATCCCTTCTCTACAATTTTCTAATGCCAGTTGTTGAGCTTTTAAGACTATATCATAAATCTTTTTAAATTTGTCGCTTTTTTTACGATTCCCTATAAATACAGTTCTTGTCATATCTGAACAGTAGTTATCGAACCTGCATCCAAAATCTAAAAGTAGCAGGCCATCTTTTATCCTTATGTTTCGTGGAGAATAATGAGGCATAGAAGAATTCTTCCCGTATGCAGAAATAATATCAAATGACTTTCCATCCGACCCATTCTTTACCAGCAGCTCTTCTATTTTAAGTGCAAGTTCTATTTCCGACAATCTCCTCATCTCAAAAGCACCTGAATTTATTATGTTTTTAAAAACTTTGTCCGTAATTTTACATGCAGTTTTTATTTTCAAGATCTCATACCGGTCCTTGATCGATCTTAGTTTCTCTACCGTCCCACTTTTATCTATAAATCTTTTCCCCTGTGCAGACAGCAGTTTCTCAAATTTAAGAAAATCACTATGACTTATATTATTTCCCTCTGCACCGACCGATCTAATATTATAATTGCTTAAAATTTCTGTAAGCTTTCCGTATTTATCATTCCCGAAACAGACGATATTTACTTTTTTATTTTCAACTGACTTTTTTGCCTGTTCAAAGAAGATGAAATTCACTAAAAGGTAAATGTCATTTCCTAAAAAAAGAAGTATACTTTTTGAATCTTTGCCATAAAAACCTGTAAGGTAATATATATTTTCGTCTTTTAAAATGATTAGACTTGAAGTTTTTTGTTTTTTGAGATGTTTAGATATTTTTTCTATACGTAAGTCATAATATTTTCCAAGGGCTTTAGTGCTCATATTATGTACTATTAATCAATTGTCTCCTGCCATTCCTTGGTAAATGTCGCCCCTCCATAATACAGCATGGGCATATCTTCCGGAATACTATCGCTCAATCCATCCTGATAACCTATAGTGGAAAAACTTCCAATAAGCCAGCCGAGTAAACCGCTCAAGTCATCAGCATCAATCTGTCCTGCTAAGATAGAGCCCAAAACAGCAGTGTGCCTGCTGAATGTCACTGTTCCGCCTGCCATACCCAGTATATACAAGTCGGGGTCTTCATAATCTCCAAAAAAATTATTATAACATGAAGAATCATTATTTATATTTATGTCTAGATTTCCCGGAGTCATTAAAATAAGTAAACTGTCCTCTGGAAAATCACCTACATTTGTAGGAACGAGACCGCATGAAGCATCAATATTTCCGGTAGCAATTAATTTTCCCTTTCCCGAATAATAAATATCATTATCTGGAGGATCCAAATTCAAATCTTCTATATCTTCACCAATTATAATATTTCCGTTCACCAATACATTGCCCCGTACTTCCAGATAATAGCTCCCATTAACCTCATCGTACCAAAACTTAATCGAATTGTCTCCATCGGTCCTTAAAAATTCATATGGCGGTTCCACTGGCAGAAGACTTATATCTATTACAAAATCATCACCGGTCATATCGTCTTCATCAATTACAAGAACATCAGTAGGAGGCTCCTGGATATCAATCATAAAATTATTGACATATACCGAAGAATCAAAGTTCGGAGGGTCGAATATCTCATCACCCAGTGGTGGATTATAATATAAATGAGAACCCCCCTCTACATCGATTACTCCTTCACAGCAAAGATTTATGGGATTTCCCGAATTCTCCCCTATTTGTGAATTACCCGTCATCCTTATATCTTTCATGACTATCATATATTCTTCAAAATCATGTTCAAGATAAGCACGACCGCTCATTTCAACATTTCCTCCCACATTAACAGGCCCTGCGTCAAGATCTGCCCATTCACCCATATCCAGATTACCGCCAATAAGGATCTTTCCTCCACCTGAAAAATATCTCCCTTCCAATAACCTTAATGTAACATTTCCCCTTATATATGTCGGTCCGTTAAAGAAAGGATTCCCTTCAATTATCGTAAGATCATCAAAAGTTATGCTGCCTTTTGAATAAATGTAATCAAATATATTTACCTCGGTTGAAAAACTTACTCCCAGATTTACTCTTACTTCCCTGGTCTCACCGCTAACTGCATCCGTACCCACTGAATTTATTATATAGTTGGTTACTTCGCCATCATCGTTATAAATCCTGTCATAAGTTACATAAAAACTGCCTTGTACAACTCCATCCGAATCGGCAACATCTTTAGGGTAGCCGCTGCCGCTTGAAGGAAGGCTTGTTATTTCCTCATTATAGTACTTTTCGATGGTTGAATACATATCTGCCAATCCTGCCTCTGCAATATTTAATGCCTTAAACTTACCTTCATCAAATTTGGTAAAAATTATATCCCTGAACATATACCCGACCAGAGTGGTCATGGCCATTATTATTGCAAAACTTATTATCAATACTAATATAGTAGTATTACCACATATTCTTTTTATTTTAAAATCATAATTTTTATTTTTTATCATCGTTAAATCCTATTTCTCAATGTAATGGATGTTTCCAGATTCATAGTCCTTGCACCCTCGGTAGCACTTTCCTGATCAATCAATAGACTTATGTTTACGCTTTTTATAGTCCCCAGCTCCAAAGAATCTACCGGAACATCCAGGCTCTCTTCACCATAACCGGTTTTATAGGAAAATATTTCATCGCTTATAACATGTTTTACTAATATTTTATCTTCACCGTCCTCTACGCCCCTCCAAAAATCTAAAAATGAAGGATCTTCCGTGTCAGCCAACAGGTAATAATGCACCCTTTCAAAACTATCATCAGTGTCAATATTACTGTAGAATATGACTTCATCTTTATCAGCTTCTTCAATAGTCGATATTTCTCTCATATCCTTACTTATCCTATATACTGCAGTTCTTGCATCTCTTACTGAAGTGGCTGTATTTATGGTAATATCCGTAGCATTTGTAGCATTAAAGTAAGACATTGCAGTCAAAGTCACAATAACAAGTATTAAAAATGTAGACAGCATTAATTCAATTATAGTCATACCTTTATTATCCCTTAACTTATTAACCAATTGTAATTTAATCTTCCTTCTTACAATCATAAGTTTACATTTAAAAATTTTTCATGCTTATAAATCCTCTGTTGACACTTCATCGCTGGGGTCACTTTTGTATCCATCAGCATATACTACTATAACATAGTAAGTATGATCTCTATGCCTCCAATCAAAAAAACTATCAGAATAACGTGTAAGATTCGTGGTATCAATCTGCGATCCATCCCTGTAAATCTCATAATAGTCCACTATAGTTTCTGTTTCAGGCTCATCCCAGTTTAATTCAATAAACCAAAATAAAAGCCAGAATCCGCTTATAGTAAGATTTCTTACCGGGGGATATGGTGCCAGAGGAGGCCCTCCTTCTCCGAATTCAGGGTACAGCTGGGTTACTATCGATATCTCCTCGGGCATCTTATCATTTACTGCACTTATCTCTATCTGCTTATAGCTGTATTCACCCTCAACCCAGGTAACAGTCCGCCTTACCGTATAATCAGTCCCATGGTAGTCTACCACCGATTCGGATTCCAGAGACCCTTCGGGATTACTTCCAGAAGCTCCGATAATTCCTACCTCATCATAATCCCTCAGCCTTATTTCTTCCAATTCCATATTAGCTAAAGCAATAGCCTCGGTTTTGGACTTATTTATTTCCGTTGCCCTTATGGCTATCATAACGCTTTGAACCATTGCTAAAGAAACAAGAGATAAGATAAGAAAAGCAATGACAATTTCTACCAGGGTCATACCTTTTTCTTTTTTTAAAATCCGGCATTTTTTAAATATATTTATTTTTGATTTTAAATATTTTCCTAACATATTGGATCCCTAAAGACAATAATCAAGAACATATCTTAATGCAGTGTTGTATACCTCGATTCCCAATCCGCTTATTACCCCTTTTACTACTTTCGATATAACCGATTTTGATCTCCAATCTTCTCTTGTGAAAATATTAGATATATGCACTTCAATAGCTGGGATATTGCTCGCGACTATTGCGTCTCTTATTCCATAACTGTAATGAGTAAATGCACCCGGATTAATTATTATAAAATCAACACTGCCTATGCATTGGTGAATCTTATCAATAATTTCACCTTCATGGTTTGACTGAAAATATAAAAGCTCTACCTTCCCTTTTACTATTTTATCCAGGTCTTTTTTTATATCCTCAAAGCTTTTTTCCCCATATATATTTTTCTCTCTTTGACCCAATAAATTTAGATTAGGGCCATTTATTATAATGACCTTTTTCACTTTTATAAAATCTCCCAGACTTATTTATTTAATTACCTGACAGCCAAAAATAATTAATATTATAATTAATATTTTCTTTATATACACTTAAATATAATTATACATACTTTTTTTAATATTATCAACAATCACTTTCCTGTCTATATCATAATAAAAAACAGGTCTATTTATCCCTTTCAGTAAGATAAATTTATTTTTAGACGTACTAAATTTCTTGTCATATTTCAATGCATTTATTATTTTTCCAATCCTTTTTTCCGGAATTTTAAAAGGCAGCTTCAACTTCTTGTACAGCTCAATGATATTATTTTTAATTTTTTCATCAAATAATCCTAGTGAAATTGAGATATCGATAGCAATTATCATTCCGACACTTATTGCTTCCCCGTGGTTTATTTCCTTTAAATCAAATGCGTTTTCAATGCTGTGCCCTATCGTATGGCCGAAATTAAGCAAATTTCTGTAGTTTAAATCAAATTCATCCTTTTCTACTACTTTTGTTTTTATACAGCAGCTTGTATACATAATATCCTCAAAAACTTTTGTTTTAACTAATCTCAATAGTCTGTCTTTTCTTTGATCTTCCACACTCTCTGATAATTTCTTAAGTATATTTTTATTGAAGACCAGTCCATATTTAACGATTTCACCTAGACCATTGATGATCTGATTTTCTTCCAGTGTGTAATTAATTATTGGGTCTATGACCACCATATGAGGTTGATAAAAGCATCCAATTACATTTTTTACACTTCCATAGTTTACAACAACCTTACCCCCAATACTGCTGTCGACCTGCCCGATTATCGTAGTCGGATATTGTACAAATTTTACTCCTCTGTGAAATGTTGAAGCTGTAAAACCGGTAAGGTCTCCTATTACTCCGCCTCCGAATGCCATTACAATATCATTTCTATGTAAATTAAAATCGATAAGCCTCTTAAATATAAAATCTGCACTCTTTAAACTTTTATATTCCTCGCCATCTTTTATAATTATGATTTTAAAAGGAAGCAGGCACTTTTTTAAAGTACCCTTTATCATTCTTCCATATATTCCATATATTTTATCATTTGTGACCAGTACGATTTTATCAGCATCATGGAATTTTCTTTTAATCAAATCTGGAAAATAATTATGGATCTTGGGGCTTATATATATTGGGTATTTTCTAAGTTTAGTTTTGACAGTAATGGTTTTCATTAATGGTATTCATTTGTTTTTAAGCTTTAAGCCTGTTCATTATCTCACTCACCGCCTGACCGGGATTTTTTTGAGAGTTATTTATAATTATATCGGCATATTTACGATACAATACTTCCCTCTTTCTAATCATTTTTTCTACAGTCTCATCTCTTTTTTCAACATCAATCAAAGGCCTGTCATTAACGTTTTTAAGACGATCTATTGCATCCCGTGTAGATATATTTAAATAAACATTAATACCGCTGCTTTTGATTATATCCATATTTTTTTTTCTTTTTACTATACCTCCCCCACAGGCAAAGACACAATTTTTATTTTTATATATCTTCCCGGTAACTTTTGTTTCCAGGTCTCTGAAATATTTTTCACCCTTTAATCTGAAAATATCTTTTATTCTTTTCCCTTCAGCCAGTTCTATTACCCTATCCATATCAATAAATGTAAATCCTAACTTCTCTGCTAATAATTTACCCACCGTACTCTTTCCGGATCCCATAAAACCGGTAAGGCATATATTTTTAAAATCCATACAGATATTTAAACTTTTTCAAGATATCTTTTATAATTATTAAAATTTTCTAAAATTTCTTCTATACTATCTCTTCCAAATTTTTCTTGAACCGAATCCAGAATCTCTATAGATAGCATCGCCTCACCTATAATCGAAGCACTTGGAACCGCACAAATATCCGACCTTTCTTTTAAACTTACTCCATCCTCTTTGCTCTTTATATTTACAGTATGCATTCCTTTACCTGTAGTAGGTATTGGTTTTATAAGAGCACCTACCACTACAGGCGCCCCATTAGTCATTCCGCCCTCTATTCCACCCGCTCTATTTGTCTTTCTATAGAATCCTTTACTTTTCTTATAATAGATCTCATCATGAAAGTCAGTTCCGGTCTTCTCAGTTAAATTAGAGATATTACCTATTTCAACACTCTTAATTGCCGGTATACTCATAAAAGACCTTGCTATTTTAGCGTCAATTCTCCTGTCCCATTGCGAATATGATCCCAATCCGGCAGGTACTCCCATAGCGATAACCTTAAATCTTCCGCCTATACTATCTTTATTTTCCTTAGCTTTGATTATTTCTTTTTTCATCTGTAACCCTGCTTTTTTATCAGGACATCTGACTTCTGATTTTTCAATATCTTCTAATGTTTTAATGTTTATATTTATGTCTTTATTTAATAAAATCCTGCCAATCTGTACCACATAACTTAATATATTTATCCCCATAAGCTTCAATACAATTTTGGCAAATGCCCCTACACATACCCTTACCGCGGTTTCTCTTGCACTGCTTCTTTCTATTACATCTCTAATATCATCCAGTCTGTATTTTAAAAATCCCGGCAGATCTGCATGACCCGGTCTTGGATTCAATAATTTATCCTCCGAACTGGCACCGTTCTGATTATCAGGATTTATATCCATTGTTTCTTTCCAGTTATGCCAATCCTTATTACTTATAATAAATGAAATCGGTGATCCCATACTCTTGCCTTTTCTAATACCGGATATTATTTCCACTTCATCCTTCTCTATTGACATTCTTTGTCCTCTTCCAAAACCTTTTTGTCTTCTGGAAAGTTCGTAATTTAAATATCCTGTATCTACCAATACTCCTGAGGGATAGTCATCTATTATTCCTACAAGGCTTTTACCATGAGATTCACCGGCAGTTAGAAATCTCAAAGAATAATTATTCCCCTTCCTTAGTCATACTTAACTTGATCGATATATAAAGTTAATATTTCATCACCCTTCAGCAATACTACTGAAGTTTCATTAATTGCCTGAACAGAATAAATATGTGCGATAGGATCTCCCTCTTTTAACTTATATAAATAATCATTAAAATTCAATTCAGCATATTCTATCCCATCCTCAATATAAATACTTTCTAATACAAATACATTTTTCCCTTCTTCATCTTCTTCTTTAGCATAAAACGGCTTGAATGGATTCCTTACCGTTTCATCTATAAAGTCAACCTCACCTTCGACATCATAGCTTTTCTCTATACTTATGTCTTCTTTGCCAATCTCACTGATTTCCTCTTCGTCTATTTCAACCTCCGGTAATTCCGGACTTGCTGCTTCGCTTCCATAGGATTCTTTTATTATTTTATTAATAGAGCACGCAGAAAAAAGCAGTGCTGCTGCTATAAAAATTAAAGCAGTTAAAATTAACACCGTCATTTTTTCTATTTTTTTATAACCTTCCATCTTAATCACCTATATAATACATTTTGGTACTAACATAGGCACTCAGCGTTTCATATTCATCTTCAGTAGACTGAATTACAATATTTTCGACTATTACTATACGGGGCATCTTCTCTATTGTCCTTATGAAATTGATTATATTGTAATAAGAACCTTCCAGTGCAAAATTTGCCTCTATTATTTTTTCGGGTTTTTCTTCCTCTTCCGCAGTAACTGTTTCTACATAATCAATTGAGGTAATAACTACACCCGAATAGGCTGCGATATCATATATTTCATTGGTTAAAACATCAAGATCATTTTCTGAAGGAATCTGCATTGAATATTTCTGATACGCTGCATCTAATGAATTATATTCATCCCGCACTAATTCCAATTCATGCAGCCTTGTTACATTTGAACTATGGTATTCTTTTTCCTGTTCCAGTTCTGCGCTCTTCTTAACACTCGTAGACATATTAGGAATAATGAATAGAATAACCAGTAAAACACTGATTATTAAAAATACAACTATCAAAATAATTTTTATTGTATTACTCATAGCTACATATAAATAAATATTTTACTGTTGTTCCATTTGGTTTACTTCTGACTCCAATACGTCTTCTTCACCAGTTTCTTCAGTCTGCACTTCACTTACATTTTCTGTTTCTTCCATATAGGGTCCCATATCATAATATACACTGATTGTAAAAGATACTACTTCAATATTAGATTCTGTTATTTGATCCTTTGCAATATTATTTATCAACACTTCACCTGTGTGAGGAATACTCTCAATCTCTATTTTTAATTTCGTAATATCATTATAATCGTTTGCATATCCGCCTATTAAGAAAAATATTTTCTTTTTATTATCTGCCTTCTTTTCTTCTGGGCTTTTATTAATAAATTCATATAATTGTTTACTGTCGCAGTCTATATAATTTATATAAGCACCCTCGGGTATCTTTTCTCCAAAATCATACAATATTTCCGACCAGAGTATTTCATCTTTCTGCAGTGTATCTACCAGTTCGGATTTTACTTTGACATTATCCTTAAATTTTTCATATGTTTCCAGCTTAGCTATGTAATTATTCATCTGACTATTCACCCTGCTGTATTCTTCCGATTTCGGTACGATATTACTGTTTACATCATACAAAAACACCAGCAATGCTACCAATAAAATGACTGCAGCAACAAATAGTACTAATACTATATTAAGTATAATGCTTCTAATATCCCTGACTTTTACTTCTTTTGGTAGAAGGTTTATAGTTTTCATTTAACCAAACCCCTCAGTGCCATGCCAATAGCTAACGGATCTATTATGTGATTTAAATCTTTACTCTTAAAGACTGGATTTCTTTTTATATAGTTTACTTCAAAATAATCGGCAATATTTAGTAATTCCACTTTATAATTTATTTCCCGTTCAATATATTTTTCAATATTTTTTATATATTCTCCACTTAAAATAATTTTTTCAATTTTAAATTTTGGGTTTTCCTGTAAGAAATTTTCTATTGATAACCTTATTTCATATATGAATTGATCTGCTGCATCTTTCATTATCTTGGTTATTTTCTCATTATCAACAGCAGTTGTATCATCACCTTCCTCAGGTTTTTTATTTTCATTTTTCTTTGATTCATCTGAAGAACTCTTAGAACTTTCTTTTTTAGGCTTTACCTTGTTTTTCTCCGTTGTTATCAATTGTTTGAAATCAAATTCAGAGACCACCTTTCTACAATAATCGTCATCCTTATTGATCTTATAAATTTTCTCAATAAAGCTTCTTATGGAAGAGGATGAAAATCTTGGATATCTCATTTCATTAGCCTGGATTATCTCAAAAATAGATATATCTGTTCCAAGATTTACCGCACAAAAAGAACTTAAATCCTTGCTATTTTTATTTTTTTCAAGACCATATATATAATCAAGAGTCCTGTAAAACGCAAAACAATTCAGATCAATAACCTGGGCAAATAATCCTGCATCCTTAAAGCTCTTTACTATATCGTTAATCATACTCTTTAGAGTACCCACCAGCATTAATTTAGAAGAATTTTCTCCCTTTTCCACGACATAATAATCATAAATAATATTATTTTTCGGTATTGGTATAAAATCGCTGATCTGGTATTTAATGGAGTTATTTATTTCTGCATCATCCAAAACAGGTATTTGTACTTCTTTTGCAATCACCTTCTGATTTGCAATTCCAATAAAGACCTTCCTATCGGAAATCTTATATTTTCTCCATATATCCTTCAGGCTGGCTGCAAGAACTGACGGATCCTTTAACTCGCCTTTTTCCACAGCATTAGCAGGTACTTCATCTATCACAAGGTTTTTTATTATATGATCTTTTCTTCCCTTTATCAGATCGACTACAGATATACGGAAAGAACTTAAATTTAATCCAACCGCTGACATAAAAATCACTCTTTTCCTTTTACCTGAAAAAACTTATATACCATTTTAAAATATTATTCCCCCAAAATAAAGATATTATACTTCCAAGCGCTATAAAGGGGCCAAACGGTATTGCCTGTTTTAATTTTTTTCTCTTTATTATAATTAGTGATATACCATATACAGAACCAAGTAAAAATCCTATAAATAAAGCAGAAACAGCATTTCTTACAAGGAATGCTCCTACCATAAGGCTTAGCTTGACATCACCCATTCCCATACCTCCGGGATATATCAAATGAATTATTAACATAAACAGGAATGCACCTATACTAAAGGACAAAGGCATCCACCAATTTGATGGATCAGAAGCAATACTTAAAGACAGCCCTACTACCGTGATGGGTAGTACTATAACATTGGGAATTATTTGAAACTCAATATCAATAAATGATATCGCTAACAGTGCACAGCAAAATACTATACCGATTGCCGTATTGATACTCAGGCCGAAGAACATATAATTTACCGCAAACAGTAAAGGGGTCAAGATCTCCACCAGAAGGTTTGTGACCGGGATCCTTGCTTTACAGTTCCTGCATTTTCCTCTAAGTATTATATAAGACAATATAGGAATATTGTCATAAAACGCTATTTTCTTTTTACAATTGGGGCAGAAAGAAGAAGGTCTTACAATAGATAACTTCCTGGGTATCCTGTATATAACTACTCCAAGAAAACTGCCTACAGCTAAACCAGTTATTATAAAGATTAAATAAAAAATTACTTCTCTTATTTCCATTCTAATTATTGCTTATATGCTGCTGTTATTATCTTTTATTATTACTAATTTCTTTTCTACATTATATTACTATAATTAATTAATTAAATATTCTTTTATTATTCTAAAAATATATTTTTATACAAATTTTTATACTTTTGAATAATAACATGAGAAGTCTCATTAGTCAAAAACTTAAGGATTAGAAACAGATATAAAATAAGGGATAGCATGCTATCCCTTATTTTATTCAAACAATACAATTAATTTCAGTCTCTTACTTGTTTTAATAATCACCGGTACTTGTCCACGCTCCGTCTGTTATTATCAGGTCAGCACCACTTCCAACAGCGCCTCCAGCAGCTCCATCTGAACCATTACTTGTCAGAGTATAAGTTGACCCATCTGCGGAAACATATGCATATGCATTTCCCCAGGAATCATTTGCCGGTATCGGATTCATATAGGCAGCTAGTACTACACCTGCTGTGTATTCAGCTGTTGTCGGATAATCTTCCTTGTCGGCCTGATGAAGCTCTAGTGCAGTAGCTATGTTTTTCATTTCACTCTCTGTTGCAGATTCTCTGGCTCTGTTTCTTAAAGCCATATAACTTGGAACAGCTATACCTGTAAGCACAGCAAGTATGATGATTACTATCATAAGTTCTACCAGAGTAAATCCTTTTTCACTCTTCCAGATTTTTTTCCATAGCTTTCTCATTTTTACACCTCCTTTGGTTAACCAAATTTAATTAAAATATAAGTGTTTTTATTGTACATCACTATATTATACCCATAATTAATAAATTTAGACATATATATATTAAATTATTTAATATAATAATATTAATATTTATAGTCAAGTATATAATAAATTATTATAAATTGCAATATAATTTTATAAATAAAATAAAATAAAAATAATTATATATTTATTTTATTTTAAAATTATAAATTCATTTATTACGTTTTATGCGGTATTAAATAAAAGGAGGAAGAGAAGAATAATTTTTGATTTATAAAATATACTTCAATATTCTGCAAAATAACTTTTTAAAGTCCTGATACTTTCTTTTAATTTCCTGGAAACGGATTTTTGTGAAATACCAATCTTCTTACCGATTTCTTTTTGACTAAATCCTAAAAAATAACTTAAAACTATTATCTTTTTATTGAGGCTGCAGAGTTTATCTATGGCATCCCATAACAGAATCTTATCTTCCATTACCAGATCGAAGCTTCTGTATTCCCTTGACCTTATCAGGCTTCTATCAAAATCATAGCCATTTTCGGAATCTGAGTTCTTAATTTTGTCAATTGGCCTGTAGTCGTAAAAAGCGACTTCTCTTACTTTAAAAAACTCAATAATACCTTCTGTAGATACATTTATACCACTTGATATTTCCTCTATAGTAGGGTATCTGTTATTACTTAATTCAAAATTTTTTACGAAATCCATGAACAATTTATTAATTTTCCATACCCATCTGGGGACTCTTATTAGTTTGCTGTCCCTTATAAAATGTAATATTTCACCTCTTATACAGTAAACAGCAAAAGTAGAAAACATGTGTTTTGTTTTTATATCATACCTGTTTATAGCAATCAGCAGTCCTGTAAATGCAACCTGCTGAATATCTTTTTGTTCTATTTTATTATTTCTAAATTCTCCGGCAATTTTATAAACAAGCTTTTCCGTCTTTTCAATTATAAGATTTAAAGTATCCGGACTGTTATATTTCCGGTAGATTCTAATAAGTTTTTCAATTGATAGATTCTTGCTTTTTATTAACCCTAAATTTTTATACATTAAATTTTTCATAATAGAATATTTTTTACTAAAATCTTCTTTCTAAAAAATCTACATAGCCTGGTATATATTAAACATCGGAAGATACATGGATATAACGATAATACCAATGGCTCCTGCAACAAATAAAAGCATCAGAGGTTCCAATATTGTGACTAATATATCTATATTGTTTGAGACTTCCCTATCATAAAAATCCGCAATTTTTGTTACTATTTCATCAAGGGTACCTGTCTTCTCACCAATAGCCATCATCTGAACCATCATAGGTGGGAATATTGGCATTTTAGACATAGGATCAGCAATATTTTCACCTTCCCTTATGCCTTTTCTAATTTTATCAATTGCGTTATCAACAAGTATATTACCCGCAACTCCTTTTGAAATCTCCAGAGAACTTAGTATGGGAACTCCAGTAGTCAGCAATACTCCAAAATGCCTGGCAAATCTTGATAGAGCCATCTTCTTAAACATATCTCCAAATCTCGGAATTTTTATTCTTATATTATCCAATATATATTTCCCTCTTGGAGTTCTTACACCTCTTTTAAATAGATATCTCCCTCCAAATATCAACACAGCCAGGATTAAATAGAAATATATATTTTTGAATAAGTTACCTATAAATATTATTACCTGAGTGATCATCGGCAGCTGCGCGCCCAGTTCTTCATATATGCTTTCAAAAGTAGGGACTAAAAATACTACTATTACAAAAGTTATGACTACGGCAAATCCTAGTACAAACTTTGGATAAGCGGTTTTGTTTCTTATTTTTAACCTTATTTCTTCTTCTGATTCCAGAAAGCCGGCAAGATCATTCATTGTCTTATCTAGTACTCCTCCTGCTTCACCGGCGCGGATCAGGCTTATAAATATATCCGAAAAAACATTTGTATATTTTGCCATAGATTCCGATAGAGAGTGCCCGGACTCTACATCCATCCTGATCTCTGAAATTATATTTGCAAATTTTGGATTGGCAGTTTGTTTTTCCAGTACTGTAAGAGATTCCAGTAGAGACATGCCTGAAGATATCAGAGTGGCAAACTGTCTGGTAAAAACAACCATATCTCTGATTTTAATACGGTTAAAGAAGCTGAAACCCTTTGAGCCGCCCTTTGATAAGGTTAAAGGTTTGCTCTCCTTAATCTCATCAATAGTGACTACAAAATAATCCATTTCTTTTAGTTTTGATACAACCAGATCCTGTGTTTCGGCATCAATCGAACCCTTTATTAGTTCACCGCTTAAATTTCTTACTGTGTAATTAAAAGCAGACATATTTTCAATACCTCATATATTCGATAAAAAAATAATTTATTCTTCCTGTATCATTCTTGAAACTTCATCTATGCTGTGTGCCTTTTCCAATGCCACTTCCTTAGTGATTTTACCACTCTTATATAGTTTTACCAGCGACATATCCATAGTCATCATCCCTTTTTTTCCGCTGGCCTGGATCGCTGAATAAATCTGATGTACCTTCATCTCTCTTATCATATTTTTTATTGCTGTAGTCACAAACATCAACTCAGTTGCAGGAACCCTTCCATCATTATTCCTGTTAGTTATTAATTGCTGTACAAGTACCGCTTTTAATGTTCCTGCGAGCTGATTCCTTACCTGTTTTTGCTGATGTGTTGGGAAAATGTCTATAATCCTGTCTACGGTCTGCGGCGCATCCTGTGTATGAAGTGTCGAAAAAACCAGGTGGCCGGTTTCAGCTGCAGTCAGTGTATTTGATACTGTTTCAAGATCCCTCATTTCTCCTACCATTATGACATCGGGGTCTTCTCTTAGAATATACTTTAAAGCTGCATGAAATGATTTTGTGTCCGTCAAAACTTCCCTTTGGCTTATAATACTTTTTTTATGTGTAAATAAATACTCTATTGGATCTTCTATGGTTATAATATTTTCTGACCTATTTGCATTAATCATATCAATTATAGCAGCTAATGTAGTTGATTTGCCGCAGCCAGTAGGTCCTGTCACCAGGACAAGACCTCTTGGATAGCGGGAAAACTCTTTGACCTGCAGCGGCAGATTTAATTCCTCAATGGTCAGTATATTTCTGGAAATATATCTAAAAGCAGCTGCAAGACTTCCTCTCTGGTAATAATAGCTGCATCTGAACCTTCCATAACCCGGCAGCGTGTATGAAAAATCAACAGCTAATCGCTTCTCAAGTCTTTCTATCTGTTCGTCATTTAATATTCTTAACAGCATCTTTCTTGATATTTCAGGTGTAATTTCCCCGTATTCATCAAGTTTAATAAGATTTCCATGGACTCTGAGTATAGGCGGCAGAACACAAACGATATGAACATCTGATGCATTTCTTTTTATACCTTCTTCTAAAATCTGATTGACATCCATTTATATTTCCTTTTAAATTAATTTATTAATTTATTATTTTAAACTATTTTAAATATTTCTTTTATAACATTTATTTCTGGCATTATATCAAACCATACCTTAAAAGAGAATATAGCCTGGTTTAAAAGCATCTCCATACCATTGATAACTACAGCTCCTTCTTTTCTGGCCTTTTTCATTAATCTTGTCTCTGCTGGTTTATAAACCATATCAAAAATAAATTTTTTTTTAAGATCCCAGCTGATAGGTATGGGAGTCAAATTTTTATAAGATCCGATATCCATCCCAAGAGGGGTACAGTTGACGATTAAATCAATATATTTTAGCCTGCTGTCGATATCACTGATACTGGATAATATTTCTATTTTTTCACTGCCTATATTTTTAAAATTTCTTTTAATCTCTCTTACCTTTTCTCCGGTCCTGTTATATACATAAATCTTTTCGACTTTTTTTTTAAGCATTCCATAAATAGTACTTTTTGCCGAACCGCCTGCTCCTATAACCAGGCACTGTTTGCCGGCCCAATTAAATTTTTTATCCTCTACAGACTTTATAAAACCATCCACATCAGTATTAAAGCCCATCGAGATATCTTTCTTCTTATCAAACTTTACAGTATTCACAGACTTAATAACTGCAGATGACCTGTCTGTTTTATCTACTAATCTAAAGACTCTTTCCTTATAAGGCATAGTAACGTTTAATCCAGTAAAACCAAGCTTTTTTGCTCCGTTAAAAGCTGCTTCAAGATCTTCCTGCGGAAACTGGAATGCTATATAAATAGCATCTTTTGAATACTTGCCTATAAGATAATTTTGAATTTTTGGAGACAGGCT
Organism: uncultured Actinomycetota bacterium; assembly: GCA_964578625.1. GTDB lineage: Bacteria > Actinomycetota > Humimicrobiia > Humimicrobiales > Humimicrobiaceae > CAZBSE01. Next base: position 62,198 of record CAZODQ010000002.1, read on the forward strand.
GTGATCCACGGGATAGCCTAACAAAGCTATTACTTTTGTATTAGGATTAATCATATTTTATTTTATTACCATTATTGCTACTAATATTTTATTTCGAAAATATTATATTTTTTACTTTCCTTTATTTCTTCTATTCTTATATCTGTTACTGCTGAAAAAGCCGGCCCTTTTTTTACTTCATCTATAAAAAGCTTAAGGTTTTCATCTTCTCCCTGACAGACTATCTCCACCTTATTGTTAAAGGTATTCTTAACATATCCGCAAATATCATATTTGCCTGCAATCGACTCTACAAAATAGCGGAAACCGACACCCTGAACTCTTCCGGAAAGTAAAACTTTATAAGTTTTAACATTTTCAATCATATATCTATTAAATTAATTATTATAATTATACTAAAAAATTTTTATATTTACAAATTCTTAAATTATTATAACTTCTATTATAATTATAAGAGTCATTTTTTAATTCTAAATATTGAAAAGGGGTCCACTCTTCCTAGACCATATATAATCACCCTGTCATTAGGATTTGCGCAAGCCATCTCGGTATTGTCTGTAGCCGAGATAAGCCTTTTTACCATAAATTTTTTAGGACTTATATTTGGCTGTAGTATATCTATAAACTCACCAGCCTTAAATTGATTTTTAACACTTATTACCGGCCCGCTGTATTTATCACTGTAATCATGGTAAGTCCCCACAAAATCATACTTTTTTACATAACCGACATTATCATTATTTTCAAGTTCGCTTTTATCCTTTAAGAACATAAAGCCCGAAGTAAAATTCCTGTGTGAGCATTTGTCCAGTTCACCTTTCAAATAAGATATATTTTCCCTTGTGAATTTACCCTGTTTTATGTAATCCAGAGCTTTTCTGTAGACCCAGGTAGTAAGGCTTACATAATTTTCAGTTTTCATCCTGCCCTCTATTTTAACGGCGTCTATGCCTGTATCCACCAGTAAATCTAATTTGGGAAGCAGACAGAGGTCCCTTGAATTATATATATAGGTGCCTCTTTCATCCTGCTCAACAGGAAAGAATAAATTTGGCCTTTCCTCTTCCATCAGATAATACTTCCATCTACAGCTATGGGCACATTTCCCTTTATTGGCATCACGGCCTACCATATATTTGCTCATCATGCATCTTCCGGAATAGGATATGCATAAAGCCCCGTGTATGAATATCTCAATCTCAATCTTTTTGTTCTCTACAATATTTTTCAGGTCTGAGAAATTTATTTCCCTTGCCAGGTTCACTCTTTCCGCGCCTAATCTTTTAAAAAAATTCACTGCCTTATGGTTATTTACATTAGTCTGCGTACTTATATGTATTCTCCTGTACGGCAAAATCTTTCTTACAAGTTCCAGTGCTGCAAAATCTGATACTATTATGCCGTCCATTTCTATATCCTTTAATCTGTCAAGGTATTTACTTAATTTGGTTAGTTCATGTTCAAAAATTACAGAATTTAAAGTAAGATAAATTTTTACCCCGTATTTATGCGCATACTCCACACCTTTTTTTAATTCTTCGATACTAAAATTTCCTCTGATGCTCCTAAGATTAAATTCTTTCCCACCCACATAAACAGCGTCTGCACCATAACTCACTGCATATTTTAAAATATTAAGATTGTTAGCAGGAACTAAAAGTTCTGGTATTTTTTTATCCTTTACCATAGACTTGACTTTAAACCGACAGATCTATTTTTTTATAAATTTTGTAACTGATATACCGTCCCCTATATCAAATAGATAATTAACAAAATTTGAACTGTTATTTATATAGCTTATGTATTCCCTGATACCTTTTACGCTTTTAAAATCATGCTTGCTTACTTTGTTATTAAAGACCTTATTGTTGTAAAAAATATTGTCGGCAGTTATAAGGGCTCCTGGGGCAAGTTTATTTTCCAATGTCTTTAAATATTGAGGATATTCAAATTTTGCTGCATCAATAAAAACAAGATCAAATCTACCTTTAAGTCCAGGTATTATTTTTAATGCATTGCCCGCTAAAAATACGAATTTTTTTTGGGGGAATGTACTGCTGATAAACTTTTCAGCCTCCTTGATCCTGTCCCGGTTTAAGTCTATCCCCGTATAACTCCCATTTTTTAAATTTTTAAACAAAAAGTAAGAGGAAAATCCATTTCCGCATCCTATTTCAAGTATATTCTTTGGATCCTTAAGAATACATATAAGCTCAAGGAACCTCCCGGTAGTCATATATATTATTGGGATTTTTTTTAAAGCTGCTTTTTTTTGTAACCCTGATAATAATTTTTTTTCTTCAATAAAATCCTGGATTTCTTTATTGTTATTTGACTTCTGCATTTATAAAATCCTGGTACTCATCAGCATTAAAGAATGAATGTTTATGGTTTTCAGTATCGGTGACCTTAAAATATAAATAATCTACGTCTGCTGGGTTCAGAGCAGCTTTTATACACTCCAGTCCCGGGTTGCATATTGGAGTCGGGGGGAGCCCGGCATACAGCCTGGTATTATATTCATTATCAGTCTGCAAATCACTTTCAGTCAAGCTTTCGTCTCCTCCTAATTTATCCAGACCATATAATAAGGTAGCATCAATACCTAATGTCATACCTTCATCCAATCTATTGTAAATAACTGCTGAAATCAATTCTCTTTCTTCAGCAATATATGCTTCTTTCTCTATCATAGAAGCGATTATCAATATATCATACCTGGACAGCCCTTTACTTTCTGCAAATGAGTAATCCAGACCTCCGGTCTCATACTGATACTGCGCAAGCATCATATTTACTATATCTACAGGAGTATAATCAACTGTTATTTCATAAGTCTTCGGAAATATAAAACCCTCCAGGTTGTCTGCTTCTTCTAAAAAACCATAATTGTAATTACTTATATCCAATGTCTGCTCCATGTCCTCATAATCCACAAAAGGTATCTCTTCTGATACTTTTACAGCTACTTGTTCTGCCGTATGACCTTCAGGGATGGTAAACTTATATGTTATTACCGGGGGACCTGCTGTTATTTCATCTAATACATCTTCATAATCTGAACCTGCTTTTAGTGTATATATGCCGGGGATTAAACTACCTTCTTTCCCTTTTTGTTCTACAAACAATCTGAAAAGAAACGCACTGTTTATTATACCCTTTTCTTCTAAAAGTGATGAAATCCCTTTTAGGGTCATCCCCTCTTTTATTTCAAATTCAATCTCTGTTCCGGCAGTCACCGCACTGTTCATATCACTTTTAAAAAATTCACATGAATTAAGACTTAAAAAAAGTATGGACATTGATATCACCAACATATATATTATAACCCTGCTGCTGCCTTTAATTTTATTATTTGATATTTTCAATTTCCTTTTTTTTCCTCTGTAAATAATCGCTTAGAATTATTGCTGCAGAAAACTTATCAATCTTTCTTTTTTTAGCAACCTTTCCTAAAAGTCTTAGCGGGATTTTTGTTGTATACCTTTCATCAATATAATCCACTTTAATGTCCAAATCCTTCAATAGATTATTGACGAAATAAATTACGTTTTTTGCCTGTATACCTATTTCACCCCTTAAAGTATATGGCAAACCTACTACTATGTTTTTTATATTGTACTTACTTATTAAATCCTTTATCTTTCCTTTTACCTTACTGTCATTCTCATATACTTCAAGGGGGAAAGACGTGATTTCAAGCTCATCTGAAACTGCTACTCCTATTCTCTTATCTCCTATATCCAACCCGATAATTCTCATTTTTTTTTCTTTAGTATCTCTAAAACTTTATCCCTTGCAAAATTAATAGCACCTGCCAAAGAATCAGGATCAGACCCGCCTAATTGAGCAAATCCCGGTTTACCGCCTCCGCCGCCTTTTATTTTTTTGCTTACCTCTCCTGCTATCCTGCCGCAGTCAATACCTTTTTTTATTAAATCATCAGTAGCCTGCATTACCATAACCGGCTTTTTATTTAGTATATTTCCAAAAATAATAAAAGTATTCCTCCCTTTAAAGTGATCCCTTACCTCATCGCCTGCTTTCCCCATACTTTTAATATCTATATTAGAAACTACTTTGGACTTTGAAAAATCCATATCGATAATTTTGAGATCTCTACTGTCCTGGTCATATTTGAATTTATCTTCTATTACTTTTATTATAATTTTTATCTTAAGTGATACCAGTTCCTCCTCCTTTTTTCGTATATCATTTTTAATTCTGTCCAGGGCATTTATTGCTCTTCCTTCATCCACTTCAAGTTTTGAAGATATATCACTTAGTACCTCTTCCTTTTTTAGTAAATAATTATAGGCGTACATGCCTGTTACTCCTTCAATTCTTCTTAAGTTAGCACCTATGCCGGTTTCAGCTATAATCTTAAATATTCCTATATCTCCTGTCCTTTTTACATGAATGCCTCCGCATAATTCCCTGCTGTAGTTATTTATTTCTACCACTCTTACAAACTTCCCATACTTTTCATCAAATAGTGATATTGCCCCTATCTCATCCGCAAATTCTCTTGTGGTCTCGAAACATCTCACAGTATCATTATTCTGTATTTTTTCATTCACAATCCTTTCTACTTTTTCCAGTTCTTTACTGCCTGGTAAGCTATAAATAGAGTAATCAAATCTGAATTTATCCTCACCTACGAATGAGCCTGACTGCTTGACCTCTTTACCAAATACACTTCTAAGAGCCCAGTGAAGCAGATGAGTGGCAGTATGATTCCTGCTGATATTTTTCCTGTGTTTATGATCAACCACTGCACTTACCATATCACCTGCTCTTAATTTACCCTTATTTAAAATTCCCTTATGAACGTAAATGCCCTCAACCTGAATCACACATTCATTTACTTTAAAATAAGTTTCACCTTTTTTTATAATTCCCTTATCTCCTATCTGACCACCTTTTTCACCGTAAAATGGAGTTTTTCTTAAAATTATTTCACCCTTTTCTGCTTCTGATAAATCTGGCACTATTTTTTTACTACCATTTTTATCAGTCCTTATAATATTTTCTATTACTGTTTCAGATGAAATGTTCTGATAACCAATAAAATCCACCTCTAAATTATTGCTTATTTCCCTATACAGCATAAGATTTTTATCAACTTCTTTGTCAAATGACTTTTTACTTTTGGATTTTTCTACATGTTTTTTAAAATAAAAATCAAACTTATCCTTATCCAGCTTCAGATTGTTTTCATTTAATATTTCCTCGGTAAGCTCGGCAGGAAAACCATACGTATCGTATAGTTTAAACGCATCTTCGGAATCAAGATATGCACCACTGTCCTTTTTGATTTCATTAATTTTCTGCATTAAAACCTTGCTTCCTTCCTTTAATGTTTCTGTGAACCTTTTTTCTTCATCATTAACCAGTTTAAAAGAATAATCTTTTTTTTCTGATATCTCCGGATATACACCTGAATACTCCCTTGTTACTACTTCGCCTATACTGTTTAAAAAACAGTCCTTTATTCCCAGCTGTCTTCCAAACCTTACCGCCCTTCTGATTATTCTCCTCAAAATATATCCCCTTCCTTCATTTGAAGGTGATACTCCGTCAGAGATTAAGAAATAGATTGCCCTTGCATGATCAGCTATTATCCTTATCGCCTTGTTAAAATCTATATCACTGTTATTTTCTGTATCTTTTTCCCTCCATGCCGTATTCTTTGAAATCTCTAAAACCTTTTTTACTATTTTTTTAAACAGTGCTGTCCTAAAAATAGAAGGATCCCCCTCTATAACTGCTGCTAATCTTTCAAGTCCCATTCCTGTATCAATATTTTTTTGTGGAAGCATATTATACTTCTTACCGTCAAAATTATACTCCGTAAAAACAAGATTCCATATCTCTGTAAACCTTTCACAGTCACAATTAGGACCGCAGTTTTCCTTGCCGCAGCCATATTCATTCCCAAAATCATAATATATTTCGGTACAGGGTCCGCAAGGTCCAGTATTTCCTGCAGGCCCCCAGAAATTTTCTTCTTTTCCAAATTTATATATCCTGTCTTCTGGTATACCGCTTTCTTTCCAGTATTTTATTGACTCCTCGTCTGCCAGTATATCATCATCACCTTTAAATACTGCAACAAATATTCTACTCATAGGTATTTTCATAATATTTAGAATGAAATCAAGAGCATATTCAATTGCTTCCTTTTTAAAGTAATCACCAAATGAAAAATTGCCAAGCATCTCGAAAAAAGTACAGTGCTTGTTGGTATAACCTACACTATCTATATCGCTGGTCCTAAAACATTTCTGTACTGTAGCGATTCTCTTTCGGGGAGGTTTTTTTATACCTAAAAAATATGGCTTAAACTGCTGCATTCCCGCTGTAGTCAGGAGTACACTGGGATCGTTTTCCGGTATAAGTCCTGAAGAAGGCAAGATCAGGTGAGCTTTCTTTTCAAAGTAATCTAAAAATCTTTTTCTGATATCCATAATAAAAACAATATTTCATTTTATAATAAAATGGATACTCCATTTGTACGTAACTATAGGAAGTTTTTTTGCGCCCTGCGCTAAGCAGGTGGATGCCCTCCTGTCTGCTTTATAAGTCCCACACTATCACGGGCATTTATGCTGCAGTCAAAGTTTGAGCTTCCAATGTAAATTTGTTGGCACAAAAATTTAACTTTGGTTACGATATAAACAGAGTATCCGGATTGATGTTATCATAATTAAATAGTTAATTCAACAAACCCTTAATTACCCTGAATACTTCATTACTCTTACATTCTTTAAATGAATATCAAAATTTTATAGTCAATACTATCTATTCTTTATCCTCTTTAATTACATCAATAAATATTTCCTTTAATTGTTCTTCAGATACGCTTGAAGGCGATCCCGTAAGCATACACACTGCAGATTGTGTTTTTGGGAAAGCTATTACTTCTCTTATACTTCCAAGATTTGCCAGGATCATTATCAATCTATCCATCCCCAGAGCAATACCGCCGTGCGGGGGTGCACCGTACTCCAATGACCTAATAAAAAATCCAAAATTTTCCTTTATTCTTGTCTCATCCAGGTTAAGTATCCTAAATATCTTCTTTTGTAAATTTATATCATTAATCCTGATAGACCCTCCTCCTATTTCTTCACCGTTAAGTACTATATCATAAGCCAAACAATTGACTTTGAGGGGATCACTGTCTAAAAATTTCATTGTATTTTTATCAGGTCTGGTAAACGGATGATGTGATGGTACAATCCTCTTTTCATTTTCGTCCCACTCAAACAGCGGAAAATCATATATCCAGGCGAAATTGAACTCATTTTTCTTTATCAGGTCCAATCTGCTGCCTAAATACTTCCTTAATATTCCAAGCACCCGGCATGTTTTTAAAAATTCATCCGCTACTATAAGGATCAGGTTCTTCTCTTTTAAGTTTAAATTCTTGATCAAACCCTCCCTTTCATTAGCGGATAAAAATTTTGATATGGGAGACTGCAGATTTATATTTTCACCTACTCTGATCCATACCAGTCCTCCGGCACCGCTTTTTTTTGCCATCTCAACGAGATCATCAAGCTCTTTTCTGGTAAGACTTGAAGCATCATCTACCACGATACTTTTTATACATCCGTTATTTTTAAGGACTTCGTTAAAAATCTTTAAATTACTTTCCTTAAATAATTCCGAAACATCCTTTATGTTGAGGCCAAATCTCAGATCAGGCTTGTCAGTACCATAGATTTCCATGCTTTCCTTCCACTTGATCCTCTTAAAGGGCAGCTTGAGCTCTTTTTTCAACAGTTCCTTGAATATATAGGAAAATAAACCTTCTATTACTTTAATTACATCGCCGGCTTCTACAAATGTCATCTCCAAGTCTATCTGAGTAAATTCCGGCTGTCTGTCGGACCTTAAATCTTCATCTCTAAAACATCTTGCTATCTGATAGCATCTATCAAATCCTGAAAACATTAAAATCTGTTTAAAAAGCTGTGGTGACTGTGGAAGAGCATAAAATTTTCCCGGGTTCAATCTCGAAGGCACCAGAAAATCCCTTGCTCCCTCAGGAGTGCTCTTAGCCATTATAGGTGTCTCTATTTCCAGAAAACCTCTAGAATTTAAATATTGTCTTACTACAGATGCTATGTTATGTCTTAATCTAATGTTCTCCTGCATCTCTCTGTTTCTTAAATCAATATACCTGTATTTCAACCTTTTATTTTCATCTATCTTTTCCCTGTTGCCAAGCATAAAAGGAGGGGTTTTTGATTTATTGAAGATTGTGATTTCTTTTACCTCTACTTCCACCTCACCAGTCGGGATAGACTTATTTACTGTGTCTTTCGATCTCATCCTTACTTTCCCACTTATTCTAATGACATATTCATTACGTATGTCTTTTGCAGCAGTATAAGAACTCTTATCCATTTTAGGATCAAATACTAACTGTACCATTCCTGAGAAATCCCGCAGATCTACGAAGATCAGCTTTCCGTGATCTCTTCTTTTATTGACCCAGCCGCATAGAATAATATCTTTTCCCTTAAATTCTTTATCTATTTCACCGCATAAATCCGTTCTCATGCTGGTCTTAAATACAGGATTAACCATAATCGCCTGCTCCTATGATTTCCATTACTTTTTCTCTCTGTGTTTTCCAGTTAATTCTATATTGTCTAAAGCTTTTTATATCCTTAATAGTAAGACTATTACTTTTTATCTCATCTTCTCCTATTATGATGATAAAATTATAATCATTTTTTTCAGCCCATTTTATCTCGTTCTTAAGATTTCTATTCTTAAAACTAATATCACATATTACTTCATTCTCTCTAAGGTATTTTAATATATTTAGTAAATAATTCTGGCAATTTTCATCCATTGCTATTAAATAGATCCTGGGTTTATCGGCCGTCCTTTTTACTTTTATGCCCAGCTGTTTCATTAACACAATCGTCCTGTCAATACCTGCTGCAAAGCCTACAGCAGGAAGATCCGGCCCGCCTAATTGACTTATTAGATCATCATACCTGCCTCCGCCTCCAAGGGCATTTTGAGCACTCATTAAGTCCTCTGATATCATTTCAAATATGGTCCTGGTATAATAATCAAAACCTCTTACAAGTCCTGTATCGATTTTGTATTCTATTTTAAGCTCTTTAAGATATCCTAAGACTTCTTCAAAATTTTTCCTGCATTCAGAACATAAAAAAGAAGATATATCAGGAGCTTCTGCGATAATTCTCATACAGCTGCTTTTTTTACAGTCAAATATCCTTAAGGGATTTTTCTTTAACCTTTCGCGGCAGTCACTGCATAATTTTTCCACATCAGATTCTTTAAGATTTTTTTTAAATTCTCTTATAAATTCACTCCTGCACTTTTTACACCCTATACTATTGATAGCCAATACCAGTTTTTTAAATCCCAGTTTTTTATATATTAAATTTAAAATCCAGATGACTTCTGCATCTAAAACCGGATTATCCGATCCTATTGATTCCACTCCAAGCTGCCAGAATTCTCTCATCCTTCCTTTCTGCGGCCGTTCATACCTGAACATATTACCTATATAAAACATTTTTAGCGGCATGCTCCCGGAATAAAATTTATTCTCCACTACTGATCTTATTATTGATGCAGTACCTTCAGGACGCAGTGTCAAAGACCTTCCCTTTCTGTCTGGGAAAGTATACATTTCCTTCTGGACTATATCAGTACCTTCACCTATGCTCCTGCTGAAAACTTCTGTATACTCGAATGCAGGGGTTATTATCTCCCTGTAGTTAAAAATCTTAAATATCCCGCGAGCAGTATTTATAACAAAATTCCTGTAATCGATATTTTCTCCATAGATATCACTCGTACCCCTGGGTGAACTTACTTTCAACCAAAATCACCTTTTTCTTTAAATCTTAATCCCTTAAAAAAAACTTTTGTAAATAATAATTTGTTTCAATTTCACATTCTAAACTACTGTCCGGCCCGTGACCAGGATATATAACCGATTTTTTATCCATTTTTTTTATCCTGACCAATGATTCCTTTATCTGCTTCATGCTTCCGCCCGGCAGATCGGTCCTGCCTATTGCACCCTTAAACAGCAGATCCCCGGTAAAAATACAATTTCCTGCCTTAAGTATTATGCTTCCCGGAGTATGACCGGGTGTATTGATAATCTCAACTCCTAATTCCTTAAAATAGCTGTAATCATTATTTTTTATAAGATTATAAGTTTTTAATGATAATTCATTTTCACTAAAAAATGAAGAAATATTCTTCTCGGGGTCTGTAATAATCGTTTCCTCAAATTCATGGATATAGAAGGGTATCTTATAGTATGAAATTATATCCGTAACTGCACCGATATGATCGTAGTGACCGTGGGTATTCAATATAAAATCCGGCTTTATGTTCTCGCATTCAAGGTATTTCTGAATAACATCAAAATCTGCACCAGGATCTATCATTATATTTGCCCTGTCCAAAGACAATATATAACAATTTACCTTAAAGAATCCTAATTCCAATTTTTTTATCTTCAATATCCGATTTTACTTTCTTGGTAATATTCTAAAAGCATCATAAACCGAATCTACCATTTTTATATTATCAATAACATCTTTTAAAATATACTTATTGCTGATCTCTATTAAAAATCTAAATTTGACATGTCCTTTTTTATCTATATTCAGTGATTGGGCCCTCAGTATATTTATGTCATACTCACTTATTATATTTGTGATATCCCTGAGCAGTTTGGTCCTGTCCAGAGCTTCTATCTGTATTTCAGTGTTAAATTTATACGGAGCCTTCTTATCCCACTCAACATCGATGAATCTCTGCTTTTCGGAACTCATTAAAGTATTGATGTTATTGCAGTCCATCCTGTGTACTGAAATACCTTTTCCCCTTGTGATATACCCAATAATACTATCTCCCGGAACAGGATTGCAGCACTTGGCAATAGTTACCAGCACTTCTTCCATTCCTTTTACCCTGACGCCGTTGCTCTTTTTTTCTTCAGCTTCTTTTCTGTGTATATCCTCAACAGCCAGCTCCTTTTTGGGTTCTTTCTGGCTTAATTTTTTTATTACCCTGGTAAAGACCTGATGTGCCGAAACTTTATGTGTACCGATACTTCTGAACAGCGCATCCATCTTATTAAAATTCATTTCTCTTGCTACTTCTTCAAAGATTTCTGCGGATATATTTTTAAAGGAAAGGCCGTTCTTCCTCAAGACTTTTAACATTATATCCCTGCCGATATTATAGGTTTCCTGCCTCTGCTCCTTGCTGAACCACTGCTTTATTTTATTTCTTGCTCTTGAAGTTTTAACTACATTAAGCCAGTCCCTGCTTGGTCCTTTTTTTGTTCTTGAAACGATTATTTCAACAATATCACCATTCTGAAGAACAGTCTCAATAGGAGCCATGCTTCCGTTTATTTTTGACCCTATTGTATTATGGCCGATATCAGTATGTACCTGGTATGCAAAATCAATTGTAGTCGCACCTCTCGGTAGATTTACCACCCTTCCCTTAGGGGTGAACACAAATACTTCTTCTTCAAATAAATCAAGTTTGAGAGATTCCATATAATCCTGGGGGTCCTTAAGTTCCTTTTGCCAGTCAAGCACCTGCCTTATCCATGCTACTCTTTTATCGAATTCACTTGCTTTTTTAAGACTGCCTTCTTTATATTTATAATGTGCCGAAATACCATATTCCGCAAATTTATGCATCTCAAATGTCCTTATCTGTATTTCCAGGGGTTTGCCTTTTTCTCCAATGACAGTGGTGTGAAGAGATTGATACATATTAAATTTAGGATTGGCGATAAAATCTTTAAACCTTCCCGGCACCGGCTTCCATAGTGAATGTATTATTCCAAGCACTTCATAACAACTTTTAACATCGTTTACTATAATCCTGATTGCAATTATGTCATAAATATCTTCAAACTTTCTATTCTGTTTTATGATCTTATTGTAGGCACTATAATAAGTCTTGATCCTCCCGCTTATATCTGCCGATATTTTTACTTCTCTCAACTTCCTGTTCACTATTTTTATTGCCCCGTCAATTAAAGATTTCCTTTTCTCTATTTTGTCATCGAACATTTTCTTTATTTTTTCATACTCTCTTGGATATAAATATTTAAAACTTAAATTTTCTAATTCCGATTTTATTTGATATATCCCCAATCTATGGGCAATAGGTGCATAGACTTCCAGGGTCTCCATTGAATTTTTAAGTCTCTTCTCTTCAGTCAACGGAAATAAAGTCCTCATATTGTGAAGCCTGTCAGCAAGTTTTACTAATATTATTCTTACGTCTTCGGACATGGCTATTATCATTTTCCTTATATTACTTACCTGCTGTTCTTCTTTACTGTCAAAAACTAATTTATCCAATTTTGTAACGCCATCTATAATATCTGCGATCTTTTGTCCAAATTCTTTCTTTGCCATTTCCAGGCTGTAATCTGTATCTTCTATCACATCATGCAAAATCGCGGATATTATAGACGTCTGATCCAACTCAATATCTGCCAGTATTACTGCTACCTCCAGAGGATGGACCACAAAAGGTTCACCCGACTTTCTGTATTGATCCTTATGGTATTTTTTTGAAACCTGATAAGCCTTAAATAACAGTTGTTCATTTACACCAGGATTATATGACTTGATCTTTTTTAATAGTCTTTTATATATTAGATCAGTATTTATTTTTCTAACTTTATTGTTTAAATTTAGATCCATTTTATTTAATATCATTATAAAACATTTTCAATTTCTCTAAAATAAATCTATTATTACCAGCTGTACAATATTCAGGTCATCCCATTTATCCTTTCTTATTTTGTACAGTATAGTTATTTTATTACCTGCTATCATCTTTCCCTTGACTTTTTCACTTATTCCGAATATTACAGCATCTAATAACACCCCTGAATTTTCTAATTTTAATTTTACATGTCTACCTTCTGATAAATAACAAAAATTCGATATAGTGCAGTCTCCAGTTACAAAATTTGGTTCAGGATTGCCTTTCCCGAAAGGTCTTATTAGTTCTAACTCGTGCAGTACTTTTTCATCTATATCTTTAAAGCTTATTTCGATATCATAAAAATATTTCTTTTCAGTATCATCGTCTTTTATTTTTTCACAGGCAATATTTAGCATCCTTTTATAGAAAACTTCAAAATTCATAGTCTTCATCCTTAACCCACATGCTGTCCTATGGCCTCCAAAATTATCAAACAATTCACTTATGGAAATCAAACTTTCATACAAATTAAAATTATCCGTACTTCTGCCAGAACCTTTAAGTCCGTCTTTAATCTCTTTAAACAAAATTGCAGGTATATTAAATTTCTTTACAATATCAGAAGCCACTATTCCCAGTACTCCCTCATTCCAGTCTTTTGATTTATCTATAAATATTTTCTTTTCTTTTACGATTTTACTAAAATCATTATCTTCAATTATTTCATCCAGTATATTTTTTTGGGTTTTTTGTCTTTTTTCATTAAAAGAATTAAGATCATTTAATATTTTTCCTTTATCGCCCTCTTCAGTGTTTAGAAGATCAAAACTGCTCTTTGCATTCCTGATCCTCCCAGCCGCATTCAGCCTAGGAGCTATTATAAATCCGACATCATACTCGCTTATATTCTCCTTATCTTTTATTAATGTTTTCACCATTTCCATAAGCCCGGGATTTTTAGTTTTATTAATCAAACTCAGTCCCTTTTTTACCATCATCCTGTTTTCATCGACCAGTGGCATCAGATCCGAAATAGTTGAAACAGTAACAAGATCAAGAAGATTGGTCAGATAATCTTTTTCGAATCCACATTTAAATGAATTATCTAACTCTCTTAATGCAGCTATAATAAATTTAAAAGTTACTCCGGCACCACTTAGATATTTGAATGGATATTTTGAATCTTTAATGCCGGGATTGATTATAATATAATCTTTCCGATTACTGTCATAGTCAACAGACTGTTTGTGGTGGTCGCATACTATGACATCTGGACCGGGATTACAGCTTAAGAATTCCATGACTTCCGAACTGTTTGTACCACAGTCTACACAGATCAATAGACTGTACCTTTTTTCAGTGGATATTTTTTTATAAAAAACAAGACTGAGGTCGTAGCCTTCTACAAATCTGTCCGGGATATAAACCTCAACATCAAGTTTCAACTTTCTTAAGAAATTATACATCAGAGCAGTGCTGATAATACCGTCCGCATCATAATCTCCAAATATTAATATACGTTCTTTGCTATATATTGCCTCTATTAGCCTTTTTACACCCTTTTTTATACCGGGGAGCATACCGGGATCATGTAATTTTTTTAATTCTGGATTTAAAAAGGATATTATCTCTTCTTTAGTGATTATATTTCTGCCAGCAAGTATATTAATCAAAATATGGCTGTAATCAATATTTTCTGACAACTTCCTGTCAGTTTTTTTTATACTCCTTTGCTGCCAGCAGGTAGGGAAAATTGTCATAATTATTTTTTATACTTTGGGAACCTGTTATTCCATGCCACTAAAATAGGACTGGCAAAAAATATAGAGGAATATGTTCCGCTTATTATTCCGACAGTAAGTGCAAGTGCAAAATCTTTCAAAGCTGAAGTACCTAATATAAGAAGTAAAATTACAGGGAACAATGTAGTAATAGAAGTATTTATTGATCTTGAAAGTGTTACATTTACAGAGTCATTTACCACTCTGCTGTATCCTAATCTTCCTGTCAGTGGGGTATTTTCTCTTATCCTGTCAAATACGACAATGGTATCATTCAATGAATAACCTATTATTGTAAGAATTGCTGCAATAGTAGAAGTATTTATCTCCCGGTTCAAAATTGCATACATACCGAGGGTGACCATTACATCATGAAACAGAGCCAGGATCGCTGCTGCGCCAAATCTAAACTCAAACCTTATCCATACGTATATTAAAATTCCTACTATGCTAATTGCGATGGCTTTTAAAGCGTTATTCGTTATCTGCTTGCCGAAGCCGGGGTCCACGTGCCTGTCCTGCAGCGGTTCTCCCGTCACTCCGATGTTTTCATTCAAAGAATCAAGTATTTCATTTTTTTCTTCAGTGCTGATAGGGGTGGTCCTAATTATGAATCTATTGGATTCTGACTGCGTCAGGTCAGTTTCTACCCTCTGCAGTATCACATTGCTGTAACCCAGTTCATTCATGATCTCCCGTATTTCAGAAACATCTACATTCCTTTCAAATTCCACTTCCAGCAGTGAACCGCCGCGAAAATCTATGCCCAGATTAAAGCCGCCCCTTAAAAAATAACCGGCAATGCCTATTACTATCACTACAAGCGATAAAATGAACCAAATTTTCCTTTTTCCTATAAAATCGAAATTAATATTTCTGAATCTCAAGTATTATTCACTTCTCCTTATTCTTACCCCTAAAAATCCGGGCGTTACTATCCTTGATGAACCCGACATTAAAAATAAAAAAGATCTGGTAAACAATAGGCTGATTATCATACTTATTACCACACCTAAGCTTAATGTGACCGCAAAACCCTTTATTGGTCCAGTACCGAATCTATACAGAGCTGCTGCAGTTATCAATGTGGTCACATTAGAGTCCACAATAGTCCTAAGTGCATGCTTAAATCCGTCTCCAATGGCAACCCTTGGAGATTTTTCTTTCACTATCTCTTCTTTTATTCTTTCAAAAATAATAACATTGGCATCCACAGCCATACCTATGGTAAGTATTATTCCTGCAATTCCCGGTAATGTAAGAGCTGCGTCAATTCCAGCAATAATACCCCAGAACAATACGATATAGATTATAAGACTTATAGTAGAGACAAATCCCAGCCCCCGGTAATAAGAAATCATAAATGCAACTATCAATATAAGTCCTGCTATTCCTGCATATAAGCCCTTATTTAATGAATCTCTGCCAAGAGTTGGGCCAACGGTACTGCTTTCTTCCAGTTGAAGATTTACTGGTAATGCTCCGGTCTGCAAGACTATCTCTATACTTTTTGCTTCTTCTAATGTGGGTATATTATCAATCTGCGCATTTCCATTTGAAATTGGAACAGTAAAAACAGGCGCAGACTTAATTTCATCATCAAGTACTATTGCCAATTTCTTTCCAATATTTTCAGAACTGATCTTAGCAAATTTATCAATTCCCTCTCCCTTAAAATTCAATTTAACTATTATTTCGCCATAATTATCATAACCAGCAGCAGCATTTGCCAGATCTTCATCTCCTGTTAGAAGTACAGGCCCGACAAGTGTTGCCGCCCCTGATCTGGAATCTACCAGTACTTCTCCGGTAGTATCTCCACTTTCATAATCAACCAACTGCAGTTCTCTTGTCTCCTGGTTGTATATTAATTTTCCTATTATCTTATCAGGTTCAATTTCGGTACCGGTATTAGAGCTCTCCTCTCCATCTCCGCCTTCAGAATTTCCTGCCTGATTGCTTTCAGTTTCATATTTAACCAGCAGCATTTCTCCAGTCTTAGGCTCAGTTAAAAGCTCCCCAACTATATTATATGTTCCCCCTGCTGATAATGAACTTATATCATCAATCAATAAAACCTGTTCGGAATCTTGATTGATTACCAACTGCCCCGTTTCATAATCAAACCCTACTAAATCCCATTTCTGTTCGCTTAATGAAATAAAAGTACCCTTGACCAGCCTGAATTCAAGCCTGGCAGTCTTGCCTATTATTTCCTTTGCCGTATCGGGATCTTTTACACCCGGCAGCTGTACCACAATATTATTTGATAGGTCTTTTGTAACAAGTGGTTCCGAAACACCAAGTCTGTCTATCCTTTTCATTATAGTATCTATAGTAAGTTCGATCTTGGATTCAGAGATTTCCTCCTCACCGCTCTGAACGGGCTTTAAAATAATCTGTGTTCCGCCTTTAAGATCAAGACCCAGATTAATAGGTTCAGTAAGTATGTAGTACAGACTTACACCTACTATTATTATGAATATTATAATAATAGTTACATGAATTTTCTTATTTCTCATATTTTTTTATTGAGATGTTTTTTTGGAAACAGCACTTTTACTTACTTTTACATCTACGCCGCTGGCAATAGTAATAATAATTGCATCATCTCTTATATCCTTGATGCGGCCATGAAATCCTCCTATTGTTACTACTTCATCACCTCTCTGCAGATTTGACATTAAATCCTGAGCCTTTTTTGATCTCACTCTCTGCGGTCTTATTAACAGGAAATAGAACGCCACAACAAGAATTCCCAGCCAGATCCATGTTCCATAGCTTGAAAATATATTAGCAAATGTTCCGGTCTGTTCTGTTTCAGTTCCTGCTGCTGCTCCACCTTCATCGGTTGTTGTAGTTGTTGTTGGAAGACATGCAACAGCCAAAGATCCGATACTTATTATCAATATACTGACAATCAATATACTAATAATCTTTTTAGATAACCTCATGATCACTCCTTAGAAATAATTACTTTTATAAAAATTAAAAATATTACTATTATTAACTTTTTTTAAAATTTTGCAAATGCTTATTTATCAATTATTTTAACCTAAGCTATTTTAGTATACAACAAATATGTTTATAAGAAGACCTGAAATTTTAATCTTTAAAAATTAATATGAATTGGAGTTTTTTATTAAGAAAAAGCCTCTTTTTTTTATATAAAATAATTAAATAAATAATTATTAAAATATTTATTGTATATATTAATAATAGTTTATATAATAGTATAAAATTATTTTTTATTAGATTGTTTAATAAAATAATATTATATAAATTATAGCTAAAAATGCGCGTTATAACTGCAAATAGACAAACAGAAAAAAACATACTAAATAGTAGTAGAAGGTATAAGACTATATTTGAGGAATCCCCTATTGCTTTAATCGAAATAGATTTTACAGAGGTCAGTAAATATCTTAACTTCCTAAAAGAGATGGGAGTCAAAGATTTAAAAGAATATCTTAAAAATAATATAGAAGCCTTTGCAAATTGTGTAAAAAAGATAAAAGTAGTTAATATAAATAAAGCTGCAGTAAATTTATATAGAGCCAAAAGTAAAAAAGATTTCATAAAAAGAATAAATAAAACCTTCCTAAAAGATACCTATGAATCTTTTAAAAATGTAATGATTATCATGGCTCAAGGCAAAAGAAAGTTTGAAAGTGAAATAAAAAATAAAACCCTCAACGGAAAGAAAATATATACACTAATGAAATGGATTATTTTACCGAATCATAAAGATACATCCTCAAAAGCATTGATTTCAATGATCGACATTACCTCTATTAAGAAAGTTGAAGAAAAAAAACAACATAGTGAAATAAAATATTATACACTGTTCCACAACAGTCTTGATGGAATCTATATCAGTACCATGGATGGAAAATATATTGATGCAAACCCGGCACTAATAAAGATACTGGGCTACAACAATAAAAAAGAACTGCTTTCTATAAACATACCAAAACAGTTGTATGTTTCCGCAAAAGACAGGCCGCCTCCTGATAAAAGAACCAAACCATTCGAAACACGCCTTAAGAAAAAAGATGGTACTATTATATGGGTTGAAATCAGCTCCAAGGTAATTTATGAAGGGAATAAACCTATACTCTATCAGGGTATAGTAAGAGATATCACTAAACGTAAAGAAGCAGAAAATGAAATAAAATATCTGTCTTTCCACGATAAATTAACCGGCATGTACAACAGAGCTTATTTTGAAGAAGAATTAAAAAGATTGGATACAAAAAGACAACTTCCTTTGAGTCTCGTCATTGGAGATATAAACGGGCTAAAAATGATAAATGATGCATATGGTCATGAAAACGGCGACAGATTGCTTATACAGATATCTAAAATTTTAAAAAGCTGTTTTAGGGATGAAGATATCACTTCAAGATGGGGAGGAGACGAATTTATAACAATTTTACCCTCCACAAATATAAGAGACGCATTAAAAATTGCCAGGAGAATAAAAGAGATCTGTAAGAAAAAGAGCACCAAAACCTTACCATTAAGTATTTCCTTAGGAGTATCTACTAAAAATGATGATACCAAGAGCACTGATACGATAATAAAAGAAGCAGAAGACAAAATGTATAAACACAAATTAACAGAGAGTCAGGATATCCACAGCTTGATTATATCTTCACTTAAGAAAAATTTAGTAAAGAAGGGTTACGAAACTGCAGAACATATAAAAAGAATGAGGGATAGGGCTATAGAATTAGGAAAATCCTTAAACCTTGACGATAATAAGATCCAGGAACTTAGTATGCTTGCTACTCTGCATGATATTGGAAAAATAGCTTTATCAGACATTATTATATTTAAACCGGGAGTATTAAATCCGGAAGAATGGAGGGAAATTAGAAGACATCCCGAAATAGGCTACCATATAGCACAGACATCTTCAGAATTCAAGACTATTGCCAAAGGAATCCTGTATCATCATGAAAGATGGGATGGAAAAGGATACCCCAAAGGCATAAAAAAAGATAATATACCGCTGACATCAAGAATAATATCCATTGTTGATGCTTACGATGCTATGACTAATGACAGGCCGTATAGGAAATCACTAAGCAAGAAGCAGGCTATAAATGAGTTAAAAAGGAATTCAGGATTCCAGTTCGATCCATCCATTGTAAAAAAATTCATTAATATCCTGGATAAAAAAATACTTAAGAATAAATAAATCCGTCTCCTTTTTAAATCTCCTATTTTTTTTAATTTCCACTATATTTATTTATAAATCCCTTTCTGAAATCTTTAAAATCTCCCAATATTATTGAATCTCTTGCCCGGTTGATTAGATCGAAAATAAAATGAAGGTTATGCACTGTAAGCAGTATACTTGATAATATTTCCTTGCTTTTAAACAAATGTTTAATATAAGCCCTGCTGTAATTTTTACATGTATAACAACTGCATTTTTCGTCCAGTGGATTAAAGTCATATAGATATTTTTTATTTTTTATATTTACTCTGCCTTCTGAAGTAAAGGCACTTCCGTTTCTGGAAATTCTTGTCGGCATTACACAATCAAACATATCCACACCGCTATCTACAGCCTCAATTACACCTATGGGGTCTCCAAGACCCATAAAATACAACGGCTTTTTACTGTCCAGGAAATCAATCGTATATCTCAACATATCAATAGTCTGATCTCTTTCTTCGCCCACGCTTAAACCCCCTACAGCTATACCATCAAATTCCATCCCGGATATAGTATTGGCACAATATCTTCTTATCTTTTTTATAAATCCTCCCTGAACTATACCGAACATCCTTATTTTTTTACCGATATCTATCTCGCCTTTTGTCTTAATTGATATCTCTGCCCACCTTAAAGTTCTTTTTGCAGCATCCATAGTATAATCGTAATCCTCATTAAAAGGGATACACTCATCAAGAACCATAATAATATCCGAGCCTATCTGGCACTGCATATTTATTACATTTTGGGGAGTAAAAAAATGCTTTGACCCATCTATGATCGATTTGAATTCTACACCGCTGTCAATTACTTTTTTTATTTTACTCAGACTAAATACCTGGAATCCGCCGCTGTCAGTCAAGATACTTTTTTTCCAGTTCATAAATTTATGAATACCGCCTGCCCTTTTAATAACTTCCATCCCTGGTTGAAGATAAAGATGATAGAGATTTCCTAATATTATCTCGCATCCGGTTTTATAGAGCATCTCATTTGTTACTGCTTTGACTGTTGCTCTGGTGCCTACCGGCATAAATACCGGTGTTTTTATAGTCCCTCTTTCTGTGGTTATTATACCTGCTCTTGCAGGTGATTTACTGTCTTTTTTTATAATTTCAAAAAAAGCCAAGACTTCTCTCCATCATGATTGATACCTGTTCTTTTTACCTTGGGACTTTTGTTGTTAATATTGATTTAACCCAATCTCTGTTATTCCAGAGCGCACACCCGTTTCTCGTCTCGCTTAACTTATCATGATTTTCCCTGATTACTCTCAGCAGATCTGATTTTAACGCATCTCTTAATACCATATTCGTTAAACTGGTATCAGAATATGGAGCAACCGGGCAGGGTTCAAGATTTCCTTCAGAGCTGACATGAATAAATCCTCTGCCGGCTGACAGGCATCCGCCGAATTTGTCTTCATTTCCCGGAAAGGTAATAAAAATACCCGGATACTTTGATTCAAATTCAGCCATTGAATTCAATAATTTTTCCCTTTCATATTTATTTATTACCAGATGTTCAGTGTTTTTCTCCACGGGTACATATTCCAAAAAGAAAAAAAACTTACAGCCTTTATCTATTAAATCTTTAATAAAAATGTTATCAGTCAATATATTAAAATTTTTTTTAGTTATTGTGATAGATATTCCAAAGGGAATTCTTTTCGAGCTTAGTCTGCTCATAGCTTTTTGAATTTTTTCGTAAACTCCTTTACCTCTCCTATCATCAGTCTCCGATCTTGTACCCTCTATGCTGATCGCTGGAAATAAGTTCTTTTGTTCCTTGAAATCTCCTATTATTTCTTCATCTATCAATTGACCGTTAGTAAATAAAAGAAAAATAATTTCAGGAAATTTTTTTATTACTTTCAGCAACTCCGGCCTCATCAAGGGTTCTCCACCAGCTATTATAATAAATGATATACCAAGTTCCCTGGCTTCCATGAATATTTTCATCCATTTCTTATTTTTAATCTCAGAATAATTCATTTCCATATTTAAATTAACATAACATCCTTTACATTTAAGATTGCATCTTTTAGTCACACTGGCAATCATAATAGGCGGTACATTAACTCCCTTCTTTTTCCAGTTTGACCTTAATCTCATAGCTCTTTTCTGCCATAGGATTGTTTTTAAAAAGAAGAATAGGTAGGATAATGAGATATTTGTCTTTAACACCCTTAATATATTGCTGTAATTTTTTATGATAGAATCATTAATGGTATTTATATAATCCATATAATTGACCTGGTTATTTATTTTATCTAAAAATTATCTGAAATATTCTATACTTTTTCAAAAGAATAGTAAAATAAAGTTTTATTGACTTTTTAATATTTTTAAAATATTATAAGCCCGATATCTGCAAAAGTAGGTATCATTCTTTAGAATAAAAGAGGTAAAAATGGCAACTAAGTCTAAAAAAGGCAAGAAAAAAAAGTAGATTGCTTTTTACTGAAAGTCCTGTATCCTAGAAAAATACAGGACTTAATTTTTTCGTTTTCCATCACTTTTTCTTTAGACCCCTTATAAATCCTCCCCGCATTTTATCCAGCATATAACTTGCCACAAAAGCTGAAGGATCTTTTAAATGAACGAGGTTATGCAACCTTGTAAGACTCGAATGGTTACATACCACATTTATAATTTCCACCTTGCCCTGCAATCCTGCACCTTTATAACATGTAAATCCAAAACCCTCGCTAGAGATTAATTTCTTTATTTCTTCATTATGCTCTTTGGAAATAATATTAGTACTAATCAAGTCCCTTGATAATTTTTCAGATATTACAATGCCCAGTACAGTACCTACTGCAAATCCGGCCCCGTAGGCAATTATTCCGTAAATATTATCGATATCCTTGATTATCCTGACTATAATAGATATAAAAATAGTCACTTCAAAAAACCCCACGATTGCAGCAAAGGTCTTCTTCCTTCTTACTATCATATTCACTCTAATAGTACCCAGGCTCACATCGATTATTCTCCCTATGAATATAATCAATGTCCATATTAAAATATTAATCAACTTTTTACCCTCAATTCATATAAATATATTTTATGCCTTCTCTATATCAATGAATTATTTTAACATTAAAAAATAAAAGTTCTACCGATTTATATGTAACTGGATCATCCTTCAACTTTAACCTATATTGACAAACAATTTAATTGTTTCTTTACTGATTATAGACTAATGGTGGTTTCCTTCTATTATCCCATACCCTCCGGTCACAGCATCTTTAAATAACTGGTACCTCGGTGGAAAATAAGAAAACAGGCTGAATGAAACCAGACATATTAAGATAATCACCGCTCCAAGAATATTCAAAGATAAAAATTTCTTTCTTATAAGCATAATCTTGTAACCTACTGACTGTGCAGCTGCTATAGCAACAAAGAATATTATAATATCCACTGCCAGCAGCTCTGTACCTGTAATATATGTATATGAATAAAATAAGACAATTATTACGGATGGTATCAATAAAAATGTGACTGCCTTGGCAAAAAAGAAATTTTTGATTTTTCTCTTAAAAATAAAAAATTCTATTACTCCCCAGATAAATGCCGGCCAAAAACCTATTTTCAAATGTTCCCATACGCTTTCATTTACCGCACTTATAATAGCCAGTGGTTTCCAGAACCCGCTTAGTTCAAATGTGAAATGCAGAAATGATCCCGCCAGTGATATAAACAGTATTCCAAACATTTCCCACTTCAACACTTTTTTTCTCTCCATTTGACCTCCCTTCTTAATAATTAAAAATAACCAATATCTATTGTACCAAACCATTAAAATATACTAACAGCATATTAGATATTTATAACATTTCTAAAAAAAATATGAAAAATAAATAAAAAAATTATAAAATTATAACTAAAGTCCAATTAAAACCTTGGTGATTATGACCGACAAAATAAAAATTATAAAATCATCCTGCTTTTCACTGTTTTGCTTACTCCCGGCATTAGCATTCTGGTATACGCTTAACAATCTCTTTTTATGGAGAGAAGGCAGCGTTATTAACGATTTAATAGTTACTTTTTTACTTTTCAGCGTATTTTTTATATTTTCAATGATATACCTGTTGCTGGTCGATAATAGAAAAATCGTAATGATTTCGTCATTTTTTATCGTCTTTAGCTCCCTCATATTCATGCTTAGAATAAACGGAACATGGGTAGGAATACCGGCCATTATCGGATATACAGCCTCAACCTTAATTCTCTTTGCAGCTTATAATATGACTAATAAAAATATTTTATACGACAGGAAAAACAGTATCGTATTTCATGCCGGCAAATCTATCCTCAAGGCAGGCTCAATGCTTCTTATTGTCTTCGCACTTTTGCTGTCAGTTATTTTCTATTTTAATTTCCCTCTTCTTGACAGCGAAGGCAGAGTAGTTATAGAGGAATCGTTGTTAGAAACAGTATCCAGACCTTTTGGAAATCTTATAAACGATATTATGCCTATTTACGACTTTGATATGAGTGTAAACGAATTTATTATGCTTACAACAATTCTGGGGCTGCCCTTTGCACAAAAAGAAGGTGTTGAAATTGAGCCTCTTATTAATGCAGAAGAGCCGCCTGAAGAAGTCATAAATTACCTTGAGAGCAAAGGATTAAGTAACTTTGAAGAAATAAATTTTGCCGAATATATTCAGGAAGACGAAGAGTTCAGAGACATATTATTGGAAGAACTAAAAAAACTTTCATCTGAAGCAGACCCGATCCTCCTATATGAATACCGCAGGAACCTGTCCGATAACTGGGGAATTAAAATAGGTACAGATGAAAGAATGGGAGAAGTATATACAAGATTTATAAACAGCAAGATAAATCAGATACCTCAAAAAACCCGAAGCCTGATTTTAATATTTCCAGCAATATTTTTTTTCGGACTGCTTCAGGTATCTTTTTTAATCTTAAATTTCTTATATGCTTTTTTATGCTGGGCAATACTCATTATTTTTTACAAAGCCAAATTCTACCACTATAAAAAAGTCGAGGTTGAAAAAGAAGAAATAGAACTGTAGACCAAGCTATTTTATCAGCATGCAGTCTCCAAAACTATAAAACCTGTAATTATTTTTCTTCGCCTGCTCGTATGCATTTAAAATATTCTTTCTTCCTGCAAAAGCAGACACCATCACAAGTAAAGTCGATCTTGGCAGATGAAAATTGGTAATCATAGAATCAACTATCTTAAATTTAAAACCAGGATATATATAAATATCGGTGACTCCCCTATCCCCTTTTATTTTTCCATATTTTGACATCAATGTCTCAAGGACTCTTACAGATGTCGTTCCTACTGCGATAACTCTCTTTCCCATCCTTTTTGACCATATGATCTTTTCTGCCTCGGAGTCCTTTATATAATAATTTTCATTGTGCATTTTATGTTTTTCAATTTCAGCGGATGAAATAGGTCTGAATGTATCAAGTCCTATCTCCAGGCTCAGCTTTGCAATAATGACACCCATCTTAACTAACTCGCTAATTAACTTTTTAGAAAAATGAAGACCTGCAGTCGGGGCAGCAGAAGAACCTTCTTTTTTTGCATATACAGTCTGGTAACAGGACTGATCTATATTCTTGCTTTTAATATATGGAGGAAGAGGGATATTACCGTATCTTTCAAAAATAATTCCAGCCGGAGCATTGAATTCTACTACAGCTCTACCGTAATCAAATTTTGATTTCACTATAAAATAATGCTCACCTATATATACTTTACTTCCGGATTTTAGTCTTTTTGAAGGCTTAAGCAATGCCAGATAGCTATTATTCTTTTCTTTTTTTAAAACAAGACACTCGATTTTTGCTTCCGTTTCTTCCTTTACCCCTATCAGCCTGCACCTTAAAACTTTACTCTCATTTACAACCAGCACATCTCCTCTTTCGATATGAGTTGAAATATTATAAAAAATGTCATGCTTTATATCACCTGTTTTCCTGTTCAGGACAAGAAGTTTGGAATTATCTCTTTCAGGCAGCGGTTTTTGAGCTATAAATTTTTGGGGAAGTTCGTAGTCAAATAATTCAACTCTCATAATTTAAAACAAATTATTCGAACAGTTTGGGGTTTGATTGTTTATTTATTCCCATATATTTAAAAGCAAGATTTGTGGCCATTCTTCCCTTTGAAGTCCTTTTTACAAATCCAAGCTGCAGGAGGTATGGTTCGTAAACATCTTCGATTGTATCTGCTTCCTCTCCTATGGATGCAGCTATTGTTCCAATACCTACAGGGCCTCCATCAAACTTTACCACCAGAGTGTTTAAAATCTTTTTATCCACTACATCCAGACCTAATTTATCTATATCCAGTCTGGCAAGAGCTTCTTCTGCTATCTTGTCATCTATTAAGTTATTACTATACATTAGAGCATAATCACGCACTCTTCTCAGCAGTCTGTTAGCTATCCTCGGAGTCCCCCTGCTCCTGCCTGCAATGATTCTTGCTCCTTTATCCGTTATTTCTATTCCAAATATGCCTGCTGACCTTTTAATAATTTTAATTATGCTTTTTTCATCATAATAATCCAGCCTTAAATTTACTCCAAACCTTTCCCTCAGCGGTGAAGCTACCAGGCCGATTCTCGTTGTAGCACCGATAATAGTAAAAGGTGCTATATCAATTCTAATAGATTTTGCGGAAGGACCTTTTCCTATAATTATATCCAGCTTATAGTCTTCCATTGCAGGATAAAGTATTTCTTCTACATTTCTGCTTAATCTATGGATCTCATCAACAAATAAAACATCGAAATTCTCAAGATTTGTAAGTATAGCAGCCAAATCTCCGGCTCTTTCTATAGCTGGGCCGGATGTAATCCTAAAACCCACCTCAAGCTCATTTGCAATTACTTCTGCAAGGCATGTCTTTCCAAGACCAGGCGGACCTGATAGTATTACATGGTCCAGCGGCTCTTTTCTTTTTTTTGCAGATCTAATAAATACCAGGAGATTTTCTACTAATTTCTCCTGGCCTATAAATTCTGATATATATCTGGGTCGCAGATTTTTATCAAGCTCGGTATCTACCTTTATATGTTTGGGATTTATATCACTGTTTTCCTTATTATCCTTCATGATCTCTTTTATCTGTCTTCTGCTCCTATATTTCCCTTAATGTCATCTTTAATATATTTTCAACCTTCTCCTTCTCAATTACTTCAGTACTTAACTTCAATATTGCCTTGCTGATCTCGCTGGAACTATAGCCAAGTGTCTTAAGAGCCTGTTTGACCTCATATATCTTTTTATTTTCTGATAATCCCACAAGTGCTATCCCTTCTATACCTTCCTCTTTTATTTTATCTCTGAGCTCTAAAATCGTCCTTTCGGCAAGTTTTTTGCCGATTCCCGGTATCCTTCTTACCAAATCTACTTCTTTATTTGCAATTATTCTTTTCAGCTCCTGACTGCTGTAAATCGATAAAGCACTTAAAGCTATTTTAATTGATATCCCTGAAACTCCAAGCATTTTTAAAAAAAAATCTTTTTCATCCAAATCAAGAAATCCAACCAACCTCAGATCATCTTCTCTGACATGTGTGTATACATCAAGTTCTATTTCCGAATTTTCTTCCGGTATTTTTTCAAAAGTCCTGCTGGATATCAATACCTCAAATCCTATCCCTCCTGCCTGCACTATAATACTTGATGGTGACTTCTTGATTATTTTTCCGATTATTTTTGCTATCATAAAGATTACCTGTTCTTTTTATAAGTTTCAACCTTATCTTTAAACTTTTTATTATTAGCATGACATAAAGACACAGCCATAGCATCCCATGCGTCGTCCTTCTTTGGGAAAAAATCATCCTTGACTTTAAGTATGGCCTTCAGCATATATTTTATTTGTTTTTTTGTCGCTTTTCCATAACCAACCACTGCCTGCTTTACCTCAAGAGGAGTATACTCAAATATTCTAAGATTATTAACACTTCCGGCCAGAATGGATATACCTCTTGCCTGACCTACATTCAGTGCTGTCTTTGCATTGATGCTGAAAAAAATTTCTTCTATTGCCAGACAATCAGGATTGAATTTTTTAATTACTTTATTTATCTCTATATATATATCTTCCAATCTTTCGCAGAGCGGTTTGGTTTTTTTTGTTACAATACAGCCGGAAAAAATAGGATGGTACTGGCCTTTTTTAATATCCAGTATGCTTACTCCTGTGGTTTCAAGTCCGGGATCTATACCCAATATTCTCAATTTATCGGTCATTATTTTTAAATCTCTATACTTCACTCAATATCTCATCGGATATCTCAAGGTTTGAATTTACATTTTGTACATCATCATGCTCATCCAGGGCATTTATTAGTTTTAAAGCTTTTACGCCATCTTCCTTTGATAATTTTACGGTGGATTTGGGTATAAGCCCGATTTCACTTGATTTTATTTTTATACCTTTTTTCTCTATAGCCTGCTTTATCTTTATGAAATTTTCAGCAGAAACATTAATTTCATAAACACCTTCATCCTCATCAATATCCTCAGCACCCATATCAATCATATCAAGCATAAATTCTTCTCCGTTTTTTACTTCACCGCAGTCCACTATTATTATTCCCTTTCTTTCAAACTGCCAGTTTACACTTCCGCTCTCACCAAGAGTACCATTATATCTACTCAAGATATTCCTGATATCCGAAGTACTTCTGTTTCTGTTTTCAGTCATAACTTCTATTATTATAGCTATCCCTCCGGGACCATAGCCCTCGTAAAGTATACTCTCATAATTTTCTCCCTCTATCTCACCTGTTCCTCTTTTAACAGCTCTCTCTATATTACTCTGGGGCATATTATATTCCTTGGCCTTTGCAATAGCATTAGCAAGAGTTATGTTGTCTTTTGGGTCGTCTCCTCCTCCTTCTCTCACTGCTACAATGATATTCCTGCTGAGTTTCCCAAAAATGTTTCCCCTTTTTGCATCCTCTTTTGCCTTTTTATGTTTAATTGAGTGCCATTTTGAATGCCCGGACATGCTAGTTCTCTCCTTTGTTATTTTTAATCATATTTATAAAATACTTGTGAATCCTTAAATCATCGGTTAGTTCTGGATGAAATGTGCTCGCTATAATATTATTGTCCCTTATTAAAACAGCATCCTGCCCAAATTTTCCCAGCACTTCGACTTCCTTTCCGATATTTAATATCTTAGGAGCCCTTATAAAAATTGACTTAAATTTCTTTCCGTTTTGACTTCCATCAAGATTTATGTTCAGAAGCTCTTCAAAACTGTCAATCTGCCTTCCGTAGGCATTTCTCTTTACATCAACATCTATATAGCCCAGACCCCGACCTTCCCCATCAATATTCTTCGCAATCAGTATCAGACCTGCACAGGTCACAAATATAGGTTTGCCGTCTTTATAAAATTTATTCAGTCTGCTTCTGAATTTATACTTTTTAAGTAGTCTGCTTATAGTAGTACTCTCACCCCCTGGTATTATAAGTGCGTCAACTACATCAAGCTGCTCTGGAAATCTTATCTCCACTGCAGAAACACCGCATTTTTCCAGTATTTTAATATGCTCTTTAAATGCTCCCTGAAGAGAAAGTATACCTACTCTAATACTCATTTTTATATTTTACCACCCTCTATTAGAAATCATTTTTTCCTTTGTAAGTTCGGACACAGCAGTGCCGCTCATGGGACTCCCCAGGCCTCTGGAAACTCTGGCAAGGACTTCAGGATTATTATAATGGGTTGTCGCTTCTACGATAGCCGTGGCCATTTTTAAGGGATTTTCCGATTTAAAGATCCCGGAACCCACAAATATACCGTCAGCCCCAAGCTGCATTATCATTGCTGCATCAGCAGGAGTTGATATACCGCCTGCAGAAAAATTAACCACAGGTAATTTCCTGTTCTCATGTACATATAATACCAAGTCATAAGGAGCACCCAACTCTTTAGCTGCAGTCATAAGCTCTTCTTTCGGAAGTGAGACGATTTTTGCTATCTCGTCCTTTATGCACCTCATATGTTTTACAGCTTCAACTACATCTCCCGTACCGGCTTCCCCTTTGGTTCTGATCATTGCGGCGCCTTCGCCAATCCTTCTTAATGCCTCTCCTAAGTTTATAGCTCCGCATACAAACGGAACCTTAAAATTCCATTTATCTATATGGTATTTTTTATCAGCCGGAGTCAGGACCTCACTCTCGTCTATATAATCAACTCCTATGGCTTCCAGTATCTGTGCTTCGGCAAAATGACCTATCCTTGCCTTAGCCATGACCGGAATGGAAACAGTATCCATTATTTTTAGTATGATTTCTGGATCGGTCATCCTGGCTACGCCTCCTGCTTCCCTTATATCAGCAGGTATTCTCTCCAGCGCCATTACCGATACCGCTCCTGCTTCCTCGGCTACTTTTGCCTGCTGTGGTGAAGTAACATCCATTATTACTCCGCCCTTCAGCATCTGGGCAAGCCCTGATTTTACCTTTAATGTTCCTTTCTCCATATATTAAAACACCTCCAATTATTTTACTCCTATTCCCAGCGACATATTTTCAAGTCTCCTTATCCTTTCTTCCGTCGGAGGGTGGGTATTAAATAAACTTTTAAAAGCAACCTTTGACTTACTGCCTATGGGATTTGCTATAAATAAATGTGCAGTTGCACTATTTGCAGTCTGTACCTCACTGTGCTTGCTTATCTTCCTAAGAGCATTTGCAAGACCCGCCGGGTATCTGGAAATCAGAGCTCCTGTCGAATCTGCCAGAAATTCCCTGTTTCTGCTTACAGCAAGCCTTATTAATGTGGCTATTAAGGGTGACAATAATATAAGCAGTATTCCGACTATAAGCAAAATAAGAGATAATATCCCACCGCCTGAACTTCTGGATGTCCTTCTTCTGCCGGCACCGCCGAATATCATAGACCTAAGCATAATATTACTTATTACAGAGATCATTCCCACCAGAACGACAATCACAGTTCCAAGCAGTATATCGTAATTTTTTATATGAGACAGCTCATGTGATATGACTCCTTTCAGTTCTTCGTCATTAAGATTGTCAAGAATACCCTGTGTAAAGACCAGTACGCTGTTCTGTGGATTTCTTCCGGTTGTAAAGGCATTCATGCCCACATCCCTTACTATATATATTCTGGGCATCGGCAGACCGGCAGCTATTGCAAGTCCTTCTACCATATAATAGACTCTCGGGTTTTCCTCTCTTGACAGCGGTACAGCCTTTGTAAGGCCGAGTACAATCCTGTCGCTGTAGTAATAACTTGAAAAACTCATAATAATTGCAAGTATAAGAGCCATTACCATAATTAATATTGAGTAGTTATTACTTACGCCAAAACGCCAGTCTATATAATAGCCTACCGCAAACCCTATCGCAGTTATAAATGTTATGAATCCGACCATTATAAATATTGTCTTTGCCCTGTTCCGGGCAATTTGCTCATACATGACTTAATAATACCTTTTTACTTAAAAATTTTATGCTGTTAAAACTCGACTTTAACAGGACCTCTTGCCGTAGCTTCTTCTATTTCAAAATACTCTCTTGCAGTGAAGTGAAACATCCTTGCAAACATATTCCCTGGAAACGTCTGGATCCTTGTGTTGAATTTCATTACCATATCATTGTAGAACTGCCTTGCATAAGCAATGTTGCTCTCAATCCCGTTAAGCTGCTCCATAAGTTTTAAAAAATGCTGGTCCGCTTTCAGGTTAGGGTAATTTTCAGAAACGGCAAATAATGACTTCAGGGCACCTGCTATCATATTTTCAGCTTTTGCCTGGGATTTTACATCTTTTGCATCAATACCTAACTTTCTTGCATTGATGACATTCTGCAGCGTCTCCCTTTCATGCTTGGCATAACCCTTTACAGTCTCTACCAGATTTGGTATCAGGTCGTATCTTTTTCTGAGCTGGACATCGATCTGATGCCACGAATTGTCGACTGTATTTCTCAGAGAAACCATTGAGTTATAAATACCTATTACTGCTATAATCAATATTACTATTATTGCTCCGATTACAGCCAATAGAGCTACTACACCTACTACCATAATGACCTCCTAATTTGTATATTGTTTATTAATTCATTGCTGTCAAAATACGACATTTTACATCTTATCCTGTCAAAAATAAACAACTTAAAATTATATCACATAACCAATATTATTGTATTTTAAGCCCGTTCTTATTTTACTGTAGAAACAGCCAATATTGTTTTTACACGAAAAAAGTTTTATGGTATATTTCTTCTATTGCCTTGATAGCTTTTGACACTATCAAACAAATCTTACACTTTTGGGAGGATTTTAATGAACAAAAAAGTCATCGGCCTTGTCTCAGGAAACGGAGCAGGAAAAACTACACTTGCAGAATGTTTTTTATATAATTCTAAATCTACCGACAGGCTTGGCACCATAGAAGGGAAAAATACTGTTTCAGATTATACACCTCTCGAGGCTAAAAAAGGATTCAGTATTAATTTAAGCATACTTAATTATAAATGGAAGGACTTTAATATAAATCTTATTGACTGCCCTGGATACATGGATTTCATTGGCCAATCTCAAGCTGCTATTAAGGTAATAGACAGTGCACTTTTAGTCATAGATGCTAAGTCTGGGGTACAGGCTCCTACCGAGATGGTCATGGAACTTCTAAAAAGCAACCCCAAACCTGTTTTCTGTATACTTAATAAAATGGATCTGGAAAATATAGATTACTTTAAATTGGTAGACAGCATAAAAAGTGAATACGGCCTAAAACTTGTTCCCATAACAGTGCCGTCAAACAGCGGAGAGGGCTTTTCTAAAATCATAGACCTGCTGCAAAACCAGGCATATGAATACAAGGATAAAGGCTTCAAGGGAAATAAGGCTACTGTAGATGAAAACATTAAAGACCAGATTGAAAGTCATCATAATAAACTCATTGAATCGATAGTGGAAACAGACGATGAACTATTAGGCAAATACCTTGAGGGCGAAAAGATCGATGATAAAACTATAAATGAAGTCTTTAAAAAAGCAGTAGTGGCAAGACAGGTAATCCCGGTATTTGCTGTATCATCCGGTAGGAATTTTGGAGTAGATATATTGATGGACTATATAAATGCACTTCTTCCCTCTGCCCTTGATATACCACCTGTAAAAGCTAAAGAACTAA
The DNA here is from genome assembly GCA_964578625.1 of uncultured Actinomycetota bacterium. Taxonomy (GTDB): domain Bacteria; phylum Actinomycetota; class Humimicrobiia; order Humimicrobiales; family Humimicrobiaceae; genus CAZBSE01. The sequence continues at coordinate 95,169 of CAZODQ010000002.1, forward strand.
GTAAGGATTCTGAAATAGATATAAAACCCTCTACTGACGGTCCGGTTCTTGCATATGTATTTAAAACAATGGCTGATCCATATATCGGTAAATTATCTATTTTCAGGATCTTCTCCGGAACCATCAAGGTTAATTCAAGTTACCACATTTCAAGTTCCAATAAGGCATATAAATTTACAAATCTCTTCAATCTTCAGGGAAAAAATCAGAGTGATATCAATGAAGCTTCCTGTGGGGATATCGTAGCCGTATCAAAGATCATGGATATCTCAAATGATGATACCATATCAACACAGGATAAGCCTCTTAAAATACCCGAAACCGAATATTTCTCGTCCACACTGCCCAAAGCAGTCACACCAAAAAGCAAGGGCGATGAAGAAAAGATCAGCAGCGGTATATCCAAATTAATGCAGGAAGATCCCACTATCAAACAGGAACTGGATCTTGAAGTGCATCAAAACATTGTATGGGGAATGGGAGAACTTCACCATTCCATCATAAAGGAAAAGTTGAAGGAAAAATTTGACGTAGATGTAGATATGGTAACACCTGATGTCGCCTATAAGGAGACTATAAGGAAAGATGCAAAGGCCGAATATAAACATAAGAAACAATCCGGCGGTAGAGGACAGTATGGTCATGTCTTTCTTGAGATCAAGCCTCTGGAAAGCGGAGGAGGTTTTGAATTCAAAGACAGCATATTCGGCGGGGCTATCCCCAAGGGTTATATACCTGGAGTGGAAAAAGGCGTAAAAGAAGCCCTTCAAAAAGGTATTCTTGCAGAATATCCTGTAGTGAATGTAAGTGTAAACCTTTATGATGGTTCATTTCACAATGTGGATTCATCAGAAATGGCCTTTAAAATAGCAGGGTCAATGGCCTTTAAAAAAGCAATGCAGGAAGCCTCCCCGGTCATCCTGGAACCCATTATGGAACTGGGGATAATAGTACCTGAAAAGTATATGGGAGACATAATCGGAGACATAAACGCAAAAAGAGGAAAGATAATTTCAATGACTCCGACCGGAAATAAAAAACAGCTTATAAAGGCTTCTGTCCCCCAATCCGAGACATTCAATTATACAATCGATCTTACATCTCTCACTCAGGGTAGAGGACGATTTACCCAGAAATTTCTGGCCTACGAGGAAATGCCACCAAATTTAGCCCAGAAAGTAATGGATGAAAGGAAAAGCAAAAAGGATGAGTAAAAAAATCCCTAAAAGAAGTAAATTTATAATGGACAAAGTCCCCTATATTCTTTTTACCATAATTTTTGTGATATCAATAATTATATTTTTTTCAATAAGAAGCTGCATGCCGCTTGCCTTCTTTTCCGGAACCACTGAAAAAACTAGTGAAGAGGCTCAATATACTTTGTATATAGCTTCCCCCGTAAACGATAAGACCTTCAATTTTATAAATCAAAATGAGACTGTACCTGTAGAAATAAAGGCAAAACAAGCAGAAAATACAGGATACACTATAAAACTTTTTGTAAATGATGAAGAAATAAAAACATTTAGTTCTCCTCCGTATGAATTAAACTGGAATCCCGGTGTTTCCGGTGATTATAAAATGACAGCACAGCTTTTAGACGAAAAAAACACTGTCGTTGCAGATTCAAATATAGTTAATTTTTCTGTGGAATATGAGGTAGAAACAGCAGAAAACACTATAATAAGCATGGATGTAGAAGAAAAGAAAAATAAAATACTAAGCGAGTCTGTTTTTAGATCCCAGAATACCATTCCTACGGGAATGCCCATATTTTCCTATAAATGTTATATTGCTCCTGTAATAGACGGCAGCCTTCAGGAATGGGACAATTTTGAGAGTTTTTCAGCTTTTGAGCCCACTATTAAAAAGGAAAACTATACTTCTCATACCGATATCTCAGGTACATTTTATTCCTGTTGGGATAATGATAATTTCTACTTTGCGGTACAGGTAATTGATGACGTGTTCAGCCAGAATTATACCGGTAATCAGCTGAACAAAGGTGACAGCATCACCATGGTATTTGATACCGAACTATCAGAGGACATACAGATCCCATTCTACAACAGCGATGATTATCAGATTGATTTTTCACCGGGTAATTTCTCCATTGCTGAATCTTTTATGAGCTGGCCTTCTAATGCACCTCCTAGAGGCGTTACTATTTCTTCCACCAAGCAGGCAAACGGATATATACTTGAGGCAAGTGTTCCCTGGTATAATTTTACGAATTATATACCCAGTGACGAAGATGTTTTAGGTTTTACTATTTCCATACTTGATACTGACAACCTGGAATCAACAGAACTTGTAATATCCTCTTCCAAGACATTTGACTTTAACAATGTTTCTACTCTGGGCACCCTGGTACTTATAGATGCAGGTGACATACAGAGTGGTGAGGAAAAAGCTGATTAAAGCACTGATTAATACAGTTCCTTGAGACAATTTCAATTAGCTTTATTCTCATTAATAACTGTAATCGTATGCTCTATTAGACTAATGTCCCCCGGGTTTCCGTGACCTGGTATTACTATTTCAGCATTCTTATATTTTTCCATCACTCTTTCAAGAGATACTGGCCACTCCTCAATATTCCCATCTTTGATATAACCGACTTTTTCAGCGTCTGATGATAAAACCATACAACCACCAAAAAGTATTCTTTTGCTTGGTATATAGACGACTAAGTTATCATAAGTATGAGTTGGCCCGGGATAATATATTTCAACAGTTTCTTTACCAAAATTTAATATTTGTCTATCGTTTATGTCAAAAACATGTGTGGGTTCAGCAAATTCAAAACTTGCATACTTATCAATGTACTTCTTGTCTTTAGATAAAAGCAATATTTATAATCAAAAAATGGTAAATGATTTATAATATTTCTATTGCTTTACCAGTACTTTTTCTTTACTTTTATAAGAGGCCCTTTTCTCTTTTGAAATTATTTTTATAAAGTGTTCTACCAAAACAGGATCGAATTGTTTACCTGAATATCTTAAAAGTTCTTTTATTGCATATTCTTTACTATGAGCTTTTCTATAAGGTCTGTCATTTGTCATTGCATCATAAGAATCAATTATAGATATTATCCTTGCAGTAATTGGTATTTTTTTACCTTCTAAACCCATCGGGTAACCTTTCCCATCCCACCTTTCATGATGTGACAGAATACCTTTTGCAATAGATGCAAGATCTGAATTTGAACTTGCAATCCTAAACCCAATCTCAGAATGTTTCTTCATTAATTCATATTCGTTGCTAGTTAGCTTTGCAGGTTTTAAAACAATATTATCAGCTATAGCTATTTTGCCAATATCATGAAGCAAAGAAAGTAGGCTTAATTCATCAAGTCTTTCATTTGAAAATTGGAGTTTTTTACCCAACTCAAGTGCAAGACTTCTCATTCTATGCATATGTTCATGAGTTTCATAATTTCTTTCCTCAAGAGCCTTCTGAAGAGAAGTAATCATAGAGCTATGCAAACTTTGTTTTTCTATAAGTTTATGTTTATACATATTGTCTTCTGCTATCTTTATCAATTCATTAATATTTTGTTCTTCTGACTTTTTTGTAGCAATTCCAATCGATAAACTTGTAATAAATTCTTTATAAAAATTAAGTTTAAATATATCACGGACTCTTGTGGCAATACTGGTAGCGATAGCCTTCGAAGTTGATGGCAGTATTACAATAAACTCATCTCCACCATACCTTGCAACTATATCTTCCTTTCTGAAGCAGCTTTTTAAAAGCTTAGCTGTATTTTTTAATATTTCATCTCCTTTTTTATACCCGAATGTATCATTTACCAATTTAAAGCCGTTTATATCAAAAATTATTACATTAATTGGATAAAGCCGTGGGGTATCCAATCTTTTTATTTCTTCTTCAAAAAAATATCTGTTGTAAAGGCCTGTTAAGTAATCATGGTAACTTAAATATTTTATTTTTTTCTCAGATTTTATTCTTTCATCAATGTTTCTCACAACTCCTTCATAATAGGCTGGAACACTATCTTTATAAACTACACTTGAACTGACCTCTACCCAGGTAATAGTCCCATCTTTTTTCTTTAGACGTGTCGTGAAAGGTTTTTCTCTTTCATTAAATTGTGGCCTATCTTTTTCGGAATAATATATATCCTTTTTTATATCTTTTAAGATAAGCTCTTCTTTGCTACTGTATCCAAGCATTTTTACTAGAGCATTATTTGCATCAATATATTTACCATCAAGGGTACTTTGGTAAATACCATCCAGGGAATTTTCGAAAATTTTTCTAAATTTTTCTTCACTTTGTCTTATTGCCTTTTCGGCATTTATTTTTTCTGTAATATCTCTAAGAATGAAAATTTTATAAGATAAAGATTTTTTATTATCAATTATCGGGTTAATATGAACATCATATATAAATTCTTTTGAATCTTTATAAAATGTGGCATATTCTTCAATGTCGGCATTAGCATTTGAGCAAAATTTAGAATAATCAGCCCAAATGTCATTTATTTCCTTACCGATAACACTTTTATCTGATATATTTAATAATTTCTCTCCTAATGAATTTATACTTACTAATCGTTCTCTACTATCAATTATAAAAGCAACATCCTTTTCATTTTCAATTTTTGGCTCAAATCTAACTGGAATAATGTCACCAGTCTTCAAAAATTTGAAACTATAAATCAAAACAAGACTGCTTATAGTTAGCGTTAATGGTGTTATATCAAAATTTTTCCATGGCAACAGTTTTAAAATATACAGTATATTGGCAACCCAGGAAATTGTTAAAGCAACAATTATTGAAATTGCCTGAAGTTTAAAAACTTTTATTTTTCCAATAACGGTTTTGATAAGAATTATATAACTAATTGCTATTAGTAAATAAGAGAAGCAGGCATAAACCCAGAACCCTGCTCCATATTTAATTCCCAAAAATAAATATTTACCATTTTGTTCAAGAATTATTTCCTTCCAGATCAAGCTGTGTTTTTCATTTGTAAAAACAAGCCCCAGTGTTATTAAAGGAATTATCAATAAAAAGAAATTTTTCTTTATTTGGGTCCAATTAGTATACCCTGAAAAATATAGAACCAGAATAAAAAATGCTACTGGAACTATTGTAATGCCAACATACTCAATTTTACTCATTAATATTTTAAACGAAAGTTCTTTTCCTAAAAGCTCCAAAGAATAAAATGTCATCCAGATGAGGAATCCAAAAAAAAGAATTGTACCTACCTTATAGCAGGTTATAAACTTCTTAATTAATAAACTAAAAATCATTAAAACAGATAAAATTATGCCTACTATTAATGGAATTGTTAAGAGTATAATTTCTATATTCATAATAACATATTGATAACTTTTACTAAAAGTATAAAAACTTTATTTAATAATTGTATATTATTATACTCTTTATGATTAACAATTCAAATAAGCTGGTTATTAGTAACAATATGTAAAATTACAGGTTTTATCAGCTAATTCCATTTTCCTCAACTTCATCTTTACATCTGCCCTAGACATATAAAAAAACTAAATAATCCCCTGCACATACACGTAGAAGATAGGTATTGTTTATGAAACAGTAATAGTTATATTATTTTTATATCAAAGTAATATTCATAATCCAGCTATTTAAATATTTTTACAAAATTAATATTTATAATCAAATTTTGGGAGTGCGTATTGCCTAATTGTGTCAGTTGCCGAATTATAATCTAAAATTATTTAAATGATGTATTTAAGGTTGTAATAATACAATTAAATATTGGTTCTAAAAGTATTTTTCTTTTCTAATTTTACTTTTTTAACTTTCTATCTCACTTTAATTAAACAACCACTTTGATAAAAAAATATTTTAATTTACCTATTGACATTCCTTAAAAACAATGGAATAATTAAACGTGTTTAAAACTAGTTTAAAACACGATTAATTCAAGGAGGCAAATTTAATGACACAGGAAGAAATTAATACCAGACAAAAGATCTATCAGGCAACATTGGAATTAATAAACAGCGGAAAAGATGCAAAACATATTACAATCAGGCAAATTTCAGTAAAAGCAGGTGTAAATTTGGCTCTTGTAAACTACTATTACCAGTCAAAAGAAAATCTTTTAAGCCAGGTCGTAGGGACGATGATGGGCAGTATTATTAGCCAGACAATTCAAAATGACAGTACACAAACAGATCCTGAAAGCAGACTGCGAAACATCTTAACCACTACAGCAGATGTCGCATTTAAAAACTATAATTTATGCAAAATCGCTCTATCGATTGAACTTAAAAAAGGATGTAAAAATTCCTGCGATATGTTTATACCCTTGTTAAAAGAAATATTTAAGGGATATAGCGAATCGGATCTTTACATAGTTGCCCTGCAGTTAATGCTCCCCCTTCACCATTTCTTTCTTGAGCCTGAGATCTACAATACATATTTAAATACTGATTTTTTTGATGAAACACAAAGAAGGCAAAAGATCAATCAAATAATTGATTGTATTTTAGTTAAAATATCAAAGGAGGATAAATAATGTTACAGATTAATGTCTACAAATCAAGCAACAACATCATTAACCGCTCGATCCTGGTAATAGTTGCTACGCTGGGTGTTATTTTTGGAATAGGCGGCATAGGTCACGGATTCTTTGAAGCATTACAAGGCTATACCCCAACCAATGGGTTGGTAATCGATGCAATCGGTACAGCAAACCGGATATGGGAATATGGAAAAGAACCTGCGTTCACAGTCATTCCAAACTTTTTAATTACAGGAATTGCTGCAATGATAGTGGGTCTTGCTGCTATTGTCTGGTCAGTATTTTTTTTACATAGAAAGTATGGTTCAATCATCTTTCTACTTCTATTTATACTGTTGTTTTTAGTCGGCGGTGGTATAGCACAGGTCATATTTTTTATCATAGGGTGGCTATTTTCAACCCGCATCCATAGACCGCTAATCTGGTGGCGCAAAGTTCTCCATACCAGGGCGCGCAAAATTCTTACAAGACTATGGCTTATCTTTCTGATTATAAGCACACTTCTTATTCTTTTTGTATTGGAAATTGCTATCTTTGGTTTTATTCCTGGAATTTCTAACCTGGATACAATAAATACAGTGATGCTGTTTACTTTAGGTGTTGGGTTTGTTTTTTTGATTCTAGCTTTTATTGCAGGAATCGCAAATGATATTGAGAAAGGAGGGTTATAAAATGGAGAAAAAAATTCTAGTAGCTTATGCATCTAAAAAAGGATCAACAGCAGAAATCGCTATAAAAATAGGAGAGGTACTTCGGCAAAAAGGATTACAAGCAGATGTCTTACCTGTAGATAAAGTTAGAGACTTAACATCCTATAAAGCAGTTGTGCTAGGTAGTGCTTCTTACTTTGGGCTCTGGCGAAAGGAAGCCGTAAAATTTATTAGTGAAAATGAAAAACAATTATCTGAGCTTTCTGTATGGCTTTTTTCAAGTGGGCCTACCGGTGCAGGAGATCCGCTGGAATTGTTGAAAGGCTGGCGCTTTCCTGAATCTTTACGTTCAGTGATTGAGCGGATTAAACCCCGTAGTATAACCTGTTTCGGCGGCAAGCTTGATTTGAAAACCATGAATTTTTTTGAAAAGATGATTATCAATAAGTTTAACTCACCTATAGGAGACTTTCGTAACTGGAAAACCATCACTTCATGGGCTGAAGCAATCTGCTGAATAAATCCGAATTTACCTTGACAACATCTTAAATATATCTGATAGCATAAAAGGGACATATATGAGATTATATGTCCCTTTAAATCTTAACATTTCTTATATATCATATACCCCTTACAATAAGTTCAGGTATTTGTGCCGGTTGCCGGGCACTATTCTTGATAGGATACAATTTCTTAGTTTGTGTTGCAAAAATGGTAAAAGACAGATATGAGAGAAACAGAAACCTTATCTACATAATGGCCATAATATCTGTAGTGGCGGTCTTTTTAAATTTAGTTGGTAGCAATTAAAATAATGTCTTTTCTTTAAATTTTTCTATATCCCTTGGTAATAGAAGTATAGAAAAGTCTGCATATT
>CAZODQ010000003.1:0-100015 GCA_964578625.1 uncultured Actinomycetota bacterium
GTTAAGGCACTGTGTTGTTAGAGAGCGGGTTGCCCCGTTTGTTGGTGAAGAGCCATTAAATATCTGAAAAAATAGACTGAGAATTATATGGAGGCGGCACCCGGATTCGAACCGGGGATAAAGGTTTTGCAGACCTCTGCCTTACCACTTGGCTATGCCGCCTTATAGATAACAAGATGATATTATAAAATAATTACACTTAAAAGTTAAGCGTGATTCTTTCTATCAATTAAAACAAAATATCAAAAGTTAAATGTTAGAATTAACCTTCTAAAATATACCTTCTATTTTCTGACCGCAGTTTGAGCAGGAGCCCTTTTTTATATTATTGCCTGAAACTGAAAATCCGGTTCTTCTTATTAACAAATCACCGCAATTTGGACAATAAGTGTTTTCATAATCGCTTCCAGGGACGTTCCCCCCATAAACATATTTTAATCCCGCACCCTTACCTATATTTATAGCACTTTCTATTTGTTCAATACCCGTAGGCGGTATATCAGATTTATATTGTGGATAATAAGCACTTAAATGCCATGGTATATCTTTATCGATATCTGCTAAAAATTTTGCTATTTGTTTTAATTCGTCTTTTGAGTCATTAATTCCAGGTATAATAAGGGTTGTAACCTCAATCCAGATACCCAGTTTTTTCATAAGAATAATATTATTTAAAACAGGTTTCAGTCTGCCTCCTATTTTATTTTTATATGTAGTATCCGAAAAACTTTTTAAATCCACGTTAGCTGCATCCAGGTATGGTTCTATCATCAACAGGCACTCTTTAGACATAAACCCATTTGTCACAAATACATTTTTCAAACCTTTCGCACTTGCCAGCTTGGCTGTATCATAAGCATATTCAAAAAAAATAGTGGGTTCTGTGTAAGTATAGGAAATACTCTCATCACCATTTGCCAGGGCATGACTGACCATATTCTCCGGTGGGACATCTCTTCCCTCTATTTTGTTCTGGTCGCACGGAACTTGAGAAATATTATAATTCTGGCAGAAGAAACATTTAAAATTACATCCGACTGTAGCTATAGACATAGAATATGAACCCGGCAAAAAATGAAACAGCGGTTTTTTCTCAATAGGATCAGAATTTTCCGCAATTATTTTCCCATAGACCAGTGAATAAAGTACTCCATCAATATTTCTTCTGACGCAGCACTTGCCTTTTTTCTTATCCTTTATAATACATCTATGACTGCAGAGGTCGCACCTTACTTTCTTATCATCAAGCTTTTTATATAAATACGCTTCCTTCATTTTACTTCCCTTTTTGACTTTTATTACAGCTGACCATAATTATATAATCAGTATAAATAATAAACCAGTCTTCAAATATTTTTTTAAACACCTTAGATAAATCACTAAATTTTTAATGTTTTTTGAGATATACTTTTATTAATAAAACAACATAATACATAAAAAGGCAGGATAATATGCCGCATATAATAGTCAAACTATGGCCGGGAAGAACAGAGGAGCAGAAAAAACAGCTCGTAAAAAAACTTATAGAAGCTTTAAAATCCAGTATTAATGTACCCGACAGCTCAATTTCTATATCCATTGAAGAAATACCAAAAGAAAAATGGAATGATGAAGTCTATAAGCCTTATATAGTTGAAAAAAAACATTTACTATATAAAAAACCACACTAAAATACTGTTAAATAGTTTCTTTAACGTTTATAATAATTGAAACTTGATATTTAATTTATTTTAAACATTTTTTATCCAAAGGATTAAACAGGCATATGGATGAAGATAAAGATCTATGGATATATTTTGTTGAACTGCTTATAAAACAGGGCCAATATGACAAAGTTGATAAGATATGCAGTGATGCTCTTAAAAAGAATAGAAAATTTAAGGAAGCATGGTATTTTTTTGGCCTTAATCTTTATAAACAGGGTAAATATGATGAGTCTGAACAGGCCTGTATCGAAGCTCTGGAACTGGATGACGGATATATTGATGCCTGCCTATGCCTCGGTGCCGCACTTTTTAAACAAAACAAATTTTCCCAATCTGAAAGTATCATCAGAAAACTTCTGATTCTCGACGATAGGAATAAAGATGCCTGGAAAATCCTTAGTATAATATTAAATAAACAGGGCAAGTACGAAGAGTCGGAAGAAGCAAGTAAAAGAGCAAAAAGAATCTGAAATATTACTATTGATTGTATTTTGCTGGTGTCGGAAGGGGGACTTGAACCCCCATGAACATAAATGTTCACAAGGCCCTCAACCTTGCGCGTCTACCAGTTCCGCCATTCCGACATTCCACAAATATTAGATATATATTCTCTATTCCTCTATTGGTTTTAAACTTACAGCAAGATGTTCCATTAAGTCACCCGGCTGTATCAATAAACCAATATCTTTATCTTCTTCAAGAGTTTCCATTAATTTCAGGTCAAATGGAAGATTTACTAAATCAATCTCTTTGTTTTTGAGCATTCCTATAAGATTATTGATATCAGGATCAAATAAAATCTTAATCCTGTCTATTACAGGTAATTCACCAAAATAAGATTCATTTTTCTCTAATAACAAGTAATCCCCACTTTCTGATATTTTATAAGGGCCGCTGGCTGTGAGATCATTAATGTCGAAATTATATATATCTACCCCTTCCAATGTGCCCTCTGGAAATACAATACCGAAAAGTTCTTTCCAGTCTTCAAAATACTCCTTAAAAACGATATTAAACTCCTTCTCATTTATTATTTCGATACTTTCTATCTTAGAATAATCTTCACTAATACCTAAAATGCTTTCATCTTTCAACATTGTATCATAAGTATATTTTATATCCCTGGAAGTTATTGGTTCTCCATTTTCCCAGAAAATGTTATCTTTAAGTAAAACCCTGACTTCGAAATCTTCTTTTTCATATGAAGAATTAACATGACTTTCTTCTACCAATACTGGTTCATATTCACCCGTCTCATTGATCTCCCATAAATTTGCGATTATAAGATCTTTTATACAATCTGAATTAAAAAGATCTACAGGACTGTAGCGCTCACCTTCACAACCAATAATTATTTCACTCTCACTTTTTTCATCTGTTAGACTCCAATTTTCGATATTATAAAAGACTTTATTATTTTTTATATCTATATCTACTTTTTTTAATTTCTTTTTATTGTATGCAATTGAACATAATCGGCTATAGAGAGGAAGCACTACCGCATCACTTGCCAGGATATCCTGGAATTGCCCAAGTAAATCTTTTTTCTTATCACAGTCTTTCTCTTCCACTATTTTATTTAAAATTTCGTCAGTATCAGAATTGCTATACCAATAAAAATTCAAACAATCTTTGTTTTCATCTGTCTCGTAACTGGGTAATTTATTTGAATTGAACATACAATTTAATTTACTGCCATAAGAATTTTCTATTGACCACAGACCTAATTCATAATTTCCCATTACGACATAATCAGGATACCATTCTTCCGGAGGTTTATTAAAAACCCCGATTTTTATTCCAATTTTATCTAAATCCTCCTTAATCAGCTCTTCTATCACCTGATATTTACTGTTATTGTCTCTGGAACCTATTGTGATATAAAGAGGATTATTTATATCATAACCAGCATTGCTTAAAAAATCTCTTGCCTTGTTTAAATCATAATCATATTCCGACCAGGACGGTTTATAAAAATACGAACTCTTCGCAAATAAACTGTTAAGCACTTCGTTATATTTACCAAATAATTCATTAACAATTTCTTCTCTATTTATTGCATAAAATATAGCTTTCCTTATATTAATATCACTTAAGGGTTTTTTATTTTCCTGTTTTTCTTTTAATTCAAGAAAGGATTCCTCGTACCCAATATGCTCTTCTTCTCCAATACTATTTTTGTTTTCAATCTCATCTACATTATTAAGCGACCCAAAAATCTTAAAACCTTCATACTCACATGAGCATATCCACATACTTAAAAAAGCTATTATACAAAAAAAAACTATTATTATTTCAATTTTTGATTTCTGCATTTCTGATTTAAAATAGAACTGATCTTTAGGTATAATGCCAGTTTACAAAAGAATGAATAAAGTTATAGTAGTAATTGTAAAAACCAAACCCAGTATAATTGTGATCCTGTCAAGATTCTTCTCTACAATTCCCGTACCATCGAAAGTATCTACCATTCCTGCAAATAAACCGGAAACACCGCCGCCTCTTCCGGCATGTAGAAGTATCAACAATACAAGACCTATACTTGCAACCATATGAACAGCATATAAAATATTTAATAAAACCGAACCCATATTTATACTTCCCCTAAAATATAAAATTCTTAATTAATTTTTAGAATATATTTTACCAAAAAATAGATATATTAACATAAATATTTCTTTTGGCTTATTTTATGAACAGCCGCCCGAAATAGTAATTCATTAAACTATAAGAGACTCTCCCGTCATTTCCACTGGCTTTTTTATATTTAACAGTTCCAGTATCGTAGGCGCAATATCGCTTAACTTGAAATCACTGCCGCTTTTTAATTTGATTTTGGAATTACAGATTATAAAAGGCACGGGTGATGTTGAATGGGCGGTTATAGTTTTCCTTCCTCCAGAACACAGCATTTCTTCAGCATTACCATGATCTGCTGTTATTAATGCCAGTCCTCCGTACCTATTCAATTCTTTTATTACTCTTCCAACACATTTATCCACAGCTTCAACCGCTTTTATAGCCGCATCGATTTTGCCTGTATGTCCTACCATATCAGGATTAGCATAATTCAGTATTATAATATCGAATTTTCCTGATTCAATCTCATCCACCACCAAAGCAGTGACTTCAAAGGCGCTCATTTCCGGCTTTAAATCATAGGTCGCTACTTTTGGAGAAGGTATCAACATCCTTTCCTCACCTTTAAAAGGTTTTTCAATACCACCATTAAAAAAGAATGTGACATGAGCATACTTCTCTGTTTCAGCAATCCTTAACTGCTTCAAGCCATTTTTTGAAACGACTTCTCCCAGGGTATTATTTAACTTATCAGTCTGAAACACTACAGGTACATCGAATTTTTTATCATATTGGGTCATGCATACGAAATGTACTTCCGGTGGTCTGCTTCCCCTATCAAATTCATTAAATTTTTTATTTATAAATGATCTTGTGAGTTGTCTCGCCCTGTCAGGTCTAAAATTAAAGAATATCACAGAATCACCTGACTTTACTTTTGCTTTTTCTTCACTGCTGCATTTTACTATAGAAGGTATTACAAATTCATCATCCACATCATTATTATAAGACGCTTTTACAACTTCCTCTGCAGTTTTAAATTTATTGCCTTTCCTGTACACCAGCGCGTCATAACTTTTTTTAGTCCTTTTCCATCTGTTATCCCGGTCCATACTGTAGTATCTTCCACTGACAGTAGCAATTTGTCCAACACCCTTTTTTTTAAGATAATCATCTACCTGATTTAGGAAAGGTATTGCGCTCCTGGGAGGGACATCCCTGCCATCAAGAAAAGCATGAATATATAGGTTTTCTATATTCCTGTCTGCAGCTAAATCAATTAAAGCCTTGAGATGTTGAATATGGCTATGTACACCTCCATCTGATACTAAACCCATTAGATGCAGGGAACTGTTCTTTTCTTTTACATTCATCAAAGCTTTAATCAGCACTTCGTTTTTAAAGAAAGTGCCGTTCTTGATCTCCTTATTTATTCTGGTCAATTCCTGATATACAATTCTTCCGGCACCAATATTTAGATGACCTACTTCAGAATTACCCATCTGACCTTCCGGAAGCCCTACTGCTTCTCCGGATGCTTTTAATTTGATGTTACTGTAAGTTTTACCGTAACTATCCATATTAGGGGTTCTGGCAAGCCTAATAGAATTGCCGTCTACTTGACTAGAAAGGCCCCAACCATCCAGTATTATCAAACAGATTGGTTTAAATATTTTCATTTAAATGCTGCAAATATCCTAATAATTAATTATTGCTATAAAATCATTGACCTTTATACTGGCACCACCAACAAGTGCTCCATCAATATCAGACATACTCATAAGTTCAGAGATATTAGATGGTTTGACACTCCCGCCATATTGAATCCTCACAGCTTCGGAAATCTCTTTATTGTAAAGATCCCCTATTCTCTCTCTTATAGCCAGGCACATATCGTTAGCATCTTTTGATGTAGCAGTTTTTCCAGTACCAATAGCCCATATTGGCTCATAGGCAATAGTAAGACCAGCAATGTTTTCTTTATCTATTCCAACCAGACATTCACCTAATTGATTTAAAACAAATCCCTCAGCTTTGCCACTTTCTCTTATATCAAGGGATTCACCAATACATATAATCGGTTTTAAACCTGAATCAAAAGCCATAATCGCTTTTTTATTAACAATTTCGTTTGTTTCGCCGAAATATTGCCTTCTTTCACTATGACCAATAATTACGTATTCCACACCCAATTCTTTTATCATTCCTGGTGAAACTTCTCCGGTAAAAGCACCACTGGATTTATAAAACATATTCTGTGCACCAAGTCTTATCTCAATTTTATATCTGTCGATTTCATTTTTAACACTCATAAGAGCCGTGGCAGGCGGGCATACTGCTACTTCACAATTATTCTTATTCCTATATTCAGCCCTTAGTTCCTGCATAAATTTTTCGGCTTCTAAATGAGTCATATTCATTTTCCAATTGCCTGCTATAAAAGGCTTCCTCATTTTTAAAGTCCCTTCTTAAAATAATTTAAATTAATGTTCCCTGTCCATCAAAGATACTAAACCCGGTAATTCCTTACCCTCTAAAAATTCCATTGCGGCTCCGCCGCCGCTCGAAACATGAGAGAGCTTTGAGTATAATTTATACTTATTCAACGCAGTTATTGTATCTCCTCCACCTGCTACAGTAACTGCCCGACTTTCTGCTATGGAATGGGCAATACTCCTTGTTCCATTTGAAAAATTTTCCCATTCAAAAACGCCCACCGGTCCATTCCAGAAAATAGTCTTTGCACTTGAGATTTCTTTTTTAAATAATTCTATACTTCTCTGACCGATGTCTAGCCCCATCCAATCAACCGGTATTGATTGTATTGACACCATTTTCCTTTCTGCATCATTATCAAATTCTTTCGCAATAACAACATCTATTGGGAGCAGCAAATTAATATTATCCCTTTTGGCAAGATCCAGCATTTCTTTCGCAAAGTCTATCTGACTATCTTCACAAATCGATTTACCTACTTCATAATTCTGTGCTTTTAAAAATGTATATGTCATTCCCCCACCTAATATCAAACTGTCCACTTTGCCCAGTAAGTTCCTTATAACCGGTATTTTACTTGAAACTTTACTGCCTCCAAGTATAGCGAGAAAAGGCCTTTCCGGTGATTCCAGCAGAGAAGTTAAAACTTCAATCTCTTTCTTCATCAAAAAACCTGCCACCGATGGAAGGTAAGCTGTCACCCCTACGACTGAAGCATGGGCTCTATGTGCTGCACCAAAAGCATCATTTACATAGATATCTGCCAGAGAGGCAATTGATTTTGCCAACCCATCATTATTTTCTTTCTCTCCAGGGTCAAATCTTAAGTTTTCAAGCATTACAATATCACCAAAATTCATATCAGTATCTATGTAATCTTTGATCTCCTGAGAATATATCTGATCGAACTTCCTGACCTTTTTATTTATTAACTGCTCCAGTCTCTTTGCAACAGGACTTAGACTCAATTTAGGGTCAACTTTCCCTTTCGGCCTTCCTAAATGTGACATTAAGATAATCTTTGCATCATTTTTAACCAGATAATCAATTGTAGGCAGCGACAGTTTTATTCTGGTATCATCAGTTACATTCAATTCATCATCCAGAGGAACATTATAATCTACTCTGACTAACACTCTCTTTTTATTAACATCAATATCTTTTATTGTTTTTTTACTGAACATCCATATCACCAAAACCTCATTTTATAAATAACCGAGGTCTGACCGGGATTAGACCTCTGTTATTTATTATCCTGGTCAATCTCCTTGTTTATTTCATAATATAATTGACCAGGTCATACAACCTGCATGAATAACCCCACTCATTATCATACCAGGATAAAACCTTAACCAAGTTATCCTGCTTGAAAGTATATAAAGAATCAAATATTGAGGAATGGCTGTCACCCACCACATCTACGGATACAATCGGTTCTTCGCAATATTTTAAAATCCCTTTAAGCCCTGACTCTTCCGAAGCCTTTTTAAAAGCACTGTTTATATCCTCTTTTGAGCAATCTTTTTCCACTTCCACAACCAGATCAACAAGTGAACCCACCGGTACAGGAATTCTTACAGACAGACCGTCAAGTTTACCGTTCAGTTCTGGAATTACCAGACCTATTGCACTTGCAGCACCCGTTGAGGTTGGTATAGCTGATAGGGCTGCCGCTCTTGCTCTTCTTAAATCCTTATGAGGTAAATCCAATATCCTCTGGTCGTTGGTATAAGCATGTATTGTAGTCATAATACCATTTTTTATAACAAAATTTTCATGCAGTACCTTACATACCGGTGCAAGTGCATTGGTTGTACAGGAAGCATTTGAAATTATATTATGCTCTTCTTTTTTATATTGCTCATGATTAACACCTAAAACCATTGTGATATCTGCTCCATCGCCTTTACATGGTGCAGAGACTATTACCTTTTTGGCACCGGCAGACAGGTGTTTGCCAGCACCTTCTCTAGTTCTGAATATCCCTGTAGATTCAAGTACAACATCAACCCCTAAATCTCTCCAGGGAAGTAATCCAGGGTCTTTTTCCGAAGTGATTTTTATCTTATTGCCGTTTACTTCAATATAGCCATCTCCTGCGCTTACATCGGCATCCAAGATACCGTATATGGAGTCATATTTCAGAAGATAGGCAAGAGTTTTTGAATCATAAAGATCATTTATAGCTACCACATCTATACCGTTATCTTTATCATTTTTTAATTTCGCCCTGAAAAACTGCCTTCCTATTCTACCAAATCCATTAATTCCTACTTTTATTGACATTGCGCTCCCTCCCTAATAAAAATTAAAGATTAAACATATTTAACAAAATATAAATCGTGTAATTTTAACAAATTTAATTGAATCAATAAAGCAAATTCCAATAAAAAGTATCTAAAATAAACGGTCAAAATACAAACTATTTCCAATAATATTAATTATTTTTATCTATATCTAGATGATTTAACTTAATGGAGTAACCTCTCAATTTCAAATATTCATATATCTTATCAGATATTACTACAGAACGATGCCTTCCTCCCGTACAGCCTATACCTATACTTAAATAACTCTTTCCCTCTTCTATATAATTCGGAATCAGAAAGTCCAACATCTTCTCAAACATCAGTATAAATCTTTTATTTTCTTCACGCTGTAAAACAAATTCAATAACTCTATTATTCCTGCCATCCAGATCTCTTAATTCTTCATTATAAAAGGGATTTACTGAAAATCTGACGTCCATTACAATATCCATGTTTTCAGGTATTCCGTACTTATATCCAAATGAAGTAATCGATATCTGCAGAAGTTTACTCGCCTCTATATCACTCTTCATACTTTCAGCAATTGCCATCCGGAGTTCCTTGGGGTTCAACACTGAAGTATCTATCACAATATCAGCCATCTTCCTCAGCCTTTCCATTTTTTCAATCTCTCTTTCAATCCCTTTAGACAGGTTACCGTTCTCAACCAATGGATGCTTTCTCCTGGTCTGTGAATACCTTTTAACTATGACACCTTTGGAAGCCTCTAAAAATATTATTTTGTATTCTATCTTTCTCTCCTTAAGTTTATCGAGTGTTTTATATATCTCTTTAAAAAAATAACCGCTCCTTAAGTCAATAGCAACCGCTATTCTATTAATATTTCTATCCCCCATAGAAAAATAATCAATTAAATTTAATAATTGAAGTGCGGGCAAGTTATCTATACAGTAATACCCGGCATCTTCAAAATTTCTGAGTGTTTCTGTCTTTCCTGCTCCGGATAAACCGGTTATTATAAATATTTTCATTTTATTTTTTACTTTTTCTTTCCTCGTAATCATATTTTCTCTCTTCATTAATATGATAAAATAATTTCGAATGTGTAATCCATCCTAATTCTTTTTACTTCTCTCTTCTCTAAAGAAAATAATTTTAGACACTATAATGCTGATAATACTGATAACCAGAGAACTTAATACATATGCCCAGAATCCCTCGACTTCCAATCCTTTTATTATCAAATCAACAATCCACAGCATACCGGCATTTATAATAATATTAAAGAGTCCCAGAGTCAAAATATTAATAGGCAGCGATAACAGTCTGACGATAGGCCTAATGAGTAGATTAAATAAACCCAGAAGCAGGCCGGCCAGGAAAGCAATTCTAAATTTGTCCCATATATCATTTCCAGATATATAAATAAACGGTAAAAAATATGAAGCAACCGCTATGGAAAAAGTAAGAATTATCCAATCTAATAACCATTTCAACAAATAAACCACCTACCCTCTGCTGTGGATACTCCTATAAATATTAACTGCATCTTTATGACTTAAACCTTTTAAATTGACCAAATCTTTTACGGTCTTCATTTTTAGATCTTCAATTGAATCTATATTCCCTAAAATATATTTCTTCTTTTTCTCACCTATACCTTTTATGTCATCCAGTATGGATTTAGTCATATTTTTATCCCGTAGCTTCCTGTGAAAATTTACAGCAAACCTATGAGCTTCATCTCTTGTTTTTATAAGAACACGCATATAATCGTTACTAAGATCAAGATTGACCCCTTGAGGATATCTATTGCAGAATATTGTTTCCTCTTTTTTTGCAATACTGATAATATCGATATCAGATATTTGCTTTCTACCCATCAAGCTGTTTACAGTGTTAAATTGCGATTTACCTCCATCTACTATTATTAAATCAGGCTTTAAAAAAAAGCTATTATTTACATTTGTTTTTTTATATCCCAGATATGTCAACCTTCTACCTATTACTTCTTCTATCATCCGGCAATCATCCTGTCCGGTTACTGTTTTGATTTTAAAATATCTGTAGTCACTGTTTATTAGTTTTCCGTCTACAGCAACAGACATGGAGCCCACTGGAAATGAATCTTTCAAATTAGAAATATCGAAACATTCTATTCTCCTCGGAATATTCATAAGCCCCAGAATTTTCTTCAATTTTATAAATTCCTTATAAAATTCACTATGTCCGGTATCTTTTTCAAACTTTTTCTTCTCCAGATAAAGCTTTGAATTTCTAACGACCATTTCCATTATCTTTTTCTTTTCACCTATCTTTGGCACTTTTATTTCAACTTTTTTACCTTTTTTTTCAATCAGCCACTTTGAAAATAAATCAGCATCAGCAATCTTTAAGGGGCAAAAAATCATAGCAGGAATATCATTTATATCTGCATAATATTTTTCAATAAAGCCGGCTAAAATTTCTTTATCATCAAGATATCTGGTGTTATATATAGTAAAGTTATTTATTATTGACAATATTCCTTCCCTATACGTAAATAAACTTATGACTGCGCTGTCTTCCCCTCTGGAATCGGATATAAAATCCCATTTCGCTTCACCCGGAAAAAATACTTTCTGGTTACTGTAAAGTTTACTTATATCATCTATTTTATTCTTAAATTCTGCCGCTTTTTCGAAATCCTCTTTTTTTGAATATTCTTCCATTTTAATTTTTAATCGGTCAACAATAGTCCTATCTTTCCCCATTAAAAAAAACTTTACTAGTTCAATATTTTTCCTGTATTCTTCCTCAGATATATTGCCGATACATGGCGCTTTACATAGTTTTATATGATAATTGAGACACGGTTTTTTTGAACTTTTTCCCGGTTTGTTTTTTCTGCAGTCCCTTATCTGAAATATTCTCCTCAGGTACTTAAGAGTTTTTCTCACAGCTCCTGCATCAGTGTATGGCCCGAAATACTCCGCACCTTTAATATTTCTATTCCGGGTCAGAAAAACTCTCGGAAATCTTTCTCCGGTTGTAATAGCTATAAAAGGGTAAGATTTGTCATCTTTTAAATCTATATTATACTTTGGTCTGTTTTTCTTTATTAAATTGCCTTCAAGTATTAACGCCTCTGTTTCATTATCCGTTACTATGTAATCGATTGATTTAATTTTACCTATAAAATTTGAAGGTTTCATATAAAAAAAGTTGCCGCTTTTGTTCTGGAAATAACTCTTTACACGGTCATGTATGTTTTTTGCCTTCCCGATATAGATGATTTCACCTTTAGAATTTTTAAAAAGATACACGCCAGATTTCTTTGGGAGTATGTTTAAAAGTTTCTTTACCTTATCTATCTTAAAATTATTCTTATTTCTTTCATTTATTATTATATTCATACATTTGTCCTGACTAAATCTCTGCTCATATAAATTTTTAAAAACTTTCCCGTATAGGAATCCCTGTTTTCCGCCACCTGTTCAGGAGTACCAAAAGCAATTACCCTTCCGCCATTATTTCCTCCTTCAGGTCCCAGATCTATTATATAATCAGCTGTTTTAATCACTTCAAGATTGTGTTCGATCACCAGAACAGTATTACCTGCATCCACTAATCTTTTCAAAATAGCAAGTAATTTATTTATATCATCAAAATGCAGCCCTGTAGTAGGCTCATCCAGCAGATATAGTGTATTTCCTGTACTTTTTTTTGAAAGTTCCGTGGACAATTTAACCCTCTGCGCTTCTCCACCGGATAATGTCGTAGATGACTGCCCCAATTCAATATAACCAAGACCTACATCATTGATCACTTCTAATTTCCTTTTGATTCTGGGTATGTTCTCAAAAAAGTTCATAGCCTCCTCGACAGTCATATTTAACATATCATCAATGTTTTTACCTTTGTATCTTATTTCCAGTGTTTCACGGTTGAATCTCTTTCCCTTGCAAACATCACAGGGAACATAAATATCAGGCAGAAAGTGCATTTCTATTTTAATGACCCCATCCCCACTGCAGGCTTCACACCTTCCACCCTTTACATTGAAACTAAACCTGCCTGGCTTATAACCTCTTACTTTGGAATCATGTGTTTTTGAAAATAATTCCCTGATATAAGTAAAAACTCCTGTATAAGTCGCCGGATTTGAACGGGGAGTCCTGCCTATGGGAGATTGATCAATAACTATGACTTTATCAAGATTCTCATACCCGAGTATTCCATCATGACTGCCAGCTTTACGGCTGGTTCTCATAATCAGGTTTGAAAGAGAAGGATACAGTATCTCATTTACTAGAGTGCTTTTGCCTGATCCCGAAACTCCGGTTACTGCAATAAGTTTTCCCAGTTCAATATGCACATCGATATTTTTTAGGTTATGCTCCCTGGCCCCCTTGACTGTTATATATTTGCTGTTGCCTTCCCTTCTTTTTTGGGGAACAGATATAAATTTCTCTCCTGTAAGATATTTTCCAGTTATAGAATTTTCACACCTGTTTATATCATCAAGTTTTCCGCTGCACACTATTTCACCGCCGTGAATACCTGCTCCCGGACCTATATCAACTATAAAATCCGAACTTCTTATTGTTTCTTCATCATGCTCTATTACTATTATTGTATTACCCAGATCCCTCAGGCGTTTAAGTGCATTTATCAACTTTTTATTATCTCTCTGATGAAGGCCTATGCTGGGCTCGTCCAATATATAAAGAACCCCTACCAACCCTGAACCTATCTGGGTAGCCAGCCTTATCCTTTGTGATTCTCCCCCGGACAGAGTACTTGACTTTCTGTCCAGGGTCAGATAACCAAGCCCTACATCCTTTAAAAAATTAAGACGTTCAATAATTTCTTTGATAAGTCTTTCGCCAATCATTTTTTCTCTTTCAGTCAGTTTGAGAGATCTTAACCATTCAATACCTTCTTCAATTGTTTTTTCACAAAAATCAGCTATAGAAATAGAGTTTATCTTTACTGCAAGACTCTCCTGCCTTAACCTCTTACCGTTACAGCTGCTGCACGGCGTACTGCTGATCATCCTCTCTATCTTGATCCTCTGTGTATCGGATTCCGTCTCTAAATACCTTCTGCTTAAATTATTTGCAAGACCTTCAAATCTTAAATAGTAACTTCTTAATCTGCCTTTATGGTTTATATAGCTTACTTTTATGCGCCTTCCATCGGTCCCATACAGGATTATCCTCTTTACATGCTCATCAAGGCCTTTAAAGGGGACATCTAAATCAAATCCATATTCTTCTGAAAGGCTCTTCATTAGCTGGGAATAATAGTTTGAATAATTCATATTAAAGAAAGGAATAGCACCATCCATTATGCTTAATTCAGGGTGTTCAACAATTAGATCAGGATCAACCTTTTTACTTATACCAAGACCACCGCATTCTTTACATGCACCATAAGGGCTATTAAATGAAAACATTCTGGGAGTTAGTTCTTCAAAATCTATACCGCAGTCCACACAGGAAAAATTCTCAGAGAAGCTCTTTAATTCTCCGGAATCCAATAACTGTATATAAACAATACCCTCACTTTCCTTAAGTGATATCTCAATATCTTCAGTAAGTCTTTTCCTTATATCTTTTTTTATTTTCAATCTGTCGACTATGATTTCAATATCATGCTTTATATTTTTATCTAATTTTAAGTCAAAATCCTCATCCAGTTCATAAACCTCTCCATCTACCCTGACCCTTGCGTAACCACTGTTCCTTATATTTTCAAATACTTTTGTATATTCACCTTTCCTTCCCCTGACAACGGGCGAAAGAACCTGGAATCTTGTCCCTTCAGGTAATTCAAGCACCCTGTCTACTATCTGATCCACAGTCTGCCTGGTTATAAGCTTTCCGCATTTATAACAATAAGGTATCCCTATCTGGGCATAAAGAACCCTCAGATAATCATATATTTCTGTAATAGTTCCTACAGTTGACCTTGGATTTTTGGAAACACCCTTCTGATTGATTGACACTGCCGGCGACAGCCCTTCTATCAGATCAACATCAGGTTTTTCCATCTGCCCCAGGAACTGTCTGGCATAGGAAGAAAGTGATTCAACATATCTCCTCTGCCCTTCAGCATAAATAGTATCAAATGCCAGTGATGATTTTCCGGACCCGCTTACACCGGTAAAAACTATAAACTTATTTCTTGGAATTCTTAAATTTATATTTTTAAGATTATGCTCCCTGGCACCCTTTATTATTATTTCTTCTTTCATTACTATTATTTTCCGATTTTTATATTAGTTATTTTAGTTATTCTCTTTATCTCATCCCTTATGGCAGCCGCCTCTTCAAAATTTAGTTCTCTTGCCTCTAAATGCATCTTTTCTTCCAGTCCGCTTATTATTTTAGCAACCTCTGAAGGATTCATATCCAGCAATTTTCCCTCACTGAATCTTTCCACCCTCTCACTCACTTTGAAATCAGCTTTCACTTTCTTTTTGGTTTTTATGCCACTGCTATATAATATATCAGATATTGTTTTGTCAATAGTCTTCGGTATAATATCGTGTTTCTTATTATATTCAACTTGCAGGTCCCTTCTTCTATTAGTTTCAGATAATGCATTTCTTATAGCATTGGTTATGTTGTCAGCATACATTATAACTATTCCATTGACATTCCTTGCTGCCCTTCCAATAGTCTGTATCAATGATATTTCCGACCTTAGAAATCCTTCTTTATCTGCATCCAGTATGGCCACAAGTGATACCTCCGGCAGGTCCAGCCCTTCTCTCAGCAGATTTATTCCTACCAGTACATCGAATTCTCCGGTTCTAAGTCCCCTTAAGATTTCAACCCTTTCCAGTGTCTCTATATTCGAATGCAGATATCTGACCTTGATCTTTTGACCAGACAGATAATCCGTCAGGTCTTCTGCCATTTTCTTTGTAAGTGTGGTAACAAGAACTCTCTCGCCTCTGTTTGTGACTTTCCTTATCTCATGTATTAGATCGTCTATTTGCCCTCTGGTTCTCCTTACATAGACTTCCGGATCCACCAGACCGGTAGGCCTGATGATCTGCTCTACTATTTTACTGCTTACTTTCTTCTCGTAAGGTCCCGGTGTGGCAGAAGTAAATATCACCCTCTTTACCTTTTCCTCAAATTCCTCGAATCTTAAAGGCCTGTTGTCCAGAGCTGAGGGTAATCTAAAACCATAGTCTACAAGAGTTTGTTTCCTTGACCTGTCACCTTCAAACATTCCTCTTATTTGAGGAACAGCTATATGAGATTCATCGATAATTACAAGAAAATCATCTGGAAAGAAATCAAGCAGGGTATTTGGCGGTTCTCCCGGCTTTTTTCCCAGTATATGCCTTGAATAATTCTCAATACCGCTGCAGAACCCCAGTTCTGCTATCATTTCAATATCATACCTGGTTCTGGTTTCGATCCTCTGCGCCTCAAGCAGTTTATTTTGGTCCTTAAAAAATCTTATTCTATTATTAAGTTCTTCTTCAATAGTCTTTAAAGCCATATCTACCCATTCTACAGTTGCCAGAAAATGTGTTGCGGGTGATATGATATAAACTTGGCTTTCTTCATAAATCTCACCTGATACAGGATTGAACTCTACAATCTTTTCCACTTCATCACCAAGAAGCTGTACCCTGACTGCCTTATCCTGATAAGCCGGAAATATTTCTATGGTGTCTCCTTTAACTCTGAATTTTCCGTTGACAAAATCATAATCATTTCTTTCATACCTTATATTAATTAACCTGTTTATTATTTCTTCCCTTGAGAACTCCTCATTTAACCTTAAAACAATCCTCTGCTTACCGTATTCGGAAGGTGAACCAAGACCGTATATGCAGGAAACACTTGCAACTACTATTACATCATCTCTCGTATAAAGAGAATTAGTAGTGGATAATCTTAATTTCTCTATTTCTTCATTTATAGAAGTATCTTTTTCAATATATATATCTCTTCCCGGCAAATAAGCTTCCGGCTGGTAGTAGTCATAATAGCTAACAAAGTATTCAACTGCATTATTCGGAAAAAATTCCTTAAACTCATTACAAAGCTGGGCCGCAAGGGTCTTATTCGGAGCCAGGACAAGGGTCGGGAGCTGGATATTCTTTATTACATTCGCTATTGAATAAGTTTTACCAGAGCCGGTAACTCCTAACAAGCTCTGAAATTTAAGATTGTCTTTGATACCTTCAGTCAGCTGACTGATGGCTTTACCCTGGTCACCCTGAGGCGAGTAATTTGATACTATTTTAAATTTATGGTCAAGCATTCCTAGTGCGGTTTTATAATTTGTATTTAAATATTTTCCAGTATTTCCTTTACCTTTTCAAGTAAGTTACTTTTAGAACCATTATTGTCAATTATGAAATTGACTTTTTTCCTATCTATTTTTATATGCTGTCCTTTTATTCTTAATTCCATATTATTATTCAGAAAATTTTTATTTTTAAAAAAGATTTTTCTATTCTCATAAGCAGTATCAACAAGGATAATATAATCACACAATAAGTCTAATTTACAATCAAACAGTACCGCTGCATCTATTATTATATAATCTTTGCTATAATTCTTATCTATAATATTTCTTACCTCCCTTCGGATTAAGGGGAACATCAATCTGTTTAATTTTTTCAGTTCTTTTTTATCCGAAAAAACTTTTAATGCAATAGATTCGAAATCCAAATCCCCTGAACTGCCGAAAATTTCATTTCCTAACGATTCTCTTAGTTTATTTATAACATCAGGTTCTTTTAAATAGATATTTTTTGCCAATTTATCTATATTTAATATTAAAGCATTTTTCTTTATATTTTTTATATATCTGCATACGGTACTTTTACCTGATGCTATTCTGCCGGTAACTCCCAATATTACTATTTTATACTCACTCCTTTCGTCTATTATTAATCCAATTGGTATTCAGTTCAAAAGAAGATTAAATTACATATAAAAAGATAATAGCAATTTAATTGTTTTTTTAAAATATCACTGTGGAAATGTGCAGTTTTTAGAAATATGTTTAATTGACCTAATCAGACTATCCTATATCGGCTTCGTCTTTCAATTCCTGCAGTATTTCTTTGATTTGCCTTTTTTTTCTGGATTCTTTATCTTCTACTTCTGTATCCTGATCTTTGACCTTAAGTTCCTTATCTTTTTTATCTGAAGCTTCTGCCTTTTTTGTATCTTTTTCAGCTTCTTTCTTTGTCACTTTGCTCTTTTTATCCCTGGCTTCCGTTTTAGCTTTTTCAACTTTTTTTTCTTCTTTTTCTTCTTTGTCTTCCTCCGGCTTTTCTACTTGCTTTATACTGAAAGCCATCCTTCTCTTATCAAAATCTATATCAATAATTCTTATCTCTAACTCATCACCGATTTTTGCAATATCGCTTGGCCTTTTTACCGGCTCCTGACTCATCTCGGATATATGCACAAGACCTTCAAGGTCTTCTTCTATTTGCACAAATAAACCAAATTTGACTATCCTTGTCACTTTTCCCTTTACTATATCTTTTATAGAATATTTTTTTATCCTCTCCAGCCACGGATCTTTCTGTGTTTGCTTTAAACCAAGAGAAAGCCTCTGTTTTTCATAATCAATATCCAATATTTCCACATCCACTTCCTGATTAACGACAACGACTTCTGAAGGGTGTTTCACATGATTCCACGAAAGTTCTGATATATGAACCAGACCATCAACACCATTTACATCAACAAACGCACCGAAATCTGCAATACTGGTTACTACACCCTTTTTAACCTGACCGATTTCCATATTATTGAGTATTTCCTTCCGCTGCTCTCTTCTTTCGTCCTCAATAATCACCTTTCGTGACAGAACAACATTATTCCTGTTTCTATCGACTTCAATTATCTTACAAACACATTTTTCTCCGATATAGGATTCAAGTTCTTTAATTTTCCTGACATCTATCAATGATGCCGGAAGGAATCCTCTAAGACCTATATCTACAATCAGGCCGCCTTTAACACACTCTATTATCTCACCTTCAACCGTATCGCCATTTTCATAAATTTTTTCTATCCTGTCAAAATTCTGTTCTACTTCAGCTCTTTTCTTTGAAAGCAGTAAACGGCCGTCCTGATCCTCTTTCTGAAGCACCATAATCTCTATTTCATCATTAACCTTTAGAATATCTCCGGGTTTGACATCATTTCTTATTGATAATTCACTTAAGGGTATGACACCCTCTGATTTAAAACCTACATCGACCAAGACTTCATCCTTATCGATCTTTACTACCTTACCCTTAACCAAGTCTCCGTCATTTAAATTGATCATGGTAAGGTCATAATTGGGAACCATTTCCCCCTTTTCGTTTTCTATCATACAATTGTCATTAGTTATTTTTTTATTAATATCATTTTTTACCATATTTAATAAATCACCCTCTGCTTTAATATTGAAAAAGGATAACATGCAAGAAAATAATAATCAATATTATAAAATAATTTTTTAAATATACCAATTTCTGCCGGTCTCTATATCCACTTTAAGTTTCACTTTTAATCTGATACAGTTTTCCATTGATTCTATTACAAGTTTTTTAACTCTTTTCAGATCTTTTTCTTTTAATTCAAGGACCAGTTCATCATGAACATGGAGTATAATATTACTATCTATTTTAACTGATTCTAATTTTTCAAAAAGCCTAATTGTCGAAAGCTTCATTATGTCCGCTGCACTGCCCTGTATGGGTGTATTTACTGCAAATCTTTCTCCTAAACTTCTGATCCTGTTGTTAGAACTTCCCATCTCTTTTATATATCTTTTTCTTCCGAAAATCGTGGTGGAATAACCTTTTTTATATGCTTCATCTATTAAAAACCTTAAATACTTTTTAACACCTGAATATCTCTCAAAATACTTATCAATATATTCTCTGGCTTCTTCTTCCGGAATAGAAAGCCTCCTCATCAAACCATACTCGGTCATTCCATATATTATCCCAAAATTTATTGTTTTTGCCCTTCTTCTTAATGTATTATCTACATCACTATAATTAACACCAAAAATCTCAGAGGCTGTCCGTATATGTATGTCTTCTTCCCTGTTAAATGAATCTATTAGATTATCATCACCTGATAGGTGGGCCAGTACCCTTAACTCGATCTGTGAATAGTCTGAAGCTAAAATTAGATCATAACCTTCTCCAGGGATAAAGGCTTTTCTTATCTGTTTTCCGTACTCAGTTCTTACAGGTATATTTTGCAGGTTGGGTTCACTACTGCTTATTCTGCCAGTGGAAGTTCCTAACTGGTTATATGTGGTATGAACTCTTGAATCTTTAC
Source organism: uncultured Actinomycetota bacterium (assembly GCA_964578625.1). Classification (GTDB taxonomy): domain Bacteria; phylum Actinomycetota; class Humimicrobiia; order Humimicrobiales; family Humimicrobiaceae; genus CAZBSE01. The sequence goes on from CAZODQ010000003.1 coordinate 20,374, forward strand.
TATCTATCAGGCCGGGTAATACATCAATATACGTATTTTTAAGTTTAGTTTTTTCCCTGTAGTCCAATATCTCTTTTATTACCGGAGAACTTTTATAAATAGCTTTTAGAGTGTTGGCATCGGTGGAAAAACCAGTTTTAGTTTTTTTTGTAATGGGAAGCCTTAACTTTTTATAAAGAATTTCGGATAGCTGCTGTGAGGAGTTTATATTAAACTCTTCACCACAGAGCCTGTAAATATCTTTTTTAAGTTTTTTTATATCAAGGTCGTATTTTTTTATCAAACCGTTTAAATACTCCCTGTCTATATTTACTCCCGTATATTCCATTTCAGCCAGTATTCGTATAAGAGGCCCCTCTATCTGCCGGTACAGTTCTTCCAGTCCCTCTTTTTTTATTCTTTCAAGCAATTTAATCTCTATTTCTTCATATAGGCTTAACCTTTTCAATACTTCATCCAGTCTTTCTTTTTTTATCTCTATTTCAGGTCTTTCATCATCATAAAGCTCAAGCTTTAATTGTCTTTCTTTTTTTAGCTTCTCAGTTTCCAATAACTCGCTTTCATCTTTTACATTGCTTGATCCAATATCTTCTAAATCCATATTTAAAACATCCCTGATTACCTCTTCTAAATCAGTCTGCGATTTAACAGGATTTAAGATCAAATATAATATCTCATAATCTATAAGCTGTCCTTTCAGTTCAATTCCGAAATCCTTTAATACCTTGTATATTTTTTTAAAATCAAAACCCGATTTCCTGATATCTCTGTTCCCCATCAATTTTATTATGCCTTTTTTTATATTGCTCTCTTTCAGATCTTCACTATCGATCAAGTAGGCGTTTTTGCTGTTAAAGTATAATATTATTCCGTATAATCTATCTTTATTACCAAAATCTGTAATATATACATGCTCACTGAAATCTTCACTCAATTCATCAAAGTTTAAATTTCCGGTCAAATGTTTTAAGTCGATTTTACATGCCTTTTTTTTAACTTTTGGTCTATCGTCTTTAAAGTCTACCCTATCCTTTAGATTATCTAGCCTCTTTCCCAGAGATCTAAATTCAAGGGTCCCAAATATCTGCTTTACTTTTATGAAACTGACATTTCTAAAACTATTATCTATAACTTTCTCAATATCAATATCTATATCTTGAGCTGTCTTTAAAGCAGTTAATTTTTTACTGAGAAGGGCGAGGTCTTTATTATCAATTAAAAGTCCCTTTAACCTCTGATTTTCTACTTCATTAATATTTTTATAGATTTCTTCAATACAGCCATATTTCTGTACAAGCATTCTTGCTGTCTTCGGACCTATACCCGGGATTCCAGGTATATTATCAGAACTATCCCCCATCAGGGCTAAAAGATCTTTTATTCTTTCCGGACTGACTCCAAATTTTTCTTCTACCATTTTTGGATCATATATTACTGTATCCGTAATACCCTTTTTTACACCCATAACATTTATATTACGCGAAACCAGTTGTAATATATCTTTATCACCTGTAACTATTATTATTTGGTCATATTTATCTTTAATATTTTCCGCTATAGCTGCGAGTATATCATCGGCTTCAAAACCATCCTTTTCTAAATAAATAATGCCGAAGGCATCAAGGACTTCTTTAATTAAAGGAAACTGCTTTGACAGTTCATCTGGCATTTTCTTCCTATGAATTTTATACTGGTCAAATATCTTATGTCTGAATGTAGGTACCTTACTGTCAAATGTACATATTATGGTATCAGGATTCTGATCCTCTATAAGTTTTAACAGCATATTGGTAAATCCTAAAACGGCATTGGTTATGATTCCTGATGAAGTGGAAATATTATCCGGAATCGCATAAAAAGCACGATATGCGATGTTATTTCCATCAATTAAAATAGCTTTACTGTCTCTGCCGTTTTTCAATTAAAACTCCTGATAATTAAAAAGTTAATGAGTTATTTTGATATTACTATATATCCCTTAAAAAATTTTAATTTAATTCTATAGAATTCCTGTAAAAAACTACGATTTTATTTGACATAAGAACATAATTTTATATTATAACATTTAACTAAAATAATTTTATATAACATAAAGACACAGATAATAAGAAAGCAGAGAAGCTTTCCATGCATTGAGGCAAATTTTTTTGGCATTGCAGCCATTAAAGTAATGAAGCTTTTTTTATGTAGACTATTGACAATAGCAATTTTACAAAGGAGTAAAAATGAGTTATTCAAAAATCAATTCATCATCTGCAACATCTACTAAAAATCTTTACGGCGACAATATAAGTCCGTTCAGCGGGATGTGTGTAATCTGTTCCGAAGGCTGCCTGGGATTATGTGAGATCGGTAAATCATCATACAGGAGCAGCGAAAATATCTATCCACAGCCATTTGGCGAAATTACTGCAGCTTCACAAAAAGACTATCCTCTGGATTATTCCCATTTTAATATAATGGGAACTGCATTTGGCGCTCATGGAATTGAAGAAGACAGCGATAAAGCAATATTTACCAACGTCAATTTAGAGGCAGTTATAGGGAAAAATAAGGATCTAAAATTAAAACTCCCTTTTATTATACCGGGACTGGGTTCCACCGACATCGCCCGTAAAAATTGGGATGGGCTGGCCATTGGAGCGGCTATAACCGGTACGATTTTAACTATTGGCGAAAACGTATGCGGAATTGACCCTAAGTCAGAATTCGATAGTAATGGGAAAGTTACCCATTCCCCCGAACTGAAGAGGAGAGTCGACCTTTATAAAAAATGGCAGCAGAAAGGCTATGGCGGAATCGTGGTCCAGTCAAATGTAGAAGACAGCAGATTCGGAGTCCTTGAATATGCCATAAGAGAGCTGGGAGTGGAAATAGTCGAGTTAAAATGGGGCCAGGGCGCCAAAGATATTGGCGGCGAGATAAAAATAAATAATATTGAAAAAGCAATTGAAATTAAAAAGAGAGGATATATCGTATTACCCAATCCTCTTGACCCGGAAGTACAAAAAGCATTCAAGCATGGTGATTTCAAAGAATTTGAAAGGCATTCCAGAGTAGGTATGGGCAGCAAGGAAGTTTTTCTTGCAAGCGTTGAAAATCTAAGAAAAGCAGGTGCAAAATATATATTCCTAAAAACAGGTGCCTATAGACCAGTAGATCTGGCAAAAGCCATAAAATTTTCTTCCGAAGCTGGCATCGATCTTCTAACCTTAGACGGCGCAGGCGGCGGTACTGGAATGAGCCCATGGCGTATGATGAATGAATGGGGAGTACCTACAGTCTATCTACAGTGCATGGCATATGAATATACAAAATCTCTGGCAGACAAGGGAAGTTACGTTCCAGATCTTGCTATAGCCGGAGGATTTACACTTGAAGATCTTATTTTTAAGGGCCTGTCTTTAGGTGCACCATATTTCAAGCTGGTTGGAATGGCCCGTTCTCCTATTACAGCCTGCATGGTAGGTAAAACCATCACTGATAAAATCGAATCAGGAAATATTCCCAAATCAATTGAAAAATACGGCACCGACCTGGAATCAATATTTGTAGAAGTAACAGACCTGCGGAAAGAATTCAAAGACAGAGCGAAAGATATTCCCGGCTCAGCCATAGGACTTTATTCTTACTATAAAAGACTGGAGCAGGGCTTAAAGCAGCTTATGGCCGGTGCTAGAAAATTTGCCTTAAAATATATAAACAGAGACGACATAGCATCGCTTACAAAAGAAGCTTCCGAAGTTTCAGGGATACCTTACATTATGGACGTTGACAAACAGGAAGCAAAAAAAATACTGGATTCTTAAATTAAATCAATTACAACTAAAGAATAAACGCCATTAGATTTCATAAAAATTTAATGGCGTTTATATTTACAGAAATATAACAAATTATTAAATAATCATCAATATTTTACGGTTTATTAATTGCCTCATTCTTGATTATAATCCGTATAAATTGTATTATTTTAGAGCGCCGGAGTGGCGGAATTGGCAGACGCGCTGGACTCAAAATCCAGTGAACCGCGAGGTTCATGTCGGTTCGAACCCGACCTTCGGCACCAGAGACAAATCTTGCCTATAAAGTCAGGATATGCGCAAGTTTATATAATTCTTTGTCTATTTCCTTCTTTTTTTCAAAAATTTCTTCAAACCTGGATATCTCTATTTTCATGCTTTTAATTCCCACCATACAGTCACTTTTACCCTCCAGCAGCAGGTCTACTGACTTTTTACCGAATTCTGCGGCCAATATCCTGTCCATAGCGGACGGAGAACCTCCTCTTTGAATATGACCAAGCACCGAGACCCTGACTTCATGTCCTACCAGTAATTTAATGGAGGATGCAACTTCACTTGCCTTGGCTGCTCCTTCTGCTACTATAATCAGAATATGTCTCTTACTTGCTCTATGGTCTTTGATCTGATTTGCCACTTTGACTAAATCAACTTCTATTTCAGGAATCAATATATAGTCAGCCCCGCAAGCAATTCCGGTATTTACTGCAATTATTCCCGAATCTCTTCCCATTACTTCTATTACAAATATTCTATCATGAGAAGATGCCGTATCTCTTATTTTTGAAATGAGACCGATTATCACATTAAGTGCTGTATCAAAACCAATGCTATAATCAGTACCAACTACATCATTATCTATAGTTGCCGGAATACCTACAACCTGAACTCCCTGCTTATGAAGTTCATGAGCACCTCTAAATGTACCATCGCCGCCTATTACTACCAGTCCTTCTATATTATTTTTTTTCAAATTTGCTATTGCCTCTTTCTGCCCTTCTCCGCACTTGAATCTTTCCGACCTTGCCGAATATAAAAAAGTGCCTCCCCTGTCAATGATTCCGCTCACAGAGTTTAAATTTAACACTTCAAAATTATTATTAACTAGCCCCTTATAACCCTCATAAAATCCATATACCTCCATATTATTATATATTGCATACCTTGTAACTGCTCTTATGACTGCATTCATACCGCTTGCATCCCCACCGCTTGTCATAAGTGCTATTCTTCTTTTTCCTCCCACTGTAATTACTCCTTATTTTCTTCTGTTTTTTAACTCATTGAATATTTCTTCTAAAGTAATTTTCTTTTCAACCATCAAAACCAATAGATGATAGAGCAGGTCAGCTATCTCATATACTGTACTTCTTTTACTCTGATGTTTTGATGATAAAACAACCTCCATACTCTCCTCACCGAATTTTTTTATTATTTCATCCAGCCCTTTTTTATGGAGTGAATATGTATAAGAATCAGAGACTCTATTTTTAATTCTACTCTCAATTACTCCATATAGTTCATCCATTATGTTTTGTTTCAAGCTGTCCGTGGGACACTTCTTAAAATCTATATTTTTATCGATATTTTTAAGAGTTCTATAAAAGCAGCTTCTATTCCCTGTATGACATGCATTGCCCACCTGTTCTACACTGATTAATAAGGCATCTCCGTCACAATCGTATTTTATGGCCTTTATTTTCTGTATATTCCCTGATGTTTCACCCTTGTTCCAGAGTTTCTTTTTACTCCTGCTCCAAAACCATGTTGTACCTGTAGTCAAACTTTTATTCAGAGATTCTCTGTTCATATAAGCAACCATAAGAACTTCACCGGTCTTGTAATCCTGTATAACAGCCGGGATCAGACCGGATGTTCTTTCTTCCCCTGTATTATTTTTATTACCCTTTTTCATATCTTTACAATTCCTTTTTTAGTTTATCTAACTATACTCACTATACTGTCATCACTACACTTATATTCTCACATTTATTCCTTCAGACTTAAGGTATTCCTTGGCTTCCCTTATGGTATTCTGTCTATAATGAAAAATAGATGCCGCCAGCACTGCATCAGCATCAGCATACTTGATGACATCTCTTAGATGTTCCAGCTTTCCTGCCCCTCCCGACGCGATAACCGGTATATTTACTGCAGATGTTATTGAACGTGTAAGTTCTAAATCATAGCCATCCTTTGTGCCATCTTTATCCATACTTGTAAGCAGTATCTCTCCAGCTCCCATTTCTTCGACTTTTTTTGCCCAACTGACCGCATTTATGCCCGTCGGAGTTCTTCCACCATTTATATATACCTCCCAAAAGCTCCTGCTTTTATATTTTGCATCAATGGCAATCACTATACACTGGCTTCCAAAAATCCTGGAAGCTCTGCTTATAAAAGAAGGATCCTTTACTGCAGATGTATTTATCGAAATCTTATCAGCGCCCTTTTTTAGTATTTCTCTAATATGATCTATACTCCCTATTCCTCCGCCTATGGTATATGGTATAAATACTTTTTCAGCAGTTTTGCTTGCAAGTTCTACCACTGTTTTTCTCTCTTCATGTGAAGCTGTTATATCCAGGAATACTACCTCATCAGCACCTTCTCTATCATAGAAAGCTGCCATATCTGCAGGATCGCCTGCGTCCTTTAAATTTATAAAACTTATTCCTTTTACAACTCTTCCCTTATCTACATCCAGGCAGGGGATTATTCTTTTGGTTATCATTTTTTTGATCCAATTTCTATTGCCTTTTTCAAATTGATTTTAGCTTTTTCATCATATAAAGCTTTGCCGATTATTATTCCGCTTATTCCCATATTTTCTATTTCCTTTAAATGAACAATATCATCAAGACTGCCGATTCCTCCTGCTATTATGAAATCCAGCTTAGAGCTTTTTAAAATTCTTTTAAGAAGACCTAAATTAATACCTTTAAGTGTACCATCTCTTGATATATCTGTGATTATTATTTCCTTTACACCTAAATTTTCTACTTTTGTTATCAGCTCAAATATATTGAATAAGGTCTTCTCCTGCCACCCATTTTTATAAATCACACCGCCTGCAGTATAATCCAGGCTTAAAATCACCCTTTTTTTATAATTCAAAATGCTCTTCTCCAGAAAATTCAAATCTTCTATAGCTTTGGTACCCAAAATAATTCTTTCGATACCGTTGTCCAAGACTCTTTCTATCGTTTTAAAATTTCTGATTCCTCCGCCATATTGTATATTTATATCCACTTTTTTCTTTATTTCGGATGCTACTTCCAAGTTCCTTACACTGCCTGTCCTGGCACCGTCCAGATCAACAATATGCAGCCATTCCGCTCCTGCTTCTTTCCATCTTCTTGCTGTGTCAACTGGATTATCGAAATACCTCTTTTCTGTATTAAATTTACCCCTTGTTAATCTTACGCAAGAACCCTTAATTAAATCTATTGCCGGTATTATAATCACTGCTTTTCTTCCTTTACCATATTCCAAAAATTCTCCAGCAGCCTCAAACCGCTGATACTGCTTTTTTCAGGGTGAAACTGAATGCCGTAAATATTATCCTGCTCAATACCTGCTACTATTTCAATACCGTAGTCTGTAACACTATTGATGATATCTTCACTTTCCGGTATGGCATGGTAAGAATGAACAAAATAAAAATTTTCACCCTCTCTGATCCCATCTAATATCTTGCTGTCTTTCTTTAATACCTTCAATTGGTTCCAGCCCATATGCGGAACTTTGACAACAGGCGGTATTTTCTCAACAGATCCGCCTAATATACCCAGTCCTTTATTTTTACCATTTTCCATACTAGATTCAAAAAGCAGCTGCATTCCTAAACATATCCCTAAAAATATTTTTTTTGATATATTCTTTTCTATAACACCAATCAGTTTCAACTTTTCGAGATTCTTATATGCATCCCTGTACGCACCTACGCCTGGCAGCACCAGTGCTCCGGCATTGTCTATAACAATGGCGCTGCTTGTCACCCTTGCATCCGCACCAATTCTTTTAAAAGCATTGCTGACACTGCTGATATTCCCCATATTATAGTCTATTATTGCAATATACATATCCAACTCCTATTATGTCTCAGGTCATAATTTTATATTTGATTTATTATTAATTCTACTTAGACAAAAACAGCTGTCTTAAAGCTTATATTAAACCTTTAGTAGAAGGTATGGTTCCGGTTCCCGATATTCTGCTTGCATCGTGAAGCACAATACCAAAAGCTTTAAAAATCGCTTCTATAATATGATGAGAGTTTATCCCGGTGTTCTTATTTATGTGAAGATTTATAAAACTATTACTGACCAAAGCTCTGAAAAAATCTTCCACTACTGCAGTTTCCATTCCCTCAAGTTTTTCATACTCTATATCAACATTATACCTTAGATAAGCTCTTCCACCTATATCAATGGATACAGTTACCTCTGCCTCATCCATGGGCAGTAAAATATATCCAAATCTTTTAATTCCTCTCTTATCCTTTAGACATTCAAAAATGGCTTCCCCCAGACATATACCAACATCTTCTACCAGATGGTGACCATCCACATCTGCATTACCGGAAGCTCTGAGTTTCATATTAAAACTTCCATGCCTGGTAAAACTTTCAAGAATATGATCGAAAAAAGGTATTGAAGTCTCTATATCTGCAGTTCCACTTCCATCAAGGTCAAAATCAATATTTATGTCAGTTTCCTTGGTTTTTCTTGTTATTTTTGCTTTCCTTTTCATTTTTACTTATTAATCTTACTTTATTACACTTTTTATTTTTTTTATAAAATCACTTATCTCATTGTATTTAGTCCTATAACTTGTAATATTTGCAACTACCCTGGCTGTAGAAATAAAAATCTCCTCCATTTCAACCAGATCATTTTCTTTAAGTGTTTTACCAGTAGAAGTCAGATCTAGTATTTCATCGGCAATTCCTAGAACCGGAGCTAACTCAACCGAACCATACAATTTTATTATTTCTACCTGTATGCCCTTCCGTTCAAAATATTTTTTTGCAATTTTAGGGTAACTTGTGGCAATCTTTATAGAACCGAAATTCTGATAATGATCTTTCACTTCCTCAATACAATTTTTTAGCGTAGCTAGAATCATTCTACATTTCCCGCATTTCAAATCTATAAGTTCATATACATTACTTTCTTTCTCTACCAGGACATCTTTACCGGCAAAGCCGATATCACAAGTTCCATACTCAACATATACAGGGACATCCATTGGACGGGAGATAATATACTGTATGGAATCATTTTCAGAGTATATAAAAAGTTTTCTATCCTTTCCTGCCAAAGGATCTGTATCATATCCTGCTTTTTTCAGTATCTCTATACACGGCTTAAATAAATATCCCTTTGGAATAGCGACTTTAATTTCTTTTTTCATTTTAAAACTCTTTTATAAAATCATCTATTTTTTTAACTTTCTCGATATTTCTTTCAAAGTCAAATACTCTGGCATTTTTAAAGTTTTCTTCAACTACGACTACTAAATTATAATTTTTTTCCTTTGCAAATTTTTTTATATCAGCTATCTTTTCAAAACATAATTCAACAATTATATCACTGCATCTTAATCTGCAGGCCATCTTTATTAATTCTATACTCTTTTTTTCATTCCTGCAGTTAAGTAAGATCTTAAAACTTTTTTTTATTTCCGATTTTCTTGCAGCTTTGTGAGCCAGATCGATATCCAGCGCAAAACCAGTTGCTGGAACATCCAACCCGAATTCCTTTATAAGCCTGTCGTATCTTCCTCCGCTGCCCAAGATGCTTCTTACGCCAGGACAATAAACTTCAAATAAAAGTCCTGTATAATAATTAAAATCCCTTATAATACTAAAATCCGTTATAAGATAGCTTTCGTAACCCAGCTCCTTTAGATTTTTATATATCTTCTCTAAATAGCCAAGACTTTTAATTACTTTTGGCTCATTTATTTTTGAGATCAATTTAAATATTTTTTTAATGTCACTCTCCGGCTGCATTAATTTTATAAAAATATCCGTCTTGTTCTTACTTCTTTTATTTAAAAAATTCTCCAGCTCTACAAAGTTCCTTGCAGTAATTACCTCCCTTATATACTCCTTTTCTGTTAAATCATATTTAAACCAGTCACATAAACCATCAATAAATTCTATGTGCCCAAGTCCAATTCTGTATTCCGGTATATTTATACTATTTAAGATATTTATTAATATAATAAGAATCTCCGTATCCGACATTACAGCATTAGATGAGCCTATAAATTCCAGGCCTGCCTGATTGCATATTCTCCTTATACCCTTCTGAATATCAGATTGTCTAAAAGAGTCTGCAAAATAACAGAATCTTACAGGAAGCTGCTCCTTTTTTATTCTCATCCCTGTCAGTCTGGCTATGGGTATGGTCATATCACTCCTGAGCGACACAAGACTTCCATCAATATCAAAAAAGTTAATCAGCTTATTTTTCCAATCCTTACCGACTCCTATGGAGATGTTTTCCGTATATTCAATCACCGGTGTTTTGATTTCACCGTAGCCCCACTTCTTAAACTCATCACTGATTATCTTTTTTATATTATTTCTTTCTTCTGATTCAGACGGGAATATATCCCTCAATCCATAGGGTAATTTTACTATCTTATTGCTTTTTTTATTTCCAAACATATTTCCCTCAGGTCAGTATATATAAAAAAAGTATTTTACCACACTACTATAATTAAAAAAAAGTATATTTTAACAAGTTTCCTTTATTTTACTAAGTCTGTATTTTTCGCTTATAGGTCTAAGATGTTCATCTACGGCTAAATTCTTGCCTTCGATAAATATGGTTCTTATAGTACCTTTTGCCGCCTTTATTCCGCACAGGTGAGGTGCATCCAGTACACCTTTCTTTATTGCTCCCGAAATTATAGCCGGGGATATTAAGGGATCACTGTATTTATTATCTTTATCCAGTTTTTTTATTTTTTCAATAATTAATTTTGCATCTCTAATTAATTCTTCTTTTCTCTTTTTTACTTTTCCGTCCAATTTCATATCGGGACAACCATATAAATAGTTTTCAATAACCTTTTCTGCTATTTTCACACTTTCTATGATATCTTCAGGTTTCGCAGCATGATCTGCTTCACAGTATGCTACTATATGCATGATATCAGGTTCAAGCTGCATCTGAAGTAGGGTCGAGGAGGCAAGTTGACCCTTACCCCTGTCAAAATCTGTCGGATAACTGTATAAACCTGTCCTGGTCTGCCTGAGTGTTTTAAAGTTATCATCGTGAAGAGACTCCACCAACTCAACCTTGGCTATCATTTTTGCCAGATCCATTATAAATGATGATTCCCTGGGAGTATTAAACATATATTGTGAAACATAGACTTTCACTCCCATCATTTTAGCATTATAAGCCGCGAGATAAGCAGCAGCTACTGCTACGGAATCAGGGGAGTATCTTAAACTCCAATGATGCGATTCATTGACCTCAACCGGTATATTTCTTTCAGCATGCCACTTCATTAACATCTGATTTTCATAAATCGACTGTTCTAATTTTCTCTTGCTTCTATTATCTAATTCGTTATACCAGCAAAGGGGAACAGCGCACCATGCGTTTTTAATATTTTTTAAAAGGACCTCTGCCATCTTTATAATATCATTCGTACCGCTGTAGCACCTGAGAAGAGGATAATTTCCTCTCCTTGATGCAAGATAAAGACTTTTAAAATCTTTTTCGCTTCTAATAGGGACCCCTCCTGCTCCATCCTGCCCGGCTTTCATTTTACCGGGATGAAAAAAGAATTCCTGGGTATTTTGATCAGGTCCAATAGATATTACATCAAGTGCTCCGCTGAGAGAAATCTTTTTTATTCCCTCCAATGTCTCTTTTAAAGTCGGTCTCCCGAAGTGGTGTCTTATTATAGGAAAAGGCTTGCGGTGTTTAATTCTTTCTAAAAGATTTTGCGGGAATACTCTACTATTAACCTTTACTTTCTTTTTATTTAAATAACTTTCAATTTCCTCTATGCTTTCTTCACCCGTAAAAATGATTTTAAAAATACTAAGTTTTTTTGCAACTTCAGCCACTGGTCTGGTGCATCCCAATATAAATTCTACTTTACCGCTTGATAATTTTTTTACGATTTTTTCCCTTAAATCTTTAAATACCTGAAAAGCACTTTCAGGAGAAAGACGGTAGCTTACAGCTATTATATCCGGATTATATTTTTCCAATTCTTCCTTTAATTTATCAATACTGACAGCAGATCCTAAAAACTTAATTTTATAACCGTGACTCTGGGCTAAATTTAAGAAATTTAATATTCCTGCAACATGGACACAGCTTCCTATGCAGGCACCTAAGATTTTTTTCATAAATCCACACCTATTTCTTACCCTTTATCAATATATCTCTTATTTGTTCCAGATCTAAACCATTCAGTCCCAATCTTAAAAGATTTCTCCCTGTCTTTCTAAAATCCTTTCTGAATATGGAATTTGCAATATTAATAAGTGAGTCGATTACCTTTGTTTTCAAGCCAAATGCTTTTCCAAACTCTGAAATTGGTACCAGGCTCATGGGAATATCCTCGGTTATATATCTAATATTTGTGGTTCTTGGAGCCATTATCCCCACATATCCTGGATTGCTGTGTATAGCATCAAACAGATTATCCTCAACTACATTATAGGCCATAGATAGCCACTTAATTGCTGAATAAATATTTGCACATTTTAACTTTTTGGCAACCATTACCCTTTCCTTGTCCACAATTTCCATTATTTTTGCTACAGACTGGGTGACGCCTTCTATATAAAATTGAAAATTTCCCAGCGTAGATTCGATCCTGCTCATATTCAGTATCGTAATAGCAGGGTGAAATACGGCACCTATATTATTGAAGCTGGTTTCAATAACACTTGCTGCAGGAATAAATTCCGGTAAAGCCTCATTTAATTTTCTTACCACTAATCCGGTCTTTCTAGCAGGTATAGCTGCAACCGGTATAGCTTGTTTTATTCTAAATATTTTTGCCGTAGCCGGGCCCATACCTCTGCTTGCATATATAAAAGTCTGAGCTTCAGCTACGGTAATATCTTTCTTATTGCCTTCTTCCCGTAAAGCATTTAAAAATTCCAGTGCCCCGCAGGTCCTTCCCGGATTTAGGATCACAATCTGATTTTCACTTAAGAAAGGAGCACACCTTTTTGCAATAGAAGCATGGCCGTATGCCGGCACAACTACCATTATTATATCCATTCCTTTAATAACTTTCTCTATATTGCTGGATATAATATTTAATTTACCAAAACCCTTAACTTCTCCTTCCAGCTCAATTCCACGAAGCTTCCTTATTGGCAGAATTTTTGAAAACGTCCTGTTGTATAAATTAACTGTAAATCCTTTTATGGCTAGATGAGCCGCTATCGCTTTCCCTCCATGACCAGCTCCTATAACTGCGAATTTTAATTTATACATAGAATCCCCTTTCGGTATCATTTTGTATCTACATTCTGTCCCAGTTAATTTTATCCTGAAAAATCTGTCTTAGATCTTCCTTTAGGGACTTATTAAAATTTATCCTGAAGTTGGATGACAGCTTATAAACCCTCTCTACATCCTTCCCATTCCCACCAGTCACTTTAAATTCTATCTCATCAAAACCTGGGTGCTTTTTTAATATATCATAAAATTTATTGATAAAATTTTCATTCAAATCTTCTTTCCTTGCCGTAAAAACGACCTTTTCCCCTCCATCCCTTATAAGTTCGTTTTGGTCTTTGTTTATTTTTTTACCTTTTTCTAATTCTTTTATTTCATTAGCAATAATCTTAATCTGATCTTCCTTCTTATCTAATCTGCCTGTAACTTTTACAATTTTATCTTCGGCAATGACTTCTCGGTACTTTTCCATAACTTTTGGAAATACAATCACCTCTGTGCTATCACCAATATCCTCCAAATCTATAAAACACATCTGCTGGTCTCTTTTTGTAAATATAGTTTTTACTCTGGTTATAATACCACCAATAACCACAGCACTTTTATCCTCTACGTTTGCCAGGCTTTCCAAAGGAGTTATTCTGGAAAAGGATTCCTTATATTCAAATAAAGGGTGTCCCGAAATATAAAGGCCAAGCATTTCCTTTTCAAAATTCAACAACTCTTTTTTTGAAAATTCCTCAAACTGTTTATCCAAGCAATAAACTCCATTTAATAATATTTTTTCACTATCGCTGCTGTTAACATCAAACAACGAGAACTGACCGATATCTCTATCCTTCCTGATCTTTAATGTTTCTTCTATGATCTTCTCAAAATTTTCCAGTAGGTACTTGCGGCTCTGGCCAAGAGAATCGAATGTACCGCTTTTTATAAGGCTCTCAATTGTTTTTTTGTTCAATACGCTGCTGTCAACTCTCTGGCAAAAATCTATAAAACTTTTAAATTTACCCCCATTCTTTCTTTCTTTTTCAATGCATTCAATCACATTTGTACCGACATTTTTTATGGCTGAAAGACCAAACCTGATAGAATTCCCCGCTACAGTAAAATCTGTATAACTTCCATTAATGTCCGGTGGAAGAACCGTAATACCCATTCTTCTGGTTTCGTTGACATATTGAGCTACTTTTTCCTGGCTTCCCATTCTTATGCTTAGCAGTGCTGCCATAAATTCCACTGGATAATTTGCCTTTAGGTATGCAGTTTGATAAGAAATCATTGCATATGCCGTGCTATGTGATTTATTGAACCCATATTCAGCAAAATGATTCACAAGTTCGAATATTTTTAACGAAATCTTTTCATCTATTCCTTTTCTTACAGCACCCTCTATAAATTTGCTTTTCTGTTTTGAAAGTAAGTGTCTCTTTTTTTTACTAATAGCTCCCCTTAAAATGTCAGCCTCTGACATACTGAATCCTGCAAGTTCTGATGCTATTCCCATGACTTGCTCCTGATACAGTATGATCCCATAAGTACTCTCGAGAATTTTCTCAAGAGACGGATGTAGATATTTTATTTCCTTTCTCCTGTTTTTATTCTCTACAAAATCACTCACCATCCCGCTTTGTAGAGGGCCTGGCCTATACAAGGCCAGGAGCGCTATTAAGTCTTCAAACTTATTTGGTTTTAAATTTATTACCAGTTCCCTCATACCTGTACTTTCAAGCTGAAAAACTCCAAGGCATTCTCCCTCACTTAATATATTAAATGTTTTTTCATCGTCCAAATTTATGTTATTAATATCTATGTCTATATTTTTAGTTTTCTTGATTAAGAATAAGGTCTTATCTATCAGTGAAAGTGTTTTCAGACCTAAAAAATCCATTTTTAAAAGCCCGATTTTCTGAATATCTTCCATTTTATATTGAGTTACGATAACACCCTCATTTCCCTTTTGGATAGGTGTGTAATTAAAAAGATCCTCGGAAGATATCACTACTCCTGCGGCATGGATTGAATCCTGTCTAGATATACCTTCAAGAGAAATTGCAGTATTGATTACTTCCCTTATTTTTTTATCATTTTCGTAAACTTCCCTCAAATCGGGGACCAGTTTTAATGAATTCCTAATAGTCACATTTAATTCTGCAGGTATCATTTTTGCTATCCTGTCTACTTCGGCATAAGGTACTTCCATTACTCTCCCTGCATCTCTTATAGCCTGTCTGGCCGCCATTGTTCCGAAAGTGATCAATTGAGCAACCCTTCTTTCACCATATTTCTCAGTAACATATTTAATAACTTCGTCCCTTTTCTCATAACAAAAATCTATATCAATATCTGGCATACTTTTTCGTTCCTCATTTAAAAATCTTTCAAATAAAAGGCCGTATTTCAATGGTTCGATATCGGTTATTCCCAACAAATAGGAGACTATACTTCCGGCCGCCGATCCTCTTCCAGGTCCTACCCTGATATTCTTACTCTTGGCAAACTTAACAAAGTCCCATACTATTAGAAAATATTCGGAAAACCCCATCTTCTTTATGACATCCAATTCCTTATGTATTCTCTTATCTATATCCTCTGTTAAAGTATCATATCTTTTACTTACATTTTCATAACACGATTTTTTAAGATACTCATCTGCACTCAGGTTTTCAGGAACCTTGAATGATGGGATCAGGTTCATATTAAACTTTAGAATTACATTACACCTATCAGCAATCACCTCGGTGTTTTTAATGGCATCAGGGACTCCTTTAAAGAGTTCTTTCATCTGTTCATAACTTTTAAAATAATATTCTTCTGTAGGGAATCTCAAGCGGTCAGCTTCATTTATAGTAGACCCGGTCTGAATACAGAGAAGAGCATCATGAGCTTTGCTATCTTCCTTGTTTAAATAATGCACATCATTTGTAGCTACTACCGGAATATTATATTCATCGGATAGTTTTAACAAAGCCTCATCAACTTTCTTCTGTTCCGGTATACCCGAATCCTGAAGCTCAAGAAAAAAATTATCTCTTCCAAAAATATCTATATATTCTTCTACAGTTTTTTTCGCCTTTTCAATCTTATCCGCAATAATATATTTTGGAATCTCGCCGGCAATACATCCACTTAAAGCAATTATACCTTCACTTAAGCTTCTGAGCAGTTCTTTATCTACTCTGGGCCTGTAATAAAATCCTTCTAAAAATCCTAAGCTGACCATTCTCATTAAATTTTGATAGCCGCGGTTATTTTCAGCTAGCAATGTAAGATGATAAAAAGTCTCTCCGTTCTTTCCTCTTTCCAGCTGTTTGTCCCACCTGCTTTTTGGAGCCAGATATACTTCACAGCCGATTATAGGTTTAAGTCCCGCTTTTTTTGCCTGGGTATAAAATTCAATAATACCATACATGACTCCATGGTCTGTCAATGCCAAAGCGGGCATATTGTACTGGCAGGCTCTTTCTATTAATTCATTTATTCTTGAAGCACCGTCTAATAAGGAATATTCACTGTGGACGTGCAAATGGATAAAATTATGTTTTCCCATTCTAATAGAATTTACCTATCTTTTTTGCCTAGACTTTTTAGACTAAATATATATAGAATTTAAAATACTACTCTATACATTTCTTCAAGTGAAGTTAATCCCTCTGCAACTTTCATTGCCCCACATTCAAGTAAGGTTTTCATTCCTTCTTTTCTGGCGACCTCTTTAATTGCATCAGGGCTCTTTCTTTCCAGAAGCATCTCTCTGATTTTATCGGAAACCGACAACATTGAGAATATACCGGTTCTTCCCAAATAACCGGTCTCATTACACCTTTTGCATCCAACACTCTTATAGATCTTCTTCCCTTTTAATATAGGCCTTATTTCATCACTCAAAGATGATTCCGGTATATCTATTTTTTTCTTGCAATTCTCACACAATAATCTTATCAGTCTCTGTGCAACTATACCTTTAACTGCAGACGATATCATATACGATTCAACCCCCATCTCAAGAAGTCTTGTCAAGCTGGATGGAGCATCATTTGTGTGCAGGGTAGTCAATACTAAATGACCTGTAATAGCTGCTTCCATGGCTATTCTTGCAGTTTCCAGATCCCTTACCTCACCTATCAGGATGATATCCGGATCACTTCGAAGTAATGCTCTTAAGCCTCTGGCAAAGTCCATATGTATCTTTGGATTTACCTGAACCTGCATTATCTGAGGAAATCTATATTCTACAGGGTCTTCTATTGTAAATATCTTTTTCTCAATATCCGCAATCTTGGTAAGGCTGGCATAAAGGGTGGTAGTCTTTCCTGAACCGGTTGGTCCTGTAATAATAACAGCTCCATGAGGAATACTTATCATTTTCTCATATTCCGGTATAATATCACCAGACATTCCGGAATTTTCAAGGTTGAATACAGATTCGTCCCTATCCAATATTCTAATAGTTATATTTTCACCAAAGACAGTTGGTATGGAGGCAAGCCTTAAATCAATTGTTCTGCTACTGTAATTAATAGAACTCCTTCCATCCTGGGGCAGCCTGTTTTCGGTTATATCCATCCCGCCCATTATTTTATACCTCGATATTAAAAGTCTCTGTACTGTTTTGGGAACATCCTTTATCTTCTGCAATACACCATCTATTCTAAACCTTATACCACATTCTTTTTCCTGGGGTTCTATATGAACGTCACTGGCTCTTAATGATATTGCCTTCATTATAATCTGATTCGCAAGCCTTACCAGTGGATTTTTTTCAACTATCGTATCTTCAAATTTTTTACCAATAGTAAAATCTTCATCTTTTATTATTTCCTTTACTTCTTTCAGACTGTATTCATCAGTGGTATACATTCCAATAATATCTTCTATACCCTTTTTAGTACTTAAGAACGGTTTAACGTTATAACCGGTTAACAGCCGTATTTCATCAATAGTGTTTATATCCCTCGGATCGGTCATCGCAACATGCAGTGTATTGTCAACCATTTCGAAAGGAAATACATTCCTCTTGGATGCAAAATCTTTGGATATTAGATTAGGAATGGATGGGTCAATCTTATCCTGTATTTCATTCAAATCTACGTGATCATAACCCCTCTGGAATGAAACAAGCTCTACCAAAGTTTCATCTGATACATGTCCTTTTTTTATTAATATTTCACCTAACTTTTCGCCAGTCTCTTTTTGGACACTCAGCGCTTCATCCAGTTGCTCTTTGGTAATAATATTCCTGTCTAAAAGTATTTTTCCAATTTTTTCTTTTCTATAATCTATATCAACCATAATTTATCCTCAAAATTCATAATTAACCTCTACTATTATAATATATCTTAGCCAATATTACACATATAAATATTAAGAACAATAAAACTTTACTTTAATAAATCTTTCAAAACATATATTCATATATAATTAAAGTATTAGTTTAATATAAAAGTTTATTTATTTCAATAGTCCTCTATTTATTATACCGGCTGTGTACCCAGCTCCAAACCCGTTATCGATGTTTACTACCACCACTCCGGGGCTGCATGAATTCAGCATGGTCAGAAGCGGTGACAATCCGTTAAAACTTGAACCATACCCTATACTAGTAGGTACTCCTATTACCGGACAGCTGACCATTGAACTTACTATACCCGGCAGTGCCCCTTCCATTCCGGCTACGGCTATAATTACATTTGACCTGTCGAGTTCTTTCCTATAACTTAGCAGCCTGTGAATACCTGCAACACCGATATCATAAATTTTTTTAACTCTGTTTTTCATAAGATAGCTGGTTATTGCTGCTTCTTCTGCTACATTTATATCCGAAGTACCCGCGCACAATACAGTTATACCTTCTTTTAATTTATTTTCCGGAATATCCAGAGGAGTATAAATGATATTTGAATTGAAATTAAACTTTCTATTTTTAATTTCTTTTTTTAACAGATTATAGATTTCAATATCAGTCCTGGTTATCAAAAGTATTGATGAATAATTCAATACCTTTTTTGCTATTTCCAGAATTTGCTCCGGAGTCTTACCTGCTCCATATATTACTTCCGGAAAATCCCTGCGCAGCATGCGGTGGTGGTCTATTTTTGCAAAACCAACATCTTCAAAATAAATTTCTTTGATTTTTAAAATTACATCATTTTTACTTCTTTTACCCTTTTTATAACCTTCAAGCAGTTCTCCCATTATTTTCTCTAATTCATTTTTCATATCAATAAAAATACCATAAATACGATTAATTTAAAATCAGGCGGATTCTTATTTGACATTAAAAAAACCTTTAAAAAATGAATTGGCATATTTTTAATATAAGTGTTCTTTAGTATAAAATTATATTAAAAATATTAAACTCTAAAAGTGGAATAACTTCCCTGAAAGATCTGCTACAAGAACAGCAGTTTCGATAGATATCACACTGATAAGTTTTATAAGTATATTCATAGATGGCCCTGCGGTATCCTTTAAAGGATCCCCTACGGTATCACCTACAACAGAAGCTGCATGCTCTGGAGTCCCGCTTCTTCCTTCCTCTTCAATCTTCTTTTTGGCATTATCCATTGATCCACCTGCATTTGCCATAAAAATTGCCTGGGCAAATCCTGATAGAAGTGTACCGATAATCAGTGCTATTACTCCCCCCGGACCCAGTAATATCCCGACAACCACTGGAATTACAAATATAGCTATTCCTGGTATGATTATACCTCTCTGGGCAGCCCTAGTTACAATAGTTATAAAAGTTTTAGGATCTCCCTTTGATTTACCTGCCATTATTCCTTTTATTTGTTTCCTTGCTTCAATTACAACTTTATTAGCAGCATTACCTACCGCTCCCAATAAAATAGATGTAAAGAAGAATGGCAAAATTACACCTATAAAAAGACCTGCCAGTATCTTTGGATCTCTCATAAAATTTAAAAGCACATCTTCTTTTAAGAGTTCGATCTTGGAAAAATAAGCCTGACCAAGTGCCAACGCAGTAATCGCAGCACTTCCAATTAAAATACCCTTGCCGATTGCAGCAGTTGTATTCCCCACTGCATCAAGTTTATCTGTATTTCTCCTGACTTCCGGTGGAAGTTCGGCCATTTCTGCTATACCTCCGGCATTATCAGCAATAGGTCCATAAACATCTATTGCAATAGCAAAAGGAGAAGTTGAGAGCATGGCTACAGCAGCAATGGCTACACCGTACAGACCCATTTTTAAGTCAGCAGCACCTCCTGATATATAGAAACTAAAAAGCATAACTGCGATTACAGTAAGAGCCGGAAGTATTGTACTTTCCATGCCATAGGCAAGACCGTTTACCACCAGGGTACCCGGACCGGACTTGGCGCTTTCTGTTATTCCTCTGGTAGGTCTGTATCTTGAATCTGTGTAGATCAGTGTAAATAAACCGATTAAAAATCCTGCTGCCAGTCCTCCTATAGATGCATAAAAAAGGAAATTATATTCATTACCTATTATATACTTTACGATAAAATAAGACATTGCCATTATAGCTACTACTGTAATAAGCAGTCCGGATAAGGTTGTCCCTGTAAGAAGGGAAACTGTTGCCTCTTCTTTATATCTTGCTACTATGAGCTTGATTATAAATATCGCAAGAATCGAAGCCAGTGCACCGGAGGTTGCGATTGTCATAGGCAGTAATATGCTTTTTAATATAAGAGGAGAATTTCTGAATGCAAGAAATCCTAAAAACGCTGCCGCAACTATGGAACCTATCCAGGACTCCAGAGCATCTGCCTTCATACCTCCCACATCTCCGACATTATCACCTACATTATCAGCTATGGTAGCCGGGTTCCTGTAATCATCTTCTCTCAGTCCTAATTCAACTTTTCCTACATAATCTGCACCCATATCTGCAGCCTTTGTAAAAATTCCTCCGCCGGTTCTCATAAAGAATGCAGCAAAGCTTGCTCCTATCGTACATGTGACCAATACATCCACTACACTATGTAAAGTATTTATCTGATCCAGCCCCCCCCTTCCATACCACCAATAAAGAATATTAAACCAGAAAGCGGTGAAAGAAAGGACAGCAACAGCCAGGAGTAGACCGGATGCAGATGCTGCTGTAAATGCTATATTCATAGCTTCACCCAGGCCTTTTTCTTTTGCAGCAAATGTCACCCTGGAGTTTGCAGTGGTAGAAATATCCATTCCTATATATCCTATAAGCAGGCTTAATCCCATACCGGTAGCGAAAGCCGGGATTGATGCAAGCTCAAGATAACCGAACTTTACCATTACCGCAAATATTGCAGTCACTGCAATAAAAAATATACTGATTACCTTAAGCTGCTGATTAAGATATGCCCTGCTTCCTATATGAATAGCTTTTGAAATTTCCTTCATTCTTTCAGTTCCCCTGCTTTTCTTACTTACGAGTATTGAAAATATTATTGCCAGAATCAGAGCCAGACCAGATCCGATAAAAGGAACAATCCTAATAAATAAAAGAACCGACACGAAATACCTCCTTTTAAAATTACCAAATAAACTGCAGGACATTTAAAAAGCTTAAATACCCAAGAACATTCGCGAATATTTTATTAAATATAGATAGAATAAGCAATTACATTTTACATTAAAATTCTATTCTCCTATGACCTGCACAAAAATTTCACGCGAACGGGGCCTGTTATCATGATCAATGATAACTATCTGCTGCCATGTGCCGAGAACTAACCCGCCATTAGAAAGGGGTACAGTAATACCCGGACCCATAAACGTAGCACGTATATGTGAGAAGCCGTTGTCATCACCCCATGTTTGTGAATGCCGTGTATGTTTATTGCTTGAAATAAATTCTTCCAGCTGCTGCCGCACATCCTCCACCAGTGCCGGCTCATACTCCATAGTCGAAACGGAAGCAGTCGAACCAATGACAAAAACATTTGCTAGTCCATTCTTTATACCGGACTTTTCAACAATGCTTTTAACCTGATCAGTAATATTCTTAATATCTGAAAATCCTTTTGTAGACAAAGTGATTCTTTTACTAAATACCATAGTGTCTATCCCTCAGATTTTAATAATATAGCTTTTTATCCATAATGTATTTTATAAAGAAAATCATTTTTAATAATCCGGATATTTCCAATATACTATAAATAAGTAATTTCGTTTTTTGTAAGTTTATTTGTTCTTTTCCACATGCATAAGCCCGTATACGATACTGTCTTCCAGTGCCTGCCAGCTGGCTTCTATTATATTTTCCGATACTCCTATTGTCCCCCAGCTGTTTTCACCGTCCGATGACTCTATCAGCACCCTTACTACTGCTCCTGTTCCCTTCTTTTCATTCAGCACCCTGACCTTGAAGTCAGTAAGAGCAATTTTTGACAGCTCTGGGTAACAGCTCTGTATTGCTTTCCTGAGTGCACTATCCAGTGCATTTACAGGACCATTACCTTCTGCGGTTTCGATTATCTTTTTATCATTTATAAGTACTTTGACCGTAGCTTCGGAAAGCATTCTGCCGTCTTCCTTTTTTTCATTTAATACCCTAAAGCTTTCCAGTTTGAAAAATTTTTTCTTTATACCTGTGACTTCTTTCACAAGCAATTCAAAACTCCCGTCAGCTGCCTCGAACTGATAGCCCCTGTGTTCCATATTTTGAACCCTGTTTAAAATCTCACTTACCTTTTTTAAGTCATTTTCCAGATTGATTCCGAATTCCTTTGCTCTGATTATTATGGACTTTTTACCGGAAAGTTCTGAAATCAGGATCTCCCTAGTATTTCCCACCGTTTCAGGGTCAACATGCTCGAAAGCTTTCGATACCTTACTCACTCCGCTGGCGTGCATACCTCCTTTATGTGTAAATGCATTCTTGCCTACAAACGGCTGGCTGGCATTTGCTATCTGATTCGCAGTCTCATTTAAAAACCGGGAAAGATTTGTCAAATGCTTTAAACTGCCTTCCTTTAAGCATCTTTTCTTCAGCTTTATCTCCAGATTTGGGATTATCTGACACAAATCGGCATTGCCGCACCTCTCACCGTATCCATTAACAGTACCATGGACCATTTTTATTCCCTTTTCCACAGCTATCAAAGTATTCGCAGTGGCACACCCGCTGTCATTATGAAAATGAGCTCCTAAAGCTGCCTCTATTTCATTATTTACTTTATCGATTATATCTATAACATCACTTGGGACCATTCCTCCATTAGTATCACACAGGCATATAAAATCCGCTCCGGCTTCAAATGCTGCTTCTAAAGTTCTTAGAGCATAGTCCGGATTTTCCTTAAAACCATCAAAAAAATGTTCTGCATCAAAAATCACTTCAGGGAAATATTTTTTCAGGTACTTTACGGAATCATAGATCATACTTAAATTATTTTCCAGAGTAGTCTCTATAATTTTTTCAGCATGAAGAGAAGAAGATTTACCAACAATACAAACACCGTCCGAACCCGACTGGATCAGCTGTTTTATATTATTATCTTCTTCTACCTTCATATCCTTATATCTTGTCATCCCAAATGCAATTATTTTTGAATATTTGAATTTTCTGCCTTTTAGCTTTTCAAATAACTCCATTTCCTTAGGATTTGAAGCAGGGAATCCGACTTCGATATAATCAATGCCAATATCGTCAAATCTTTCTATTATCTGTAACTTGTCGTTGACAGAAAAGGATATATCTGCTCTCTGTGCACCGTCTCTTAATGTCGTGTCCAGTATATATATTTTATCTTTTTCCATATTATTCATTTCACCTATACAAAATCATTTTTTCATATTTTCCCTGGTAAAATTTATATAGCCCCCGCTCTTTAACACTTTTTGGATAAACTCCGGAAAAGGATTTATAGTAAAAACTTTATCCCTGGTAATATCTACTATTTTACCCTTTTCTAGATCTATCTCCAGTTCATCCCCATCCTCTATAAAATCGCTCGCCTCTTTGTTTGCAATTACAGGAAGGCCTATATTTATAGAATTCCTGAAAAAAATACGGGCAAATGAAACAGCTATTATAGCACGCACTCCACTGGCCTTAATGGACAGAGGAGCATGCTCTCTTGAAGAACCACAGCCGAAATTATTTCCAGCTACTATTATCTTCCTATTTTTTACTTTTTCCTTAAATTCCTTATCCAGGTCTTCGAAACAGTGTACAGCCAGTTCTCTTCCATCAGCAGTATTAAGATAACGGGCCGGTATTATGACATCGGTATTAATATTGTTCCCATATTTTATGGCTTTTTCCCTTATTATCAATTCAATACCTCCTCTGGAGTAGCTATTCTGCCCGCTAAGGCAGATGCAGCAGCAACAGATGGACCACTTAGATATACTTCACTTTTAGGATGCCCCATCCTCCCTACAAAATTCCTATTAGTTGTAGAGACGGCTCTTTCACCTTCTGCCAGTACACCCATATGGCCCCCTAAACAAGGTCCGCAGGTCGGAGTACTCACTACACATCCGGATTTTATAAAAATTTCCAAATATCCCCTTTTCATTGCCTCTAGATAAATATTTTGAGTAGCAGGAATTATTATGGTCCTGATATTTTCATTTATTTTTCTGCCTTTTAAAATTTCTGCTGCAATCCCTAAATCTTCCATCCTCCCATTTGTGCAGGAGCCTATTACCACCTGGTCTATCACAACATCCGATAAATCACTGGCATTTTTAGTATTAGACGGAAGATGAGGAGCTGCCACCTGCAGCTCTATATTAGAGCAATCTATATTATAAATACTATCGTATTCCGCATCAGGATCGCTTTTAAATATCCTATAATCTCTATTTTTCCTTATTTTTAAATATTCTTCAGTAACTTCATCGACCTCAAATATCCCGAATTTACCGCCTGCCTCAATAGCCATATTGGACATGGTAAATCTGGAATCTATGGACAGTTCCTTTATAACCGGACCGGTAAATTCCATAGAACTATAAGTCGCTCCGTCGACTCCGATCAAACCTATGGTATAAAGAATTAAATCTTTGCCGGTTATCCATTTTTTAAGACTGCCTTGATAAATAAATTTTAAAGTTTTTGGTATCATAAACCACAATTTTCCAGTAGCCATAGCCACTGTTATATCCGTACTCCCTACACCGGTCGAAGCTGCTCCCAGAGCTCCGTAAGTGCAGGTGTGCGAATCTGCACCGACAATCAAGTCACCCGGCAGCACTAGGCCCATTTCGGGAAGCAGTGCATGTTCTATGCCCATTTTCCCAATCTCAAAATAATTCTTAATATTAAACTCCCTTGCAAATTCTCTCATTATCTTACACTGCTGAGCCGATTTTATATCTTTATTTGGGGCAAAATGATCGGGTACAATAATTACTTTTTCCTTATCAAAAACGCTGCTCACACCTAATTTTTTAAACTCTTCAATCGCTATAGGTAAAGTAATATCATTGCCGAGTACTATATCTACACTGGCATTCACGATTTCACCTTCCGATACATAATCCCTGCCGCAATGTGAAGCAAGTATCTTCTGGGCTATAGTCTGTGGATTATTTTTTTTACTCAATTCCTCAACTGCCTTTCTAGCCGACAAAATTTCGATTTTATCATAAAATCAATTATCCAGGACTTTCGACTATTCTGTTCATGGCATCAATATATGCCTTTATACTGGCCTCTACAATGTCTGTGCTTATACCACTCCCCATGACTTCCGTACCATCGGCACTCACTACTATTTTGACTGACCCGAGCGCATCTTTTCCACCAGAAACTGCCTCTATGTTATATTCTAATAATTTAGCATTTATTTTTGTTATTTTATCGATAGCTTTAAATGAGGCATCTACCGGTCCGTCTCCATTCGAACTGGTTTTATGAATTTTACCCTCTATTTCTATTTCTACCGAAGAAGTCGCCTTTATATCAGAACCGCTCTGAACACTATAATACTTCAATAAGAAATATTCCTTAACTTCCCTTAATTCATTTTCTACTATTGCCTTGATGTCATGGTCATTTATAGCACCCTTTTTTTCTGCGAGATTTTTAAATCTTTCAAAAGCTTTTTCCATATCCTCTTTTTTAAGTTTGATGCCAAGTTCATTCAGCCTCTCTATAAATGCATGGTGGCCTGAATGCTTTCCCAGCACAAGTTTTGATGATTTCAGGCCAATATATTCAGGCCTTATTATTTCATAAGTGGACCTGTCTTTTAACATCCCATCCTGATGTATTCCAGCTTCATGGCTGAACGCATTCTTACCTACTATGGCTTTATTTGGCGCAACTACATACCCGGTCAGTGATTTTACAATACTGCTGGTCCTCGTTATCTCACCTGCATTGATATCGGTGTATACTCCCAGATCTTTCTTTCTGGTATCAATGATCATAGCTATTTCTTCCAGTGATGCATTTCCAGCCCTCTCACCTATCCCATTTACTGCACACTCGACCTGTCTTGCTCCGTGTTCTATAGCTGCAAGTGAATTTGCAACAGCGAGTCCTAAATCATTATGGCAGTGGATACTGACGATTACATCCTCTATGCCCTCTGTATTTTCAAAAATATAATCTATCATATCTCCAAATTCATTAGGAATGGTATATCCTACCGTATCAGGAACATTTATAACCTTAGCACCGCTCTTGATCGCGACTTCAAACAATCTGCACAGAAAGTCCCTGTCACTTCTGGTCGCATCCATAGCTGAGAATTCAACCATATCCGTATATTTAAGACTTCTTCTTACAGCCTTCTCTGTAAGCTCTATTACTTCTTCTCTGCTCATCCTTAACTGATACTGCAGGTGAATATCTGACGAGGATATAAAAGTGTGTATAACCGGTTGTTTTGCCCCCCTAAGTGCTTCGCCTGCAGCATCTATATCTTTAAAATTTGCTCTAGCCAGAGCTGCAATTTTTCTATCCTTTATCTTTTCCGATATTTCTTTTACCGATATAAAATCGCTCTTTGATGATATAGGGAAACCTGCTTCTATAATATCCACATTCAACTTGGAAAGCTGCTGGGCTATTTCCAGTTTTTCTTTATTATTCAAATGAATACCCGGAGCTTGTTCTCCATCCCTTAGAGTTGTGTCAAATATATAAATTTTATTTTTCATATAGATCAACTTACCCTTATAATAGTAAATCTGCCTTCAGGATCCTCTATTTAATAAAGGACGACTATCTTTATATTTTTAAAACCTGAAAGTTCCTTAAATTTCTCAATCATCTCAGGTGTTACTTCATTATCCAGATTAAGTCCCATCACTGCATCGCCGCTCATTTTTTTCCTTCCTACATGCATGGAAGCGATATTAACATTTAATTTGCCAAAAGCAGTCCCTATTCTACCAATCTGTCCCGGAATATCTTTATATCTTAAAAAAGCCATATATTTCGATGGGACCATATCTATCTCGAACTTATCAATAGCAATAAATCTGGGTGTGTTCTTTTTACCGGTAATAGTCCCCGAGATGGAAAGTTCGCTGCTTTTACCTTTGCCCTCCAAGTTAATTAAATTTACAAAATCTTTTGACTCACTGCTCTTCAGCACCCTTACTTTAAGATCCTTTTCCCTGGCTACTAGATCAACATTTACCAGATTAACATTTTCTTCCGAATATCTTTCCAGTATATTTACCAGTATCATAGAAGTTAAAACTCTTACATCATACTCAGAAATTTTCCCATAATAGCCTATTTTTAGGCTGTCCAAGTTGCCTTCAAATAAATTAACAAACAGGCTTCCGAGATTTTCACACAGCTCAAAGAATGGTTTTAAAACCTCTACTAATTCCAGTCTTATAGCCGGTGCATTAACCGGAAAAGTAGCTGTTTTACCGTTAAGTACATCAATAATCTGATCAGCTATTATAGTACCTGCTCTGTTTTGTGCTTCTGCAGTCGATGCTCCTAAATGAGGGGTGCATACTACTTCTTCCAGTTTAAATACAGGAGAATCAGTACATGGTTCCTGCTCATAAACATCCAATGCTGCCCCACCTAATTGACCATCTTTGATAGCTTCAGCAAGGTCTTTCTCTAAAATTATTCCGCCCCTGGCAACATTCAATATTATGGTTCCTTTTTTCATCTTATAGAACTCAGTTTTATCAAACATTCCCAGTGTGTCCTTATTTTTAGGCAAATGGATGGAAATGAAATCCGCCTCTTTGTAAATATCCTCCAGTTTATCAGCTTTTTTTATTTCCAGTTGCTTAAATCTATCCTCGGATACAAATGGATCATAAGCAATCACCTTCATACCCAGTCCAATGACTTTCTTTGCAACAAGGCCTCCTATCTGTCCAAAACCTACTATCCCAAGCGTTTTCCCTTCCAGTTCTATACCTTTAAATTTTGACTTTTCCCATTTACCGCCTTTAAGAGAAGAATCTGCTTTAGGAATTTTCCTTGCCAGAGAGAACATAAGTGCTATGGTGTGCTCTGCAACAGTAACCGCATTACTTGCAGGCGCATTTACCACTATAATACCCCTCTTAGTAGCAGCTGGAACATCTACATTATCAACCCCTATACCTGCCCTGCCAATAATCTCTAATTTATCCGAAGCCTCGATAATATCGGATGTAAGTTTAGTTGCGCTTCTTATAATAACAGCACTCGCACCTTTAATCTCCTCTTTAAGCTTTTCGGGAGTTAATCCTCTTTTCTCTTTAACAATAAACTGCTTTTCAAGCTTTTTTTTAGCCTCATCTGAAATGCCGTCAGTAATTAATATTATTTTATTCATTTTTTTCCTTTATCAGTCATTCAAATAATTATTTTCAATAAACACTTTTTCTGCTTCAGCAATACCGGTTCCGATCTCAAATTTATATCCAAGTTCTTTTAAAACTATCTCCAATGCCGATATTGCTATAATAATATCGAATATTCCAAAATATCCCAGATGACCGATTCTTATAATCTTTCCTGCAAGTTTCCCCTGACCGCCTGCAATAGTCACTCCATACTTAACTCTCATTAACCTGGTGAGTTCTTTTGCATCAATGCCCTCAGGGACTTTTACGGAAGTCACTGAATATCCCCTTTTATTTTCATCCTCTACCAGAAGCTTTAAACCCAGCTTTTCGATTGCTTTCTGCACTGCCAGTGAAAGTATCCTGTGCCTTTCAAATACCTTTTCCAGACCTTCTTCAAGCAGCATATCAAGAGCTTTATTCATAGCTACAATTATAGATATTCCGGGAGTCCATGGTGTCTGCGGTGGATCTTTCATGGAATAATTTTTAGCTGTTGTAAGATCAAAATAAAATCTCGGTAAGTCTGATTTCTGAACAAGCTTCCATGCTTTATCACTTACACTTATAAATGCTACTCCCGTAGGAGCACTTAGAGCTTTCTGCGATCCCCCGGCCACAATATCAAGATTCCATTCGTCTGTCCTCAAATCAGATGCTCCCAGACCGCTTATAGCATCTACTATAAGTATTGCAGGATATTTCTTTACTATATTTCCTATGGCTTTAATATCATTTAAAGCACCTGTCGAAGTTTCACTGAACTGGACCATTACTCCTTTTATATCAGAATTATCATTCAAAACTTTATCAATCTCTGCAGGATTAACCGTATCCCCCCACTCATAATCAAGAGATATGACCTCTAGATTGAATCTGCTGCTTATCTTTTTAAACCTTTCACCAAAATTACCTGCACTTGCAACCAGCACCTTGTCTCCCCTGGAAAAAGAGTTGGTCACTGCAGCTTCCATTGCACCTGTTCCGGAAGAGGTCAATATAAAAATATCATTTTTGGTTTTAAAAAGTTTTTTCAATTTTTCTGTAACACCCGTAAAGATTTTAGAAAACTCCGGAGATCTATGGTGCATAAGTGGCCTTGCATGCTCCAGCAGAACTTCCTCTGATATAGGTGTTGGTCCAGGAGTCATTATATACCTCTTTATCATCTTAAATTCCTTTCAACTAA
The DNA here is from genome assembly GCA_964578625.1 of uncultured Actinomycetota bacterium. Classification (GTDB taxonomy): domain Bacteria; phylum Actinomycetota; class Humimicrobiia; order Humimicrobiales; family Humimicrobiaceae; genus CAZBSE01. The sequence continues at coordinate 50,568 of CAZODQ010000003.1, forward strand.
TAAATGATATTTTTTAATATTAGTATTTACTGCCTCTGGTACATGCTATCTTTCCTGTTCTGACCAGTTCAAGTATCCCAAATGGCCTGAGCAGATCTTCCAGTGCTTTGACTTTATTGCTGTCTCCGGTAATTTCTATCATTAGAGTTTTTTTAGCTACATCTACAATATTTGCCCTGAAAACACTTACTATTTCCAGAATCTCAGGCCTGGTTTTGGAATCAGCATTTACTTTTATCAGTACCAGTTCCCTTTCCACAATATTTGAAGTGTCCAGTTCCTGAATTTTTATTACATTTATTAATTTGTAAAGCTGCTTTATTATCTGTTCAACACTGTGCTCCTCCGCATTTACCGATAGAGTTATCCTTGAAATCTTTTCATCATCTGTCGGTCCAACCGCCAGGCTTTCAATATTAAAACCTCTTCTGCTGAACAGACCTGATATCTTTGCAAGTACTCCTGCCTTGTTTTCAACTAAAACTGAAATGATATGATTCATAATATCACCTTTTATCCTTTAGACACCTTCTAACACTTCACTCTCTAACATCTCACTTATGGGAGAACCCGGCGCCACCATAGGATAGACGTTCTCCTCCCTATCTATCCAGAAATCTACCAATACCAGATTGTTTGTCTTCAGGGCCTTTTTAATGGTGCTTTCAACTTCTTCTTTCTTCTTGACCCTAAAACCAATCCCTCCATATGCTTCCACCAGTTTTACAAAATCAACACAGTTATGAATACAGGTATGAGAATATCTCCCCTTAAAGAAAATCTGCTGCCACTGTCTTACCATACCAAGATAGCCGTTATTAAGCAGCATAATTTTTACATTTATTTTATTGGTAGCTGCGGTAGAAAGTTCCTGTGACACCATCTGAATACTGCCGTCACCAGCTATATCTATTACTGTTTTTTCCGGTCTTCCCACTTTTGCGCCAATCGATGCCGGAAGGCCAAACCCCATAGTACCCAATCCTCCTGAGGAAACCAGTGTTCTCGGTTTTGTAAATTTGTAATATTGAGCAGCCCACATCTGGTTCTGACCAACTTCAGTACAGATTATAGCATCTCCTTTTGTCAGCTCATATATTTTTTCTACAACATAAGCAGGTTTGATTTTGTTGGATTTCTTGTCATATTTTAACGGATAATCATCCTTTAATTTTTTTATCCTTGAAAGCCACTTTTTACGATCAGGTGTCCCTTTCTTATTGATATATTCTATGTATTCATTTTCCAAATCGGAAAGAACATGTTTTGCATCTCCTACAATCGGAATCAACACTCCGACATTTTTCCCGATTTCCGCAGGATCGATATCTATATGAATTACTTCAGCACCTGATGCAAACTCTGACAGCTTCCCTGTAACTCTATCATCAAATCTTACACCCACTGCAATTATAAGGTCGGTTTCCGTAAAGGCCAGGTTTGCATACTTTGTCCCATGCATACCTGCCATACTCAGGGACAGTTCATCGGTTTCAGGAAATGAGCCCATGCCTAAAAGTGAAGTAATAACCGGAATCCTGGCAATTTTAACAAACTTTCTTAAAATATCACTTGCTCCCGATGATATTACTCCTCCACCGGCAAAAATTACCGGCTTTTTGCTCTCAGCTATTTTTTTGGCTGCCTGTTTGACCTGTTTGATATTGCCTTTGACAGTAGGCTTATAGCCGGGTAGACTTATATCAACTTTGAAGTTCTCATCTATCAGATCAGTTGATATATCAACCGGAATATCAATCAATACCGGCCCTGGTCTTCCAGTAGAGGCGATCCTGAAAGCTTCCTTTATTACTTTTGGTAAGTCTCTGATATCTTTTACAAGGTAATTATGTTTTGTTATAGGTGCAGCTATCCCTGTTATATCAGCTTCCTGGAAAGCATCAGTGCCTATCTGAGACGTACTTACCTGTCCTGTTATAGCAACTATTGGTATAGAATCCATATGAGCATTAGCAATACCGGTAATCAGATTGGTTGCTCCCGGTCCTGATGTTGCAATGCAAACCCCTGTTTTTCCAGTCACTCTGGCATAACCATCTGCAGCATGTACTGCTCCCTGTTCGTGCCTTACCAAAATGTGCCTTATATCACTGTCAAACAGTGCATCATACAGGGGTATTACCTTACCTCCAGGGTATCCGAATATTACTTCTACTCCCTCTGCCTTTAAACATTTTACTATCATTTGTGCTCCGGTAATTTTAGCCATAATAATTTCACTCCCTATACTTGTAACAACTTTATAACAATTTAACAACTTGATAATTATATCATTTTTTTATCTTTTTTTTAAAATCAAGCAGCTGATTTTATATAATTATTCTAACACAGCTCCCCTTGCCGCTGAAGTTACCAATCTGGAATATCTTGCAAGATAACCTTCCTTTATTTTTATATCCGGAGGACTCCAGTTTTTTATTCTCTCTTCTATCTCTCTATCTTCCAGAAGCAGGTTGATTTTATTCTCCGGTATATTTATTTCTATAATATCACCTTCTTCAATAATACAAATGGGGCCTCCGGCCTGAGCTTCCGGTGATATATGCCCTATGGATGCCCCTCTAGTAGCTCCAGAAAACCTGCCGTCTGTAATAAGGGCAACTTCCTTATCCAGCCCGATTCCTGCTATAGCCGATGTAGGAGCAAGCATTTCTCTCATCCCCGGTCCCCCTTTAGGACCTTCGTATCTTATTACTATTACTTCGCCGGAATTTATTTTTCCATTCATTATGGCTTCCAGGGATTCCTCCTCACTATTAAATACTCTTGCTTTACCTTTATGATAATACATCGAAGGGTCTACAGCTGATTTTTTAACCACACATCCCTCCGGTGCAATATTTCCCCATAAAATAGCAATGCCTCCGTCCTTAATGTATGGTTCTGAAACTTCTTTTATTACTTCTTTATCTAAAATTTTAAACTCTGATATATTCTCACTTACTTTTTTCCCGCTGACAGTTTTTACCTCACCGTTTATCAATCCATTCTTTAGGAGCTCATTCATCACTGCTCCAACACCACCTGCTCTGTATAGATCTTCAAGATGATGTTTACCTGCCGGGCTTAATCTACATAAATTTGGTGTCTTCCTGCTTATTTCATTTACCATTTCCAGTGTAAATTTTAGTTTAGCCTCACTGGCAATCGCAGGCAGATGAAGAATCGTGTTAGTCGAGCAACCCAGTGCCATATCAACGGCAAGTGCATTTTTAACTGCATCTATGGTTATTATATCCCTGGGTTTAATGTTCTCACTGACAAGATCCATTATTTTTACCCCTGCTGTCTTTGCCAGTCTTAATCTTTTTGAATAGAAAGCAGGAATAGTTCCGTTACCTGTAAGAGCTATTCCTATAGCTTCCGAAAGACAGTTCATTGAATTTGCAGTAAACATCCCCGCACAGCTCCCGCATGTGGGGCAGGCTTCTTCTTCTATTTCTTTTAAATCCTTATCACTGTATTCACCCTTTCTGTATTTACCGATAGCTTCATAACAAGTACCGTAATCGATATCCTGTCCTCCAAATTTTCCTGCCAGCATCGGCCCGCCGCTTATTACAATCGAAGGAATATTTAATCTTAATGCCGCCATAATCATTCCGGGTACTATCTTGTCACAGTTCGGGACCAGAACCAGCCCGTCAAAAGCATGAGCCCAAGATACTGCCTCAATACTGTCAGCTATTATCTCTCTTGTGGCAAGAGAATATTTCATTCCTATATGATTCATAGCTACACCGTCACATACGCCTATCGTAGAAAATTCCTGAGGTGTACCTCCTGCCGTTCTTATTCCTGCTTTAACTGCTTCGGTTATACTGTCAAGATGCATATGACCAGGTATTAATTCATTCGCAGAATTCGCAACTCCAATTATAGGCCTATTTATTTCCTCATCGGTATATCCCAGAGATTTAAAAATCGAACGGTGAGGCAGTCTTTCAACCCCTTTTTTCATATTATCGCTTCTCAATTTTCCTTCCTTTCCTAAAAAATTTATTTTTAAAATATTTTAATTATAGAATACACCTATCACTTGAAATACTAATAAAAGAATTACAGGACTATAAACTTAGATAAGGTAATAATAATCCTGGAATTAGGATAGAATACCGACTACAATTAGCAGACAGATTAAGACTATAAGAATACACAGCGAAAGACCGATAATGTTTTCATTACCATTAAAAAGAGTCTTAAAAAACCCATTTTTAAGTTTAGTCAAAAAACTATCTTTTCTCGTATTCATAATAACTATTGAAAATTTGTTTGATGAAATATAATAGCATATATATATAACTAAGACAATTAAAAAACTAAAAAAAATTAGGGTTTAAGCCCAATAGAACTCAAACCCTACTATCTAAATATAATTGTTTTAAATATTCTACTCTCTAAAATTCTCTGATTCAATCTATTATATCAATCTTGGTACCTTCTCTGAATGGTTTTTCTTCTCCTCTGTTGACAGCTTCCTGGGCTTTTGACCTATATTCCTGGGCCAGAAGATGCCTTTGATTCAGATTAAGCACTGCATTAAAATGTTTTATGGCTTCGGAATAGAATCCCAGTCTATACATGACCAGACCGAGCCTGAATTCATCGTCAACGGTTCCTAGCTTATTGGTAACACCGTTTCTGTTTAAAATTTCTATTATATCATTACTGGGCCTTAAATAATTGTTAGTTACATCAGTTCCCATTGTCAGTATCCCGATCACCTGACCATTTTCATCTAGTACCGGTCCTCCACTGTTTCCCTCTCTTGCATCACCTTGGATCTGAAGTACTTCTGTACCGGCAAGCATTAGTTTACTACTTATACTGCCATTGGTTACAGTTGGATTCATTACATTTTCCTGGCCAATTTCAGAAGTCCATGGATACCCTACAATGGTAAGACTATCCTGTATTTCGAGCATTGAAGAATCTCCTATAATCACACTTGAAAGTGCTCTTCCTATCTGAGGCTGTATCTTTAAAAGAGCAATATCCCTCTGATCCCAGCCGCTGTAATCCAATACCTCTGCTCTTATAAAAGTTTCCTGACTGGCCGGGTCATCAGGTATTCCTGCACCGGCTGTATTAAACTGTGCATAGACTTCCCTGTCATACGGGCCGCCCTGATATCCTTCAACCTTTATGTTTTCATAAGCCCAGTTCCAGTCTTCATCCGTCCATAAGCTGAGGTCATAATTATTTGTTAGATACGCATATATCAGATCATATTTAAAGTCAGCTTCGCTGATCTCTACCAAATGACCTGCTGTTATTATATGGCCTGTATCAGGATTGACACAGAATCCGGTCGCAACAAAAGCCCAGTAATAAGGATCACTCCATAGATTTTCCCATGGATCAAGAACATATCCCCAGAAATAGGTTGTTATAAAACACACGGAAGGCTGCATTAAAATGACATCATCCTGATTGGTAAGTTCATATGATAACGTTCTGGTGCACCCCAGGCCTGCGAAACTTAGGACAAAAACTACAATTAGACAGGATATGAGCAGTTTAAAAATCTTTTTTACCATTTCCATCACACCCTTTATTAAAAATTACAATACTAAACACATATATTAATTATTAATTATCAATTATATTTTCTTTTTCCTTTATAGTCAATAAATATATTAAATTACTATTATATTTTTAATTAAACTTTATATAAAAAATTATTATAAATAATTATATAAAAAATAGTACAAAAAATTACATGTCATTCAAAACCTTTTCGTAATATCTTAAATACTTTGGCACTATCAACCTTCCGTCAAAAAGCTCTGCCCTTTTTCTTGCTTCATTACCCATTTTGATTCTAACATCATCACTGCTCAATATCTTAACCGCAGATTCAATCATAGAATCAATATCCCCCGGATCAAAAATAAATCCAGACTTCCCGTGTTCAACTACTTCTTTAAGTCCTCCAATGCTTGTCCCGATTACAGGAACTTCACAGCTTAATGCCTCCAGAGCTGAAAGCCCGAAACCCTCACTCTTTGAAGGAAGCATATATAGATCACTTATGTTAAGAAGTGGTATGATATTATCCTGTATACCCATAAATATTACTTTATCTTTCAGGTTCAATTTACTTACCATATTTCTTATATTACATATATCCGGGCCATCTCCTACAAGTATTAATTTGCTTTTTACTTCTCTACTGACCGAGCGAAATACTTTTATTATTTTACTTATATTTTTTACCGGCCTGAAATTGGAAATATGCATAATGACTTTATCATCCTTATCAATAAAATCCATATTCATCCTGTTCTTATCAGTCCTCTTATACCTTTCAGTATCTATAAAATTATAGATCACTTCCATCTCTTTGTTTATTTTAAAAGTTTTTTCCGTAGTCTCCTTAAGATAATGTGAAACACAGGTTACGCCGTCACTTTTTTCTATACTAAATTTCGTTATCCTGTAGAAAGACCTGTGTATCCCCACCAGAGTAATATCAGTGCCATGAAGAGTAGTTACAAACTTTACTTGACTCTTACCTACTATTTTTTTTGCCAAGTATGCTGAAGTCGCATGAGGCATTGCGTAATGCACATGAAGGATATCTAGATTCTCCGATTCTATGACTTCAGCCATTTTAGCACTCAGAGACAAGCTGTATGGAGGATATTTAAATAAAGAGTATTGCAGCATTTCCACTTCGTGGAAAAAGATATTTCTGTTAAATCTGCTCAACCTGAAAGGAAGCCCATAACTAATAAAATGTACACTATGGCCAGTTTTTGCAAGCTCTATGCCCAGTTCTGTAGCCACGACCCCACTGCCGCCATAGGTAGGATAACAGGTTATTCCTATATTCATAACATCAATCTACAGATTAATAAGTTTAATAAATCCCTGAAATTACCTCATATACTTAAAAAGTTCCAGCGGGTCCTCGACCTTTATATCAAACTCTATATGATAAGGTTCTCCGTATTCTGACCTCACCTTTAATCCTAAGCACTTATGCCTGCTGTTTATTACATCAAAAAAATATTTTGAAGCTATGTAAGTCGTCATTTTTCTCCCGGTACCTGTGTAGAACTGGGACTTGTAGGCAGCTACTGCTTCTAATTTCTTTTTATAATACCTGCTTATATCAACTATAAAACTCGGCCTGAACTCGTAATGAAGCATATAACTCATTATCACATACGGCCTGTGGTGTCCAAACTCAGTTTTAAATTTTTTAAGTCCTGAGATAAAGATGGCATCTTTCAGCAGCTTATAAGCGTTTTCATGGTCTGGATGCCTGTCAAACTTGAAAGGTATCAGAGTAAGCCGAGGCATATATTTTCTTACAGCATTTATTACTTTCAACCTGCTGTCAAAGTCATTTTTTATATTACCGTCTTCAAGTCCAAGGTTCTCACGGACATCTAATCCAAGTATTTTTGATGCTTTCGCAGTTTCTTTTCTTCTGGTCTCCGGATCACCATTGGTAGACAGCTCGGCTCTACTGAGATCTACTATTCCTGTACTGTATCCTTTATCTTTTAACTTCAGCAGAAGCCCCCCGCAGCCCATTTCTGCATCATCCGGATGCGGACTGAAGGCAAGGACATCTATTTTACTTGCTTTAATCATATTTCTACACTAATCGATCTTTAAAAACTTATGCGAAAAATCCATTGGTTTTACTGCATTATACAATTCATTTATAAAATTAAAACTATATTTATTCAAATAACTTATTATATTAATTTCACGTTCCTGTAAATTACCGTTTGGAAAAATGTTTGAATAGATTTTATCAATACTTTTAACTATGAATTCATTTTGTCTCTTGTATTCGGAATACAGCTTTTTGTTTAAAACTTTTATTTCTTTTTTAATATTCCTCTTAATTCTATCAAAAGAACTTGAAATATTCATTCTATAATCTGAAATACTTTCCTCAAACCCTTTAAGCTTTTTCTGTATATCATTTTCAAAATCCGTTATTAACTTAGTTACATCAATTTTTAAATTTCTTTCAATTACTTTTTTTATAATCTCTTCTTTGTTCAACTCCAGCTCCGAATTCTTTATTTCTAATCCTTCAATCAATTTTTCTATCTTTTTTTCAATTACAGTCGCCGAAAATCTTGGATAAATGATCGGCATTTTTACGGCAGCCAAGTCGTAAACAGGTTTTAACTGTGCAAAATAGCTTACTTCACCAGGGCCGCAAACAGAACATAATACCGGTAAAAATCTGTCCTGAAACAGTGGTCTCAATACTACGTTCAGACTGATATCATTATGATTTTTTTTGATTAAGTCCCATAATTCTTTTTCACTGTATTTATTATTTGAAACACTGAACAGGCCATTACTGTCCGAATGAATCTTCGCCCTGATGTTTCTTGATTTAATGAAAAAATTAAGTGTACCAGGCACTAGATTAAGCTGATTATGATAACCCTTACCGCTGAGTCTTTTATCTGACAATACTATCAAATCCATTATCTTGTCATGGTTCTCCATATCAAAATGCAATAGATCCAAAGAAAGTTTTTTCAGCTCCGGGCTCGCAGGATCAATTATAACTATACCGTTACTTGAAAACATTCCGGCAACTATAGACGAAAAAAAAGAAGAAATATTTATTTTTCCTTTAGGATTGGAACAATTTTTTACAGTACTGGAAAGAGTGCTTTTATATAAATCCATTACTTCAGTCGTGAAATTTGTGGGACGAAGAAAGCCTTCCACCTTTTCTATTACCTTTTCAATTTTGCCATCATCAAGATAGATATCCGAATACCTGGTCCTTATATCAAAATCCGATAGATCCAATTTAATATTTGTAATCTCACTATTTATTATATTCAAATTATCTACCTGACTGAAATTATTATCATCCGATGCATTCCAGAAACAGGGTATTACAGGGACATTTAATTTTTTTTCAAAATAACTGCTTAATTTTAATACATTAAGTATTTTAAATATTATAAATATTGGTCCTGTCAGAAATCCAGGTTGCTGCCCGCCTATGACTGCCAGTGAATTTTCACTTCTAAGTTTTTCTATATTCTCTATAGTTTTTTTACCACAGCCAATATTTTTATTGTAACTTTTTAAAACATCATAGATTTTTACCCTGTTTTTTTTATCATAGCCTTTCTTGATATCAAGAACTCTTTTTCTGTAATGTTTGATGTTTCTGTAATCATATTCATAGAACTCTCTTACATTCTTAAAATTAAAAATGTAATCCCTGAACAGATTATTATAGTAAAATCCTTTGATGCTTATTCCTTCTGATGAAATCATAAGAATATAAATATTTATGAATAAAAACTAAACTGTATAATATTTTACATAATATCATATAATTATCCAGGTAAAACAAGTATCCATTATGATAGATTCAAACTCTAATTTTACTCTGCATTTAAAAAAGCCGCAGAATGCGGGTGAAATATCCAGCCCTGATGCAACAGGCATCTTCAGCAGCAATACATGCAGAAATCAAATAAAATTAACCGCAAAAATAAATAAAAACGTAATAAGCAATATAAGATTTAAAACATCCGGCTGCAGCTATACAATTGCAGCATTAAGCTGTCTTACAGTTCTAGTTAAAAATAAAGATATTTTTAAATCCGCTCTTTTAACTGAAAAAGAACTCGAAAAGCAACTTGGGAAATTCCCAGGAGAAAAAAAATATGTCATGGATATAACCATAAATACTCTGCAAAATTTAATCAGTGACTATGTTTCTAAACCGCACTCTGAAAACATTTACAGAAGAAATGAAAGAATGGCAGCTGTTGCCATGAGTGGGGGTATTGACAGCTCCATGGCTGCTAAGATTTTAAAAGACAAAGGCTGGGAGGTGGTAGGGGTCACAATGAAATTCCTTCCGGATGGTTTTAATTGGAAAGATGCTGCTAAGACATGCTGCTCGCCAAAAGACATTGAATCTGCAAGAAAAGTATGCCTTAAACTTGGCATTCCCCATATTGTAATAGATATTTCAAAGCCATTTGAAGAAAAAATAATCAATCCCTTCTGTCTTGAATATCAGCATGGTCATACTCCCAACCCTTGTGTTGATTGCAATAAATACATCAAATTTGGGTCACTCTTAGAAAAAATAAAAATCCTTGGTGCCGGCTTTATTGCTACAGGCCACTACTGCAGTATCGAAAAATCACCAGATACAGGTTTATTTGAAGTCAAAAAAGGAACTGATAAAAATAAGGATCAGAGTTACGTATTCTGGAGACTCAACCAGGCACAACTCTCACAAATCAAGACTCCTCTGGGAAAGCTGTCAAAAGAAAGCATTAAAAAAAAATCACACAAAATATTTCCGTTTTTAAGAAAGAAAAGGGAAAGCCAGGATATATGCTTCATACCGGGTAATAACTATCATTCCTTCTTAAAACTGAAGCTTAAAAATATAAAAAAAGGAAATATTACAGACACCACAGGCAACACAATAGGAGAACATAAAGGATACCCTTTTTATACTATCGGCCAGAGAAAAGGTCTTGGTATAAGTCATTCGAAGCCGTTGTATGTTAAAGAAATAATACCTGAAAAAAATCTTTTAGTAGTGGGGGAGGAAAAAGATATTAAACTAAAATCATTAAAAATTAAAGATACGAATTTTATTGCCGGCAATTCTCCAGATAAAAGATTTAATGCTATGGTCAAGATAAGATATAATTTCAGTGAAACACCGGCAGAAATTATAATAAACAGTAATAAAACAGCTGATATTGTGTTCAGCAGACCCCAGAAAGCCATCACTCCCGGACAGTCAGCAGTCTTTTATATCGGCAGTACTCTTATCGGAGGAGGAATAATAATAAAATCTTAATCTTCTATTCCCCAGAACTCCTCTGCTTCTTCTTCCATTTTTGTCAACCGGTCATAATAATCTGGAAATTCATTTAAATGAGCCAGAGCAATCTTACCTGTGATCAAAGGGTCGTCATCCGAAACATTTGTATCAGGATCAACTTTTCCGTGCTCCAGCTCAACATCCATTCCTACTCTGAATTGCTCCACATCAAATTTTGACCAGTCAATTCCAAGCTTTTCTCCTATTTTTAATGCTTCTTCTGCAGTAAAGTGTTTTTTTATTGTCATTTTCAACCCTTCCTTTCTCCGTCACTAATTATAGAAATAAATTATATAATAATTAAAAAATAGTGGAAATACTATAATTAAGGCACGGGATTTTTTAAAAATTAGATAAAAACACCCAAATCGCTATTGACATAATTACTAGCATTTGTTATATTAATAACACCTTAGAACAGGAGGTAACTTTTAGAAGGAGCTGAAATTTACAAACGAAAGAATGTAAAAAGTAAGTGATTTCAAAAAAGACCTGAGAAAAGTTCTAGGGAAGTCACCCCAAGCTGTTGAGTAACCTACGGTGTGAACTATGGCAAAAGATAACTTGGGGTTTCTCTTTGCCTTATTTTAACCTCTCAATTTTAACAAAATAATATATAACTTCATTCTATTCATTTATAGCTATTTTCATTAATAACTACTATACATGTAAATTACCTGCATCCTAAAATTCTTGATTAGTTTAAATCTTATTTAAAATCATATATTAACAAACAAGATGATATTAAACAGCCAATTGCAAAATAAATTCAAAATAAGTACAATATTAAAAATTAAAATTTAATAAAGAGGATATTATGGTTAATCCCAGATACGCTTTTTTTGAGGGGAAAATAGTTCCGATTGAAAAGGCAAAAATAGATATCAGGACTAATACACTGCAATACGGTACGGGCGTTTTTGAAGGAATCAGGAGTTATTGGAACGAAAATACAAAAACAAGTTATATTTTCAGAATGGAAGATCATTACAGGAGATTTATAGCAAATTCCAGGATATTGATGATAGAGATAAAATATTCCCTAAAAGAACTCTGTGATATAACAATTGAATTACTGAAAAAAGAAATGTATAAAGAAGACTGCTATATAAGACCTTTTGCTTATAACAGTGGATTAAATATAGGTCCTAAATTAATCGGAAACGAGCAAAATCTTTTCATATATTCCATACCTCTTGGAGATTATCTGGATACAAGTAAGCCCATAAGTGTCTGCATTTCATCATGGGAAAGGATCCCGGATAATTCCATACCTCCTCGTGTAAAAATATCTGGTTCCTATGTAAATGCTGCCCTGCAAAAAACAGAGGCACTGCTAAACGGCTTTGACGAAGCTCTGGTGTTGACAGGCAACGGAAAGCACATCAGTGAAGGAAGTGCCATGAATGTATTTATGGTCAAGGGAGATACTTTAATCACTCCTCCAGTAACTGATGATATACTGGAAGGAATCACCAGAGATACAATAATAAAACTAGCTTCAGAAAGTGAAGGTATCAAAGTTTTAGAGAGATCAATAGACAGAACTGAACTATATACGGCAGATGAACTGTTCTTCTGTGGAACAGGAGCACAAATCTCTCCAATAGGATTCGTTGACAAACGTCCTATAGGAAACGGGAAAATGGGACCTGTAACAAAAAAATTTCAGGAGCTCTATTTTAAAATAGTAAAAAACAAGGTAAGTGAATATTCCTATTGGTGCAGTAAAGTTTAGAATTTCTATTTTTTACCATATGGTACCAGCTATTTAGCATTGATCTGTCTTAATTCAATCAATATTTCTTTTAACAATGTCAACTGAAGTCTTCTGAAATCGATATCATTTGAAAGTTTCGCGCATTTTCTGGGATTACCTTCAGGAATATATCTATCAAGCTCTGATAATATATCTGTCATAATACTCTTCCTTTCTTACAAATTTAACCAAAACATTTTTCTTAAAAAAATATACTATACATAGAAATGAATATTTTATTTTGGAGCGGGCTACGGGAGTCGGACCCGCCTCTTGAGCTTGGGAAGCTCATGTACTACCGATATACTAAGCCCGCTCTACAGGAATGAAAATACTTTTTAATATCATGTTAAAATCTAACATTGCCCTAAAAGGCTGCATTTATTTTATTTATCCTGGTCGGCGCTTTCTTTCTTTTTTTCTTCTCCTGCTAAATCTTCATCCTGCTCCATTACCGACTCGTTTTCCGCTTCTTCTTCTTTCTCCTTTTTCTTAGCTTCCTTCTTTTTCTTTACATCAGCAAAACCAACAATTGTAAGATTGGTTTTTATGACTTTTATGCCAAGTTTATCGGATACTATATTTGCAGCACCATTTATTATTTCCTGCATCGTTGCCGGTATATCCAAATCCTCTCTTAATTTAGCATACATATTGATTATTACACCTGTTGCCTTCGGTAATATTTTTACTTTTATTTCTTCCAGACCTTCTATTTTAAGCACCTCATTTTTTATTTGTATAGATATGGTTTCTAATGTCATCATAGCGTTTCCCTCTTTTGAGCTGGATATATTCGCTACCCTTACTCTTCTTCTATACAGCTCCAGAAGCAATAAAATCACACTTATTGAAAATACCGCAATTGATGCAAGTACTGTTATATAAGTAGGGATATCAACATTGGGATTAAATATTTTCAAAGCAAAATCCGACCAACTAAAAAAATTCGCAAACTCATTAAAAACAGAAACAAGAGATATACAAACCAAGCAGATTAAAATCAGTATAATAATCACCTTATTAAATATATTCATTATTCACCTCTATAAAATTTATATAAACTTAAAATTCAAATAAAGATTATAATAGGCAAAATAAAAAGTCAATAAATCTATTCACTATAAAAATTTTTTAAAAATTATTGATAAAAATAGCCAAATTAAATAAAGTATCTATTATACCAATAGTTAATCAGAAAATTCAGAATGCAAAAGCAATTAGTTTTTTTGGAGTAGAAAAATGAAAACGTTTATTATATTAAACCCAACTTCTGCAAAGGGCGAAGCCATGGGGATCAGAGAAGAAATCGAGTCCGAATTTAAAAAACTCAAATTGGATTACAAGATCCATATAAGTAAAAGCCTGCAGGATATAATAGATACCACCAAAAAGAATCTTGAAAAAGGTTTCTCTAATTTTATAGCTGTTGGTGGAGACGGTACAATTCATTATATGGCCAATGCGCTTGCCGGGACCGAAAAAAACCTTGGAGCAATACCTACCGGTTCCGGTAATGATATAGCAGTAAATCTCGGCTTACCATTAAATATAAAAAAATGCTGCCGGATAATAAAAAAGGGGGTAATAAAAAGACTTGACCTAGGCCTGATAAACAGTAAATATTACTACTTATGTATTGCCGGTTCCGGATTTGATTCACAGGTAACTGATCTTGCAAATAATACTAAATTCCCGGTCAAAGGACCGGTGAAATATACCTATTCAGTATATAAAACTTTAATTACCTTTAAATCAAAAAAGTTCTTTATTAATTATAATGATAAAAAGAGAGAAATTTTCGGGATGATGATCGCAGCCTCAAATATGTCCAGTTATGGCGGAGGTATGAAAATAACCCCTGATGCTGACCCTATGGACGGCCTTTTAGATATATGCATCATAAAAAGAATGAGCAAGATTCACTTCATAAAAGTATTTCCAAAAGTTTATGAAGGTAAACATATAAAAGATAGTAATGTCGAGATATTTAGAACAAGCTATTTCACTCTGAATAGTGAATACAAGTTCAGCGTTTTTGCGGATGGAGAATATATCTGTAAACTGCCTGCAAGTTTTGAGGTAGTTCCGAAAAAATTAAAATTTATAGTTGCCGCTTAGTACCTTACCCACGCACCATCTTTTACTATAAAACTTGTTGACATGGGTTCTACTCTGTTACCGTTGGAATCAAACTCGATGTGGCCTACCACCCCATCATAAGAAGTGTTCCTAAGCTCATCCATATAATCTTTTGGCAAAGTAGAATTGGACTTTTTCATAGCTTCAACCATCACAAAAACGGAATCATAGCAGTAAGGAGCATATTGTCCCGGGCCGTCAATACTGACATCTAAATCATTTGCCTGGCTTAGATAATCATTAAAATCATACCAGAAACTTACTGCCTTGGGATCCTGAGAGTACCTGGCCAGAGACGGGGGGTCAGGAATTATAGCGATTAGGCCTTCAAGGTACTGCGCATCAGTTAAAACAAAGATATTATCATCCATACCCATTGTTTCTGTTATAAATGTTGATTCCAGACCGATTTCCCTTGCTTCAGTCATAAGAGATGCCAGCTCGCTGTAATTTCCGCAAAAGAAAATCGCATCGGGCCCCTCTATCAGTAAATATTCCGCAATGTCTTTAATGTTTTCCTTGCTTATTTCTACTGACATCGGTTCAGGAGTTTCTATTTTATAATCAAGTAACACTTTTTTAAGATAATCGACCAGTTCTATCGAATATTCCTCCCGGTTGTTTATAAGTATAAGTTTCTGGGGATTAATCTTACTCTTTATGAAACCAGCTATATTTTCTATTTTTTGAGTGCTGTTGATTACCAATCTAAAAAAGTTATCCCCTAAATCAGATAATTCAGTTTTTTGAGCAGAAGGAGAAATCAGGGGTATGCCGTATTCATCATAAACAGGTATGGAAGCTTCGGTAGTTCCATTGAAAGTAGAACCGATTACACCTGCTACCTCCTCATCTATCATTTCCTGTGCGATAAGAAAAGCTTTTTCAGGATTACCTTCATCATCTTTGGTAATGATTTCGATATCGTAATCAAATCCTCCAATCTTTACTGGGGACAATTTATCAGCAGCAAGCATTATACTTACCAGTTGGTCTTCACCAAAAGACTTATACTCACCGGAGAGTACAGCTTGATTCCCAATTTTGATCACTCTTCTTCTATAGTCACAGGATGTAAGATTAATGGAAAGATATATTAATGGGAAAATGATTAAAATCAGGAGAAAAATCTTAAAAAGCAGACTTAAAAAAAATTTCTTAATACCCATATATAATCTCCATGATACCAGAATCAATACGTCAATTTATAAAAATAACATGAAGATTATACCAAAAAAAAATAAATAATAATTATTTTTAATATAAAAGTATGTTAAAATTTAAACAAAGTATTGAAAAAGTATTTATTCAATAATTCTTTCTGCCATTTTTTACATGAGCAAACCATCTTTTCTTGAAAAAGAAAAATTAAAAAGTACGTGTGATTATCTTTATTCTTATATACCCGAAAGACTTGATTTCGGGATTGTACTGGGTTCGTTTCTTAATAGATGCATAGAATTCCTGCCACTGCAGAATAAAATTATATTGAATTCAAGCGATATACCAAATATGCCTGTACCGACTGTCCCTGGTCATGAAAAATTTATAGTATACGGAGAAATAGAAAATAAAAAAATTTTAGTGTTCCCCGGGAGGCTGCATCTTTATGAAGGTTGCAGTATGAAAGAAGTCGTTTACCCTATAAAACTGCTGGCCAGTTTTTTTACCGGTAATATAATAATCACCAACTCTGCAGGAGGGTTAAATCCTGCGTTTAATAAAGACGATATTATGATAATAAAAGACCATATAAATTTTATGTTTGATAACCCTCTATTTGGCAATAAATACAGTATGGAATATGACTACTTCGTAGATATGAGCCGCCCATACGACAAAAATCTTCAAGGCATTGCAAAAGAAGCAGCAGGAGAAGCAGGATTGGGTCTAAAAACTGGTATATATGCAGGGGTTAAGGGACCGATACTTGAAACTAAAGCTGAAATAGATGTCCTCCGTAAATTAGGAGCTGATGCAGTCGGCATGTCGACGGTTCCTGAGGTGATAATGGCAAAGTTTTTAAAAATAAATATCCTTGGATTATCTCATATAAGAAATATAGTCAGGTCAAATCAGCATGGTTCCGGAAATAGAAAAAAAGAAAAAAAATACAGACATCTTGATGGTTCAAAAAAAGGAACCTTTATAGGTAAAAGATTGGCAAAAATAATTGAAAATATTTTAAAAAAAGCATAAATTATAATAACATAACTATATAAAGAAGGGAGTGAAATGAGTAAAGTCGCCATAGTCACAGACAGTACTTCTGATATACCAAAAGATATAGCAAAAAAATTTGATATAACTGTCGTACCGCTAATGGTTATTTTCGAAAAGGAAAGTTTTTTAGATGATGGGAAAGAAATAACCATAGGTGAATTTTACAAGAAATTAAGGTCTGTTAAAAAATTGCCCACCACCACACAGCCTACCCCAAAGGATTTCATAAAAATATACTCTGACATCCTGAAAAAATACGACAGTATAATTTCTATCCATATTTCAAAAAAAATGTCTGGTACTATAAATTCTGCCGAAATGGCAAAAAAGGAATTACCCGGCGAAGATATAGAAATAATTGATACCGGATATGTCCACTTCCCATTAGGTTTTATGGTTTTAAAGGCAGGTCGGCTTGCACAGGAAGGAAAATCTAAACGGGAGATTTTAAAAAATTTATCCGATTTGAAATCAAAGGTCAAAGTGCTATTTATACCCAACACTCTGGAATACTTGAAAAAAGGCGGAAGAATCGGAAAGGCAAAAGGTCTCATAGCTTCAATTCTAGAAATCAAACCCATCCTTACTATTCATAATGGGGAGGTCTCTCAGTTTAAAACAACAAGAAGGTGGAATCAGGCCAAGAGTGAGCTAATACAATCTATGAAAAATTTTGTAAAAAACCCGCAGAACCTTATAGTATCGATAGGAGACTCAGATGCAAAAGAAGATGCAGTTGAAATGGAGGAAAGAATAAAGAGCGATTTTAATCCTAAAAAAATATACAGGGTTGATATCGGAGCGGTGGTAGGTACACACTTAGGGCCGGGAGGCATCGGAATAACTTTTTATGAAGAATAACCAGGAATACAGGGTAACTGATTTTTTTAAAAAGAAACTTAGAAAAGAAATACAGGAAAAAAGAGACAGCATTCCAATCACCGACAGAAAGAAAAGAAGTAAAATAATAGCAGAAAAATTTCATAATACAAATTATTATGCTGATTCAAACAACATTCTAACCTATTATCCTTTTGGCAGTGAAATAGATACTGCTATTGTAATAAGCCAGGCACTGAAAAACAATAAAAGCATTATTTTACCTAAAGTATATGGCCGGGAACTGAAGCTTTACTACGTAGATAAATTACCAGAACAATTAGAAAGAGGCCAATACGGTATAATGGAACCTATTCCCCACTTCTGCAAGCCTGCCGAAATAAAAGACATTGATCTTGTTGTAATCCCTGGACTTGGTTTTGATAAAAACCTAAACCGCCTGGGGTACGGCAGAGGATTTTTTGACAGGCTTCTTGCACTTATTCCTAAAGAGGTAAAAAAAATAGCACTTTGTTTCGATGTCCAGGTAGTTGAAAATATACCTATCTCGGAACATGATATAAAAATTGACCTTTTGATTACAGAATCCAAAATCTACTACTCCTGAAAAATTTTTTATAAAATAAAACAAATTAAATAGAATAATATAATGCTAAAGAAGAAAAAAACTGATACTAAAATGGCAATACTTATCCCAGCCTATAACGAGGAAAAATATATAGATGATGTTGTCAAGAATTGCCTTAAATACAGTTTGGATATAATCATTGTAGATGATGGCTCAATCGATAATACTTTAAAGATTGTAAGGTCAATTCCAAAGCCTAAAAATCTTAAAATAATATCAATAAGACACCCTGTAAATAAAGGGAAAGGTCAGTCGCTTAAAACAGGATTTAAATACATTTTAAATAAGAATTATTCCGGAGTTATAACTCTTGATGCAGATGGACAGCATAATACCGGTGAAATCAAAGACTTTCTTAAAAGCATAGAAGAGGAAAATCCTGATTTAGTAATCGGAAATAGATTGGGTAATACAAAGAGTATGCCCTTTATAAGACTGGCTACCAATGTTTTTACATCCTGGATCATTTCTAATATTGCAGGTATTAAGGTAAGTGATGTTCAGTGTGGATTCAGATATATAAGTTCAGAAGCTTTAAAAAATATCAAACTTGAAACTAAAAATTTTGACACAGAACCAGAAATAATAATCAAAGCCGGCTGGCTTGGTTATAAGATCAAAAATATTCCGATAAGCACTATCTACCATAAGGATTTTATAAGCTATGTCAATCCCGTCAAGGATACTATTAAATTTTTTAGGCTTGTTTTTAATAGCTGTAAATGGAAGAAGAAACTTGCTAAGTAAGCTTTTTTAGAAAGATCGTACCTGTAGTCAATTGCTGCCTTGATACCAATTTTTAAAGATCTCATAGTATTCCCTGATTTCCTGATTAAAGATTAAAAGAATTATAATAACTACTAAAATTACAATTACTACTATCGCTGCCTTTTCCCCAATAGTTAACTTTGATTTACTTTTTTTATAATCCATTATTGTCGATATAGATTATCCTGGCTTCTCTTCTTTGTCCTGTTTTCTATAAACTCCTCTAAACTGACGGCAGGAACCCTCCAGGAGCTTCTTCCTTCTCTTATCTTAAATCCTTTTAATCTTCCCGTTTTAAGCAAATCCCATATATTATCGACTGAGAGTTTCAATATCTTTGCGACCTGCTCCGCTGTGTATAAAACCGGCTCTTTGTAGCCAGGCTTTCTTTCCTCACCATCAATAAAATCTTTTAAGAACATTTCCAGATCTTCTTTTTTAATCCTAATAGCTTTACCAACTCTTACAGCAGGCAGCTTTTTAATCATTACTAACCTTATTATCTCTGATTCACTAACGCCTACCAGTTCTGAAACTTCCTTGATAGTATATATTTTTTTCTCGTTATCCATCTTTAAAAAAAATTTTTTCCAAACCTTCCATAGAAGGCTGGAGATCCAGGATATTAAAACTACCCCTTTTACTTTCTATCATTTTCCTGCCTCCGAAAGGAATGAATAATATCTGTTCATATACAGGAATTCCAAATATGCTTTTATATTCATCTATATACTGTCTTTCATCTAATGATATCTTATTAAAAATAATACCTTTCTTCTGATAATGGGGTAAAAACTTTTTAAAATCGTATACTCTTGGAACCAGCCTTATATTAGGCGACAATACTAAAATTGAAGTTGTTGAAAGATTAAGCATCTCCAGTGAAATATTGTCATATCTGAATGGTATATCTGCCAGTATAATATCATATTTATTCCTTGCATGATAAATTATACTCTCCAGCATATCAATATTAAATTTATCGCTTTGATAAATGGACAAAGGCGGCTGCAGAACATCAATTTTATCAATGTCCAGACTTACTACAGATTTATCAAAGCATTCTACTCCCTGGACAATCCTTTCAATGAACATGCTTAAATTTGGTGTTGGATCCAAACCCAGATTTATATTTAAATCTGACGGGCCTTCACAGAAATTTAAATCTATGATTAATATCTTTCCTTTGATAATATCCTTTAGATACCAGGCAATATTGAAAACTATGCTGGTCTTGCCCACTCCGCCCTGTATTGAATAAAACGATATTACCTGCTGGCTTATGAATCGATAATCATCAGTTTTTTTTCTTTTTAATCCTGATCTTAGATCATCTATGATATTTAATATTTTTTCCAGATCTTTAAGGTTTTTAATTCCTCTTAAATATATGTTTTGAGAAATATCGCTTTTTTCATTATCCGAATCAGTAATTATTAGTTTACTTTTAGATTGGCAACCAATATATTCAACAATATCTTTATAATTTTCAAATTTCGCAGATATTATTATATACTCAGGAAGATACTCCTCTAAATAATGTTTTATATATTTTACATCAGCTAAAACCATTAAATTAAAATTTTTAAGTTTTATTCTCGATATATTATTGATTATTTCATTATTTTTAGTTACGATTAAAATTAATTTCACTTTTTCCCATGCTGATTAAAATAAATTTAATTAATCATTTATACTGAAATTTTCTATTACTTTTTTAAGTAAAACCCGCTTAATCAGTAAGGAGTTTTGAAGTTAAATCAAAATCTTTTTCTGATCTTACACTTATTTCTTTATAATTAGATCTTTCACCGGATATTATTCTAACAAACTTCTTAGGAATACCTGTTTTACCTGAAATAAATTTTATAAGCTCTCTGTTTGCTTTCCCTTTTTCCGGAGGTGCTGCCAGTCTTATTTTTATTCTATTTAGATAGACTCCGCAAACATTGGTCACTTTTGAATTTGGCCTTACAATTAATTTAATGATCTCAGTCTTCATCAGTTTTAAAGAAATCATTAATTATATCAGGATTAGCTATATCCATTTTCTTCTTAACTCTTTTTGGCTTATAATCACTATCTTCTTCTTCTTCTGTTTCATCATAATGCTCGAGCTCTGGTTTTCTCTTCTTCTCAATTATATCTTCCTCTTCCTCTTCCTCTTCCTCTTTCTCTTCTTCTTCTTCTTCAATTTTTTCACTTTTAACTTCTTTTTCTCTATTCTCCCTTTCTTTATTATTTTCTGCCTCTAATTCTTCCGCCAGAGAAAAACTTTCTTCCTTATCACCTGTTTCTTTATCTTCTTTAAAGTCTTTGTCCATTATGATTTTACCGATATCCAGATTTTTTCCTTCATTTCCCGACACATTTAAAGTTTTACTTACTCCAGCTTTTGAAGTTAATTCCTTAAACTCATCTATCATTTCAGAAATCTTCTTTTTAAAATCCTCATATTCTTCACTAAGTTCGGATATATCTTTTCCCAATTGTTCTTTTTTACTTAATAAATCTTTATAAGACTCTTCCTCTTTTGCAACTGCCTCTTTTACCATATCTTCTGCTTCCTTCTTCGCTTTCTGTTTTATATCCTCTGCAACTTTATGTGCGGAAACCAGAGTATCCTGGATGACTTTCTTCATTTCAACAGAATCCTCACTTTCTTCAAATCTCCTTTTATCCGATGCATTCTGCAGTTCAATATTAGCTTTTTTTAATCTATCAAATTCTGCAGCAAGAGAATCCAGAAACTCATCAACTTCTTCAGGCTTATATCCTTTGAATACAATATGAAATTCTTTTTTTTGGATATTTTCCAAATCCATATCCATTATTACCTCCAAACAGATTTTATTGCTACATTTATATTACTTATCTAATACATTTATATCAGTAATAACTTAATCATTATAATCCTCAATATAATAAAACTCAATAAAAAACCTTCAATCTTTGTAATATCACAATCTTATAAATATTATTAAAAATATTCTATTGTTGTCAATCAAAAAAATATTATCCCCAAAACCAGACTTTATATGAATTAAAATCCTTTTATATCTCCTTAATCCACAGAATCCTGAAGTTCCCTTGCTCTTTTTTCTGCACTTTCGACAGCATCGTAAACTATTTTTTTTAAATTTCCTCTGTCAAATTCCTCCAGAGCTTTCTCTGTAGTTCCCCCCGGCGACGCAACCATTTTTATCAAACCATCCAGTCCTATTTCAGATTTTTCAATGGTTATTCCTGATCCAATCATGGTACCTGCCACCAATTTTTTAGCTGTCCTCTGACTTAGTCCACTTTTTATGCCTGTCTCGATTAAATACTTGCAGAAAAGAAAAAAATAGGCCGGACCGCTTCCATTTAAAGCTGTTGCTATATTTTGAAACCTTTCTTCAATTATCACATAATCGCCTATATTCTTTATTATATTCTCGGAAAACGCTAAATCTTCATCTGTAGCAAACCTGCCTTTGCTTATTGCCGCCATACCTTTTTTAAACAAAGCAGGAGTATTAGGCATTATTCTTATGACAGAAACATCTGAATTTATTTTTTTTTCAATATAATTTGTAGGAATACCTGCAATAATACTAATAATCGAGCTGCTTCTGTAATCAAGATTATCCTTCATCTGTTCTAATATATGTTTTATATTCTGAGGCTTTACAGCTAATAGAATGTACCTGGATTTACTTGTTACTTCAATGACTCCTTCAGCAGAACATATTTTATAATTATTTTCAACGTACCTGCTTCTGCTGCTGTCTGCATCATAGAACATTATTTCACTGCACTTTAAAAATCCGGAATTTAATATTCCTCTAAGCAGCGCTTCACCCATATTCCCACAGCCAATTATTCCTAATTTATAACTATCCATACAAACACCCCAATGTCATTTAAAAATTATTATAAAGACCTTCTTCCCGCAGTAGTTCCTTTTCCTCCGAACTGACTTCCACATTGTATGGAGTGATTAAAAAAACCTTGTCTGCCACTTTCTTTATATCGCCTTCCAATGCATAAGTAAGACCGCTGCAAAAATCAATGATCCTTTTAGCCAGATCCTGATCTATTTTCTGAAGATTGATTATTATAGGTATATTTTCTTTAAAATTATCAGCTATTACCTGTATTTCTTCAAATTTCTTTGGTTCTGCAACAAATACTTTTGATCTTGTTTTATCTTTGGCAGAGCTTAATAATGAAATCTTTTTATTCTTCCTGGGATTAAAAATATGACCTCTCCTTTCGTTATCTTTGTTAATACCTGTATCAACTTTACTGTCCTTTACTTTTAGCCTCCTATTTTTTAGTTCCCTTCTATTTTCTTGGGTCGTATCTATATAATTCACATCATCTTCATCGGATAAACCTAAAAAAGAAAGAGTCTTTTTAAAAAATCCACTCATTAATCCTCCTCCATATATAATTTAAATTTTATTTAAAAATCATTGAACCTATCCTGATCATTGTAGCACCCTCTTCAATTGCTATTTTAAAATCATTACTCATACCCATTGAAAGTTCCGTAAGGTTTATATTGCTGAAATCTTTATTTAAATTATCCCGTAAAATTCTTAATCTCCTAAAAACATTTCTTATAAGTTTAAAATCATCGGTCAAGGGCGCTATGGTCATTAATCCCACGATTTTAATATTTCTATAATCCAATGCCTCATCAATGAAACTATACAGGTTTTCAGGATTCATGCCATACTTTGTTTCTTCCCCTGAAATGTTTAACTCTATTAATAATTTCTGTAACTTATTATTCTTCTTTGATTCATCATTTACTTTGCTTAAAGTGCTTATCTTATCTATTGAATGTATAAAGTCTACCCGGGGGACTACAATTTTTGCTTTTTTTCTCTGAAGATGTCCTATAAAGTGCCATATTGAATCAACTCCCGCCATACTATATTTTTCTTCCAGCTGTTCAGCCCTATTCTCACCAAAGTTTTTAATCCCCATGCCTGAAATTATACTTACCTGCTCGGCAGAAGCATACTTCGTTGCAGCTATGATCTTTACATCCTCCATATCTCTGCCTGTTTTTCTGCATGTCCTGTATATTTCATTTTTTAGACTGGTGATATTTTTTTCTATTTTATATTTTTCCTCTGTTAGAATTTTTCTGCTTTTCATAATTAACCGATCACCTTGATTCGATAATTGCAATTCCTGCCTGCCTTCCAGTTATCCTACTCTTCCTGTATGAAAAAAAATCAGGACTACAGCAAGTACACACCTTACAATCGGAGATATTTTCTTTTTTAATTCCTAACTTCTTCAGCTGCATATAATTAATCCTGACCAGATCTAAAAAAAAACCATTATATTTTTTTAAAAAAAAATTTTTATTTCCAAACACTTCAATAAATTTTTCAAGTACGGAATCTGTAACTTTATAACAGCAGCTTCTGATGCTGGGACCAAAAGATACAAATAAGTCGTCTATCCTGCTTTTAAATATATCTTTCATAAACAAAATTACTTTAGAAACCAATTTGCATAGAGTACCCTTCCACCCTGCATGAACAGCCGCGACTATCCTTTTGCTGGTATCTGCTATTAGTATCAGACTGCAATCCGCCCCCATAACCATCACAGGGATATCCACCTGATCAGTAATTATACAATCTGCTTCTTCCAAAATTTCATCTGAATCATAGCTTCTATTCTTATCAATATTTATTATCCTGTCTCCATGAACCTGTCTTACGGAATATATTTTCCCCGTTCTTTCCAATCCGATTCTATCTAAGATTATGTTTCTATTATTTCTGACATTAACTCTATTATCACCCACGCTATAATCTACATTTAAAGATTTGAACCTACCTCTGCTGCATCCGCCGTTTTTTGTGGTGAAGCAAAAAATTATTCCGTGATTATTTCTTAAATAGGGGTATGTATATAATGGAAAATCATGCGTTAGTGTCTTTTTTATGATTATCATTTAAAATAAGCTACTTTTTATTTTTTCTCAGGAAGGTAGGTATATCGAGATAGTCATCCTCGCCCAATGATCTCAAGTCTTCTTCTGTCACCTTCTTTGAACCTTCCTTTTTATTTTTTCCGGATAATATACTTTTTTCAAATTCAAATAATTTATCATCCAATTCCTTCTTCTCTTTTATTGCACCTTCCGTTTTCTTTCTTTGAGCCCTGCCAGATTCAAACCCGGTTGCTATGATAGTGACTTTTACCTTGTCATTCATACCCTCATCAACAACAGCACCGAATATTATATTTGTATGAGGACCGGAAACATTCCTTATTATTTCTGCGGCCTGATTAACTTCAAAAAGTTTTAAATCAG
The DNA here is from genome assembly GCA_964578625.1 of uncultured Actinomycetota bacterium. Taxonomy (GTDB): domain Bacteria; phylum Actinomycetota; class Humimicrobiia; order Humimicrobiales; family Humimicrobiaceae; genus CAZBSE01. The sequence goes on from CAZODQ010000003.1 coordinate 76,144, forward strand.
GTCCACCGGATATATTTAATAAAATCCTACTTGCTCCTTCTATCGAGGTATCAATTAACGGACTTTCGATTGCATTCTGAGCAGCTTTAATAGCCCTGTTTTCACCAGCTGCCATGCCATCTCCTAAAATTGCATTACCTGCATCTTTTATTATTGTTTTGACATCAGCAAAATCAAGATTGATCAGACCCGGCAGGGTAATCAGATCAGTAACTCCTCTGACACCTGCTTTAAGAACATTGTCTGCAAGTTTAAAAGCATCAAGCAGTGTAGTCTTTTCATCCGAAATTTCCAGCAGTTTGTCATTCGGTATTATTATAAGAGTATCAACTTTATCTTTTAGATTCTCTATACCCTCTTCAGCCTGCATAATCCTTTTTCTTCCCTCGAATGAAAATGGTTTTGTTACAACAGCTACTGTCAAACATCCTGCTTCTCTTGCTGCGGCTGCAATAATGGGAGCTGCACCTGTTCCGGTTCCTCCCCCCTCTCCTAATGTAAGAAATATCATATCTGCATTTTTTACTACTTCTTTTATGGATTCTATAGATATTTCTGCAGCTTCTCTGCCAATTACAGGATTGGATCCCGCACCCAGACCGCTTTCACCTATTAAAACCTTCCTGTCGGCAATTGACATCATGAGAGCCTGGGCATCGGTATTTATAGCTATAAACTCGCATCCGCTTAAATTATCCTGCATCATCCTATTGATAGCATTACTGCCCCCGCCGCCTATTCCTATTACTCTTATAACCGCATAATAACTTTTATCAAAGTCTAATCCCACATTTATCCCCTACTTTCATTTTTTAAAATTTTTAAAATAAATTCTCTGAATTTACTTATAAAACCTGCATTTTGATCTCTCTTCTCCCTGGTCTGATCGATATTCGCGTAATTCTCCAGTTGAAAAGCATATTTTAATAAACCCACACCCGTAGAATAAATAGGGTTGGTAATCACTTCCGAAGGCCCTTCAACGTCATCAGGAGTTCCCATTCTTACTGGTAAACCAAAAACTGAATTTGCTAATGCAGCTATGCCTTTCAGTAGCGATGTCCCTCCGGTTATTACCAGACCGCATGGTACCTCATGTATAAGACTGTAACTTTCAATCTTTTCTCTAACCAGGCTTAGCAATTCCTTGACCCTGCAGTTCACTATATTATACAGACGTATGTTTAAAGTTGTTTTATTGCTGTCAATTTTAATATCACCTATATTCATTTTATTTAAAGTTTCATAAAAATTATAGTCGACATTTGCAAATTTCTTCTTGATTTCTTCTGCTTTCATAAAAGTTATATTTAGGCCAACAGAAATATCATTAGTTATCAAATTCCCTCCTACCGGCAGACAATATGTAAATACCATTTTCTTATTCTTATATATAGCAACATCCGTCGTGCCTCCTCCGATATCAAGAAGTATGACTCCGCTTTCTTTTTCCTCCGGTGTAAGAACAGCTTCACTTGAAGCCAGAGCCTCAATGATTATATCTTCAATTTCTATTTTAGCTGCTTTTACGCTGTTGACCACATTATTTATTAGAGAAGCCGTCCCGTAAACTGCCATGAGCTCTACTGATAACTTGTCCGCCGAAAGACCTATAGGATCTATTATCCCTTTTTCTTCATCAATGACAAACTGTTTGATTAAGGTATGTATAATCTCATTATTCGAAGATATGTTTATTTTATTGGCCTGGGAAATAAGTCTGTCTACATCTGTCTTTCTTATTATATTATTTGGAGAACTGATATCTACTTCACTCCAATTACTAATAAAAGAAATATGCTTTCCGGTAATCCCTATATAAGCATTATCTACAAACGTCTTGGTAGACTTTTCAGCAATCTCTACCGATTTAAGTATAGATTTGGTGGCTTCATTGATATCTACAATAATACCCTTTTTTATCCCTTTACATCCGGAGATCCCATAACCTTCTATCTTCAGTATATTATTTTTATTTAATCTTCCAATTAAAGTTATGACCTTTGTAGTGCCTATGTCAATACCAACAAGGCATCCGTCATTCGCTGCCAACCAAACCTCCAATATTTTCTATTTTACTACAGGATTTTCTGTACTTCTTAAATCTATTATAGTATAATCCGTTTTTTCTTTTAACCACTGCTTTAATATTTCGATTTTTTTTATTATCTCACTGCTGCTGCCAAAAATGATTTCTTTACCGTCATATGTTTCAAAAACTATATCCCCCGAAATATTATCTTCAATTCTTGCCTCCTTAATCATACTTCTCATCTGTATGTCTAAGGCTTTATAGATATCCGCACAGCTCAACACATTTTTTTTTGCTATTTTTTCTCCTATATTTATTCCATGGCTTACCGCATTCTTTACAAGTATTAAATCTTTGTAGTCATCCAGTTTTTCTTTTTCAATTTTATCAAGGACCACTCCATCATTATCCATTAAGAAATATTCATCCCTGTAATAAATTATAAGATCAGGTTTTCTCTCAATTAACTTTATAATAACCTTATTGGGAAAAATCTTGCTCAGTTCTGTTTCCTTAACCCAGTTCAATCCTCCAGTAACAGTCTCTTCCACCGTTTTCTTATTTATATCAAATATATTGGCACCTATTATTTCCGGTATTAAAATCGTTATTTCCTCATCTTTGTAATGCTCATTATCCTGTACATCTATACTTTTAACCTTAAAATAATCACTGTTATAAAAATAATTTAAACTCCATACCACTCCTACAAAAAATATGGAAATTAACAAAAATTTTAAAAAATTCCATAATCTCCTTTTAAAAACCTTTCTTTTCCTTGCTAAGATAATATTATTATTTCTAATTTTGCCACCTGAAATTATAATTTTAAACTTGCTGAATCCAGTATTATCTCAACTAGAAGGTCAAAATCAATTCCTACAGCTTTTGCCGCTTTTGGGACCAGACTTGTAGCAGTCATGCCGGGCATGGTGTTTATTTCAAAAAAATATGCATTACCATAATCATCAAGTATAAAGTCTACTCTTGAAATGCCGCTGCATTCCAGCACTTTGTGACATTTTAACGCCGCTTCTGAAACGTTCTTCGCTATTTTTCCATCAAGCTCAGCCGGAACTATATACTCAGTCATATTTTTAGTATATTTAGACTTATAATCATAAAAACCGCTTTTTGGCTTTATCTCAATTATGGGAAGGGCAATCGGTTCAAGGCCGATAATACTCACTGTTAATTCCCGGCCTCTGATATATTCTTCAATCAGGATCTTGTTGTCATATTTTAAAACATCTTCAATGGCATGTTTTAGCTGACTGTTTTTTTTGACAATATTTACTCCTATTGTAGAGCCTTCACTGTTTGGCTTTACTACAAGAGGATAATCGAATTTCTTTTCAATAATCAGACCTACCTTCTTTAAGTCCTGATTATTGGTAAAATTTACGGCAATATACTTTGGAGTAGGAATATTTTCATAAATTAGAATCTTCTTTGTCAGTATTTTATTAATAGCGATGGCACTTGACAGCACACCTGAACCCGTATAAGGGATCTTCATCAGTTCCAGCAATCCCTGGGCAGTACCGTCTTCACCATATCTTCCATGAATTGCCAGAAACGCTAAATTTATTTCTTTTAATTTCAGATAAAAATCATCCTTCATATCAATGAAAATGGTATTATAGCCCGATCTCAGCAGGGACTGGTAAATATTTTTTCCGGTCATAAGAGAAATTTCTCTTTCTGAAGAAATACCTCCCGAAATCACCCCTATTTTAAGTGACTTTTTCTGTTTTCTTACCCGGATGTTCCTGAATTTCCTTGATATATCTGACATATTAAAATCCTATCGTTTTTACCTCACATTCAAGTTTTACTTTAAACTTGCTCATAACCATATCTTTTATAATATTTGAAAGTACAAATATATCTTCCGAACTGGCATTATTAAAATTTTCAATAAAATTCGCATGTTTATCAGAAATCCTGGCTCCGCCATAAACAAAACCCTTCATGCCGCATTTCTCTATTAATTTTCCGGAAGACTCAGAGCAATCTAAAATATTTTTAAAAAAACAGCCCGCATTTCTTGTATTTACCGGCTGGGTCAGTTTTTTGTCTTTTAACCTGTTTCTGATTTTTTTAAAAATATCATCCCTTTCGGATCTGTCTGCATTAAAAACCACTCTGGTCAGGATCACAAGACCCGTAATGTAAAAATATCTGTAACCGAAATCACTTTTATTTAAAATCCTGGTCTTTTCCCTGATATTTCCACCTTCATTTGATAAATAACTAACCTCTTCTATAAACTCGCAAACACTCTTATATTTGGAGCCGCAGTTACCCATAACACCTCCGCCTATTGTTCCTGGTATGCCAGAGAGCTCAGAAAAATCATATCCCCTGTCTGCAGCCGAGTCTACCATTTTAGAAAGCCTGTAAGCAGCACCCGCAGTAATCCTATTCCTGTCAGAAAAATCAATATATTTAAAGTCCATACCTAATTTTATCAATACCAGATTAAGGTATTTATCACTAAACAGAATATTTGTACCATCACCAATTACCATAAAATCGATTTGATTATCAGTACAGACTTCGACTATTTTTTTTAAATCTTTCATTGTATCTGCTACAAAATAACATAGAACCTTCCCGCCGGTTTCTACAGAAGTGAGTTCAGCAGTACTAATATCAAACACGATGTTATTTAAATTAATACCCTTAATTAGCCGCTTTATTTTCTCTCTGATTGATTTTAATTTTGCCATAAAACAGCCTGCACCTTTAATTTAATATTTTAATATCTCCTCAGTAACCCTTGTGATATCGCCTGCTCCCATCAATAAGACCATATCATTCTTCCTTATATTAAGCTCAAGATATTCGGTTATGTCATGCAGTTTTGGAATGTAGACTATTTTATTCTTAAAACCGCTGTCTATTAAATTATCGATCAGGATCTTGCCGGTAATTCCCGGTATGGGTTGTTCACCCGAGCCATAAACATCTGTAATGATTAGCAGGTCACTCATATTAAAGCAGCTGTTAAATTTATTCTTTAAATTAGCCAATCTTGAATATCTATGCGGCTGAAAAACCGTTATTATCCGTCTGTTCTTTTTTTCCGCTGCAGCTTCAAGAGTTGCTTTTACTTCGGAAGGATGGTGAGCATAATCGTCAAAGATAATTGCACCTTTCTTCTCTCCTCTTTTCTCAAATCTCCTTTTAACTCCTGTAAAAAATTTTAATATATCCGCAGCTTTTCGTAAGTCCATATTCATACCATGACAAACTGCAAAAGAAGCCAGACTATTTTTTATATTATGAATTCCGGGAACATTTAATTTGACTTTTATTCTTGTGAGTTTTCGGCCGCTGCGGGTCACCAAATCATATGAGGAAGTAAAATTAGAAAATTTTATATTTTCAGCATAAATGTGGTTTTTATTGCTTATACCATAATATATAATCCGTTTGTTATCCGTTCTCAATAAATCATAGAGATATATCTCATCGCCATTCAGTACTACCAGACCTCCGGGTTTGGTATTTTCTATAAATTTCACAAAGCTTTGTCTTATTTCATCAAGATTTTTATAGAAATCAAAATGATCCCCTTCAATATTTGTAACAACACTTATAGAAGGCTTATATTTTAAAAACGAACCATCACTTTCACAAGCTTCAGCTATAACGTAATCCCCCTTTCCGTATCTGGCATTAGATCCAAGCTCATTTAACTCTCCTCCCACCATTATTGTAGGGTCTAGGCCCATACCTCTAAAGATTAATGAGATCATGGAAGTAGTAGTGGTTTTTCCATGAGTTCCTGAAATAGCTATCCCGCTTCTGCTGTTAAGAATCCATGCTAATATATCAGAACGGCTAAATATTGGGATCTTTTTTTCTTTAGCAGCTTTTATTTCCAGATTATTATCAGGTATCGCCGTAGAATATATGATTGCATCTGAGTCTTTAATATTTTCTTTACTATGACCGATATAAATTTTGATACCTTCATTTTCTAAAACACTAGTATATCGTGATTCTTTTATATCGGAACCTGATACCGACAGTTTCATGCCGTGAAGTACCATAGCTATAGCACTCATCCCGGCTCCGCCTATTCCGACTAAAAAATATTTCTTTATTTTTTTAAAATCATCATAAATCTTTTTCAATTTAATTCCCCATTAATTTTGAGACGATGACCCCAGCGCTGTTGATGCCAGAACCCTTTATTTTCCTTTTTTTCATTTCTTTGTATTTTTTACCTTTATTCCTTAAAATTGAATTTACAGTTTCAATTATTTTCTTTTCATCCAAATAATTATCTTCAATTAAAAAAGCTTTACCTTTTCCGGCTAAAAATTTTGCATTATAAAATTGATGATCTGCAACTGCATCCGGGTATGGTATAAGTATTGAAGGTATGTTACTCTTTATTATTTCTGATATGGTATTTGCCCCTGCTCTTGAGATTATTAAATCCGATATCCTGTATATTTCGTGTATTTCTTTTATATATGGAAAAATTTTTAAGATCAACTTATCCTTACATTCAACAATATCCTTTTTCTCTTTCATTAACTGGTCATAGAAACGCCTGCCGCAGATGAGTAATATCTGGATCCTGTTATTTTGTTTAAAATAATCATATAGATTAACGACTGTATTATTTATTTTTTCAGCTCCAAGGCTTCCCCCAAAAGCAGCTATGGTAAATCTTCCTTCTTCCAGGCCCCACTTCTTAAAATTCGGCTTTATCTCTTTTAATTCCCTTATTGCTTTTCTTAATGGATTTCCGGTAAATATTATTTTATTCTTATTTGCTTTAAAATATCGCCCCGTATCTTTAAAACTGATAAAAATATACCGCACAAATCTTGAAAAAAGACTATTCAATCTTCCCGGAATGTAATTCTGTTCATGTAGTGCAATCTTTTTCCCCGTAAAAATACCTGCTGAAAGAACAGGGCCGCAAACATAACCACCCATACCCAGTATTATATCAGGTTTGAACGCCAGTACTATCTTAATAGACTGAAAAAAACCTAAAGTAAAAAAATAAAAAAATCTACCTGTGTTGAGAATCTTTCTAAATATGCTTCCTTTTAGAACTAACCCGCAGGACTTTACTGTCCTGTAGTCTATACCAAATTTTGATATTGACTCTTTTTCCAGTCCTCTTTCAGTTCCGATGAGAAGAAGACTGCATGAAGGGTAGTTATCTTTGATATACTCAATTATTGCCAAAGCCGGGTATAAATGCCCTCCGGTTCCTCCTCCGCATATTAAAATTTTTTTTTCCATCTAAACAACACTCACGTGATTTAAAATATAAAACACAACATTCTAATCATCTGAATCTTCACTGGCTCTCTTAGTCATAGTACTATGCCTTGATATATTCAGCAGTATACCCGCGCTTATCATACTGACCAGCAGTGATGAACCCCCGTAACTTATAAAGGGAAGTGCAAGACCGGTGACCGGAGCTAATCCAATAACGACAAAAATATTAATTATTGCCGGAATAACTATAATACTGGTAAGACCTACTGCCAGTATTCTGCTAAAATAATCTTTGGTCTTAAAGCAGACTCTTATCCCGAAAAACATAAAAAGAACAAATAAAATTACTACAAGTATAGTGCCTACCAGACCCAGTTCTTCACCAATAATAGCAAAAATAAAGTCTGTATGCGCTTCCGGAAGATAATAGTACTTTTGTACACTATTACCCAGTCCCAATCCTATTATATTTCCAGAACCGAGGGCAATTAATGATTGTGATACCTGAAAGCTTACCTGTCCGATTTCTTCACTGCTCTTGATAAGAGTAACAATTCTATCAATAAATTCAAAAATTCTTTCCCTTCTATAATCCTCTAAAAACATATAGCCAATAGTCACCAGGGTACCGATAAACCCTAAACCTAATAAATGTTTGAATCTCACCCCGCCTGCAAATAATACTATAAATGCAATTAACCCTATGACTATCATCGCACTAAGGTCGGGTTCCAGAAATATTAAAATAGCAACTACGCATAAAACAAAAAATGCCGGAAAAATTATATTTCTGATGTGTTTTATATCTTTATATTTTCTATCAAGATTATCACAAAAAAAGATGACTATGGCTATTTTTACAAATTCGGAAGGCTGGATGCTAAAAAACCATAAGTTTAGTGCTCTTCTAAAACTGCCTATTTCAATTCCGATACCGGGAATGAGAACCAGAGCCAGTAATCCAACTGATATAATCATTATATAAATAGAAAACTTCTGATAATAACGATAATTTATTCTCGAGGTAATAATAAAAAAAATAAAAGATACGACCCACCATATTATTTGCCTCCTGATGAACCAATAAGGATCGTTGAAGTATCTTTCTCCTATTGAAATAGAAGAACTTGATATCATTATCAAACCGATTATTGAAAGTACTAAAGTCAAGACAAACAGAGAATAGTACTCAATATCAATTCTCATTACACCATATCTATTGATATTTATTCCTCTTCTCATGACATCTTATTTTTTTCTGAAAATACAAGGCTCTTAAACTTATTTCCACGCTGCTTGTAATCTCTGAACATATCTATACTCGCACAGGCAGGGGAAAGCATTAAAACCTCTCCGGGCCTGGTAACCTCAAATCCCTTTTTAATTGCCGCTTCAAGCGTTTCATGCCTGTATATCTTATAATTATGTTTTCTCTTCATTACACAGTTATAAATGCTGGAGGCAGCCTCTCCTATTAAAATCAGATTTTTAACTTTTTTATCCAGGACAGCTGCCAGTCCTGAAAAATCCATATCCTTGTCTTTACCGCCCATAATTAAAGTAATTTCTTTTCCAAAATCATTAATAGCCACTATAGTCGCATCCGGATTGGTTGATTTTGAATCATTAAAGCATCTTATCTTTTTTATACAACCCAAATATTCAACTCTATGGTCTAGAGGCTTAAAGTCCTTAATTGACTTTTCAATACTCTTTTCATTTATATTCATCAGCACAGCCGGTGCTATGGAAGCCATAATATTTGAAATATTATGTTTTCCCTTCAGATAAATATTCTCTAAATTTATCTTCCCGCTGTCTTTTCTTATACTGTAGTAAATATGATTATCTTTATAAAAAAGATCCGCTCCACTGTCTGGTTCGAGACTGAACCTGATAAATTCTGGTAGTGATTTCTGTACTTTCGAAATATACATGATCCTTTCATTTATATACCGGTCATCCGTATTGATGACAGACCAGTTACCTTTATCCTGATTTGACAGCAGTTTTATTTTCAGGTTTCCATAGTTTATAAAAGATTTATGCCTGTCGATATGGTCACTTGTAATATTTAATATAACACTTATATGAGGCCTAAAACTGTATATTCTCTCCAGCTGAAAACTGCTTACCTCTATTACTCTGATCAGATTTTTCTCTAAATTGCCGCTTTTATCTATCTCGTTTACAGTATCAATTAACGGCAGCCCTACATTCCCACAGACTATGCATTGTTTTTTAGAATCTTTAAAAATCTTTCCTATCAGGGTTACTACCGTTGTTTTACCATTAGTTCCGGTCACTGCAACAGTGTTACTCTGTTCCTCTTTGTTCAATAACCTCCATGCCAGTTCCAATTCACTTAAAATAGGAATTTTACTTTCCTCAGCAAACTTGATCAGTGGTATATCGCCGGGAATGCCTGGGCTGACCATTACCATATCTATTTCTTTTATAATTTTTCTTTCCTTAAATATATCTTCGCCTAATATTATCTTTAAATTCCTATATTCGGTACTCATATTGCTATTAAATACTCTTTCCAGATCCAGATAGGGATTACTATCAATTCCTGTTATGGAAGAGGTAAAATCGATTAGCTTTCTTATTACAGACAGCCCTGTCTTCCCCAGGCCGATTACCAATAATCTTTTATCTTTAATTAAATCAAAGCTATTTTCCATTTTTTAGTCTATAAATTTTAAATAATAGATAAAAAATCCCACTCCGGAAAACAGTATGCTGATTACCCAGAATCTAATGATAACTTTTATTTCCGGCCATCCAAGGACCTCAAAGTGATGGTGTATTGGAGCCATTTTAAATACCCTTTTCTTGAAAATCTTAAACCAGCATACCTGTATAATTACCGATAATGTTTCAATGACAAAGAGTCCCCCGATTATAATAAGCAGAATTTCCTGCTTCAGAATTATTGCGACTGCTGCAATAAGACCGCCAAGTCCAAATGAGCCTGTATCACCCATGAAAATTTCAGCAGGGGCCGTATTCCACCATAAAAATCCTATACATGCAGCAAGAGTTGCACCGCTTACTACCGCTATATCTATTGCATAAGAAACATTAAGTATATTCCATTCAAAGAACGCGATGAAACAAAACACAGCCAGAACAGAAGATGAAGCACCCGCTGCCAGGCCATCAAGGCCATCGGTCAAATTGACTGCATTAGTGGTACTGATTATGATCACCACTACTATAATGTAATACCAGTTGCCGAGCTCCACCCTTATATCAGTAAGGGGTATACTTATATATGTACTGATGTTAAGGATATATTTGGAAAATAATACAAAATATACACATACCACGGCCAGAAGTGACAGTTTGACCCATCCCCTCAGACCGAGGGACCGCTGCTTCTTAAGCGATATGTAATCATCAATAAATCCTATCAGACTGCACAGTAATAATACTGAAAGGACAAATACCCCTTCTATGCTGTAAACATTATGCCTGTAATACTTAATAAGACTTACTGCTATAAATGCTGCTGTGGAAGACCATACAAATACTATTCCACCCATAGTCGGCGTACCTATTTTTACGGAGTGGGTCTTTGGACCGTCAATACGAATCTTCTCTCCGATTCTTTTACTCTTCTGAAACTTTATAAACAGAGGTGTCATCAGAAGTGAAATCAGACCTCCGATTATAATTGATAAGAATATCCACGTCATATATTACATTCCACCTATACTAAATTAATGATATCTTCCATTTTATTTGCCCTTGAGCCTTTTATTAAAATCAAATCCTTTGATTTGAGTAAATCACCTATTACTTTGCCCAGTTTTCCTTTATCCCTAAAATAAAAACACAAATTTTTACTTTTATCAAAACTACCACCGCTTTTAAATCCCTCGAATATATTTTTAGCAAGATTTCCCAGAGCAATCAGGACATCTACCTTTTTTTCAGACAGATACCGCCCGATTTCATAGTGAAACTTAGGTGAGTTATCACCCAGCTCCAACATATCTCCCAATATTGCTATGCTTCTCATATTATTTTTCCCTGAGATCAAAACCAGAGTATCAATAGCTTCTCTGACCGAAATAGGACTGGCATTATAGCAATCATCTATTATTATTTTATCTTTTTTCCTTACTATTTCCATTCTGGAGCCTTCTACAACTGCCTCTTCAATTCCTTTCTTTATATCATCTTTGCTTATATTCAAATTCGAACTTATAGCTGCTGCGCAACATGCATTGTATATATTATGATAGCCGGGTATGTTTAGAGCTATATCTGTAATTTTTTTATCATTTTTATAAAAATCAAAAGTAAATCTCCCCATCCTATCCATATTTTTTTCTATAAAATTAAACGCAATTTTTTTATTCCTCCCGAATTTTATAACTTTACAATCGACATTGCTCTCTATTAAATCGCTGTTTCTGTCATCATCATTTAAAAACAGGACCCCATTGTTCCTGCAGAGGACTTCTGCAATCTCAGCTTTTGCTGTGGCTATTTCTCTTAGGTCTTTAAAAAAAGCCATATGTGATTGCCCTATAGCAGTAACAGCTCCAACATTTAAATTACACATCTCAGAAAGTACGCCTATCTGGCCTTTTGCTCTCATACCCAGCTCAGCAATAAAAAATTGCGTTTTCCTGTCAATCTCCAATATCGATTTAGACACGCCGATCTCAGTATTATAATTGGCGGGAGTAAATCCGACTCTGTGTTTTTTATTTAATATATTTACTAAAAAATTCTTTGTAGTAGTCTTGCCAACACTTCCTGTTATACCTATAACTATAGGATTAAACTTACGTATATGACCGGAAGCGATTTTTTCTAAAAAAGTTAAATTATTATCTGACTGCAGTATTATTAAATTATTGAAACTCTCGCTTCCTAAAACCTTCTTCCATAACTTTAACCTGCCTTTATGCCCTGACTCAAATACAAAGCCGCCTGCACCTTTCTTCAGAGCTTCCTCTATAAAATTAACACCGTCATAATTCTCGCCAGTCAGAGGGATAAAAAAATCTCCTTTACCAATAGTCCGTGAATCAGTTGATATATTACCAATAATTTCTTTAATATTCCCCGAAACCAATCTGCAATTTGTCCAGGATAATATATTTTCAACTTTTATTTTTTCTTTCATTTTTTCCGGTCAGCCCACTCTTTAACCACTTTTCGGTCACTAAATATTTTTTTATAATGTTCGAACTCCTGATAGTTTTCATGACCTTTCCCTGCTATGAGGACTACATCATCCTTTTCAGCCATATTAAGAGCCTTAAATATTGCTTCTTTTCTGTCAGTTTCTCTGATATATTCCTTACTGCCAGACTTGATAAGTCCCTTTTCGATCATATCTATTATAGATTCAGGCGTTTCGTTTCTTGGATTATCAGAGGTTATCACAGTAAAATCTGCCAGCTGTCCTGTAATACGGCCCATTACTTCTCTTTTACCTTTATCACGGTTTCCGCCGCATCCAAAAACTGATATAATTTTTCCCCCCGATTTTACTATCTCCTTTATAGTTCTCAACACATTCTCCAGCCCGTCAGGGGTATGAGCATAATCTACCACTACTGTAAACTCTCCCCCGGTATCCACTTTTTCAAACCTGCCTTCCACTCCCTGTACAGATCTTACTCCTTCTTTTATGGAGCGAATACCGAGACCCATATCGAGGCATATACCAACAGCTGCCAGGATATTATATATATTAAAACATCCGCATAACATAGAAGATATTTTCATATTTCTACCGCCAGATGTGTTTATATTCATTTCAATTCCTGAGACTGATTTTTTTATATTGCTTGCCCGGATATCTGCCTGTTCAGATTCAAGCGAATATGAAATTTTTTTTAAATCAGTTGATTTAAAAATTTTTTTCCCATAGCTGTCATCTATGTTAATGACTGCCTTCCTGCCTCCGTATATTTTTCTGTATTTCCCCTGGAACAATTTATTTTTTACTTCAAAATAACCGGCCATATTTTTATGATAGTCCAGGTGGTCCTGGGAGAGATTTGTAAATACGAAATAATCGAAATCCAGATAATCAACTCTGTGCAAATCTATGGAATGTGAAGATACTTCCATACAGGCAGCACCTATTTTGCTCTGCCTGCTGTCTGAAAAGAATTTATTTAAATCAAGGGACTCAGGAGTTGTACAGTCGAAAAAAACCCTTTTTGTATCCAAGAAGGATTCAACTGTAGTAATAAGCGAAGTCTTTATTCCTGCACTTCTTAAAACAGAATCAATAAGATAGCATGTCGTTGTCTTTCCATTAGTCCCTGTAATGCCAATCAACTTGAAATATTTACTGGGATTCTGATAAAAGTTTCTGCACAAAATCGGCAGAATCTCCCTGGTATTTTCAACCATTACCCTGGTTATATTAGAAGGAAGCTTTACCTCCTCCTGTGTCACTACCGCAATAGAGCCATTAGAAACTGCTTCTCCTGCAAAACAGTGCCCTTTATACTTAAATCCCTCGATAGCCGCAAACAGGCTGCCGCTTTGTGCTTTTTTAGAATATGTAGAGAGACTTTTAATATCTATGTCAGTGCTTCCGTCAATTCTTCTATAATCTATATCTTTTAATAATTCAGCTAAATTCATCTTAATTATAATATCCTTAATCTTTTTAAAGAAAATTCCATTATTTCTTTGAAAACAGGAGCTGCAACAGTACCGCCCCAGATTGTATTTTCTCCGCCCTGCGGCTCATCCACAACTATAAGTATTGCGATTTCCGGATCTTCATATGGTGCAAAACCAATAAAAGATGTTATACTTCGACCTTCATCATAGCCTATTCCATTTTTATTAGCCTTCTCAGCAGTGCCAGTTTTTCCGCAGACTTTTACATCCTCTATCTGAGCTTTTGTTCCTGTCCCTTCTTCCACTACAGAAAGCATCATATCCTTCATTATACTTGCTGTTTCAGAACTTATTATCCTGTTTCCTTTATCCATCTTTACATCACCATCTTCTTCATTTTCCGATAATTTTATTTCCTTTACAATAGAGGGGTCGACTAAATAACCTCCATTGGCAATAGCACAGGCTGCACGCAGTAATTGAAGCGGAGTCACCGAGATGTTCTGACCTATGGCCAGCGCACCTATCGTTGATGCAGGCCAGGTCTTATAATCATAAAAAATCCCCTTCTCTTCCCCCGGCAATTCTATTCCTGTAAGCTCTCCAAATCCAAAATTTTTTATGCTATTCCAGAACATCTCTTCACCCATACTCAAAGCAATAGTTACTGCTCCTACGTTACTTGAATATTTGATTATTTCTCCAGTGGTATATCTTATATTATAAGTCCTGAATATTTCCTTAATGACCCTGTCACCAACCTTTATCGAAGGCGGCAGGTCAAACGCCCAATCCTTCCCTATTGTATTATTCTCTAATGCCGATGAAACATTGATTATCTTAAAAGTAGACCCGGGTTCATAAGTATAAGAAATACCCAATGTCTTATATAATTCTTCATCAACCTCCTGGTAATCGTTTAAATCAAAGCCGGGGTAATTTGCCATTGAATAGATTTCTCCATTTTTAGGATTCATTACTACTGCAATTGCTCTAAGTGCGTTATATTCCGTTACTATTTCCTCCAGTTTTTTCTGTACCATATATTGAATCTGTGAATCAATAGTAAGTACCACGTCCTTACCGTTAACAGGTTCTATATAGGTATTGTTCTCTCCAGGAATTATATTTCCAAAAACATCTTTCTCTGCAATAGCTTTTCCATCAATCCCCCTGAGGATTTTTTCATATTGAAGCTCAATCCCGGAAAGACCGTTATTATCCATTCCTGTAAACCCGATTATCGAAGCTGCTATATCGTTTTGAGGATAATATCTCCTGGCTTCATCCTGAAAATATATACCGGGCAGGTTATATTCCATAATTTCTTCAGCTTTTTCCAAAGAGACCTTTCTTTCTATATATACAAACCCAGATTCTTTATTATCTAGCTTTTCCTTTACCTCCTCTTCATTTAGTCCTAGTATTTCCGCTAAAACTTTTGATTCATAATTTGAATCCGATACAAATCTCGGATCCGCGTATATAGTCTTCTCAATCAGACTTGTCGCCAGTTCAATACCGTTCCTGTCCAGGATTTTACCTCTTTTAGAGCTAAGAACAAATTCATCCGTATGTTGAAATTCCGCATAACTTTTAAATTTTGAGGCATTCAAATATTGAATTGAAACCAGTCTGTAGATTATCAACAAAAAGGTCACTAAAAATAAAATAAACAGGAAATATATTCTTTTCCTGTTTACCTTGATATTATTCTTAACTCTCATTTTTTAAATTACATAATAATTAGGGAATAAAAAATGTCAACACACTTTCCGATACTACCAGTACTATATCCTGAACATAATAAATAGTTCCTAAAAAACTGTCGTAATTCCTAACTGCAGTAGTATCTGTATCATTTGATATATAATCATATATTTTTTCATTATTTTTCAAACCGCTGTCTGAAATCTTGACTATCTGAAAATCACCGGACATATTCATATTTAAATCATTTTTTGCGACCTCTATAATCCTGGATGGTGATCTTAACTCTGAGATTTTCAGCAGTAGGCGATCGTTTCTTTCTTCTTCTAAGGATATCATCTCATTGATCTTATATACACTTCTATCGTAATTAACATTCTGTATCTTAAGTCCTATATTTAATAAAATACCCAAACAGGTGAAAATTATGGCCACAATAATTATATAAAACAATCCCCTATTGCTGTATATTATATTCTCCTGAGCTCTTCCGTCATCATTTTCCTTTACCAGATACAGAAGAGGATAAGGTTTTCTTCTATAATTTTCTCTTTTCTCTGCTAATCCTATATTCATATCAAACTAAAAGTAAATAAAAATGTTTTAAATAAAATATGACTTATAATTTTTCTAAAGCCCTTAACCTTGCATTCCTTGAACGTGGATTTCTATTAATCTCTTCCAGGCCCGCTTTCACCACTCTTCTTGTAATAATCTCGGCTTTTCTTTCCCTGCCGCAACTGCACACAGGCAGTCCTGGAGGACAGGTACAAATGCCTTCAAATTCTAAAAAAATTCTTTTTACCAACCTGTCCTCCAGCGAGTGATAAGATATTACCACCATCCTCCCTTTACTCTTTAACATTTTGAAACCATCTCTTATCGCTTTTCTTAGATTGTCTAATTCTTTGTTTACTTCCATCCTGATCGCCTGAAAAACTCTTTTAGTCGGATTACCTTTCCTGTAATATTTAAACTTTTTTGGTATTGAATCTTTAATAATCTCTACCAGTTCACCCGTAGTCTTTATATCCCCGGTCCTTCTGCTGGCAATAATATTTTTAGCAATTAATTTAGCCCACCTTTCTTCTCCATATTTTTGAAAAATCTCCGTAAGCCTATCTTCAGAGTACTCATTTACTACATTAAATGCCTTTAGACTTCCATTTCCAAATCTCATATCCAGTTCTTCATCCCTAAGGTAACTAAACCCCCTTTTAGATTTTTCAATCAGAAAAGAGGATAATCCCAGATCCAGCAACATTCCATCTATACTTGTTACATTTAATTTTTTCAAAATTTTCATAATATTTGCAAAGTTATCGTTTATTAAAACTACATTTTTTAAAAACTTCTCAAGGCGGGTGGAGGCGGTGCTTAAAGTCTGGCTATGAAGATCTACTCCAATTACTTTGCCTGTGGGGGCAATGGCTTTAATTATTTCTACAGTATGACCAGCACCGCCAAGCGTACCATCAAATATAACATCACCCTTTTTTAAATCCAGATAAAATAAAACTTCTTTTAAAAGAACAGGTACATGAATTTCTTTAAAATTCATTTATGATACTCTTTTACAAATCCAACTGTTCAATTGCTTTTTCATCCTTAAATTTGAAATCGATTTTTTCGTAATACTTCAACCATGCTTCTTTATCCCATATCTCGGCCCTGTCTGGTTGGCCTACTATGACAATATCTTTCTTAATCCCTGCATATTCTATTAATTCTGGTGGTATTCTAGTCCTTCCTTGTTGGTCCAAGGACTCCTCACTTGCAGAAGATGAAAACCATCTGGAAAATTCCAGGGTATTGATTTCAGATACTTTTTTGGATTTTATTTTCTCTTCCATATTTTTCCATCCTTCTTTGGAAAACATAAAAAGGCATCTTCCACCAAACCCCTGTGATAAAATTACACCCTTTACCAAATCTTCCCTAAACTTGACGGGAATAAAAATCCTTCCCTTGCTGTCGATTGTCCTAAAATGTTTACCAACAAACATAGAAACCCCATTTTTAAATATCAGTGGGAATACACATCATTATCTCTCCATTTCTCCCCACATCACAACAATAAGATACCACAACATTATTAATTTGTAAACTATTTATTTAAAAGAAGATATGAAGATAAATATGATTATTTAATTTATTATTTATTTAAAAGAATATATAACTATATGTAGCTGCTTTTAATATATCTGATTTATTATCATACTATATATAGTTTCAATAAAAATGTCATAATTATGCTTTGTAGACCGGCAAATGACCTGAAATAAGGCTGTATATTATTTTTCCAGCTTCAGTTCACCCGCAATTAATTTTCCGTCTTTAGACCTTGTCAGCTTCTCTATCTTACCCTCTGCTTCATTTAACATTTTAAGACAATTAGAAGAAAGTTTGATACCCATCTCAAATTTTTTCATGGATTCTTCCAGGGATATATTTTCATTTTCAAGTTCCCTTACGATTTCTTCCAATTTCTCAATTGACTGTTCGAAACTCATTTTTTCAATTTTCACTTTTAAGTCCTAAATCTAATTTTTTATAAATTTTATCAAATATTTTTGCTTTTAGTACTCCATCCTTAAGCATTATCCTTACCTTTTGGTTGACCTTGATTTCATCTATACCTTTAATATTTTTGTCAACCTTCTCTTTATATATTAAGGCAAAACCCCGATACAGTACAACAACCGGATTTCTATCCTTTAATTTTTTCAATATCAGCTTTAATTCATTTTTTTTAGATCCAAAATAATTCTTAATAATTGAAATCATCCTGATATTTACATTTTCAATTTTCACTTTAAAGGTATAAATCTTCCTTAGTATATCTTTCTCATCTACCTGCAGGTAATATTCCGATACTGATCCTGCTTTAACTTTGATAATTTTTCTTACATATTCTATCAATCTGATTTTAGCTTCACCGGCAGCCTGGCTAAACCTGTCCAATATAACTCCGGACCTTATAAAGATTCTCCTATTGATTAAAAAACCAACCTCCCTTCTATATGTATTTATCTTTGAACTCAATAGATTTGTGATCTTTTTACTGATTTCTTTTAGATTCTCTACTGTCTCTGCTTTATTCAATATTACTAACTCTCCCGCAACTGAAGGTGTGGCAGCACGCTTATCAGCCACAAAATCCGATATTGTGTAATCTGTTTCATGTCCAACTGCTGAAATTACAGGTACTGTGCAATTATATATCCTATCTGCCAGCTTTTCTGTATTAAATGCCCATAAATCTTCCAGCGAACCGCCTCCTCTTGCTAGTATAATAACATCTACTCCGTATTCACTCAGATCGTCTATTGCACTGCATATTTCATCAGCAGAAGTAATGCCCTGAACATTAACATCTCTTAATACAAGGTGGAAATTTTCAAATCTCCTCTTCAGGACTGAAATTATATCCCTTATGACCGCACCGCCGATAGAAGTCGCTATTCCTATTCTCCCCGGAATAACAGGGATTTTTTTCTTATGTATACTGTCAAAATATCCTTTTTTTTCTAATTTTTCTTTTAGATGCTCAAACGCCAAAATAAGAGAACCTTTTCCTACGGGTCTGGCATCCAGAGCTACTATCTGATATTCTCCTCTTTTTTCATAAACTGAAATGTAGCCATTGACTAAAATATGCAGACCTTCTTCTATATCAAACAATAGGTCCCTATTATTATGATGGAACATCACTACCCTGATTTTGGATTTTTCATCCTTTAGATCAAAGTACATATGCTTTTTTTCGGGGAAATAAAAGTTGCTGACTTCTCCTTCCAGCCATATATCAGAATAATTGGATTCAAGACTTTTTCTTATATTTGAATTTAGTTCACTGACGGTGTAGATCTTTGAATTTAAGCCTTTATGGTCTTCCATTTAGCTGTCTACTGCAGATTCCAGTAAATTATCATTATTTGTGTTCTGCCCTCTCCCAGACCCTTTATTAAGACATTTACGACCTTGTCTTTTTCCAAATTGGAGTATGTAAATTTAGAAACCTGGACACTTTTATTATCAGAATCAATAAATTCTTCTTCAATATTTTTCGAGCTTTCCTCGAATATCTCAGATCTTTTCCATATTGATTTGACTTTTATATCTTTATAGTAATTTTCCACATCTTTAAAATCTTCTGTTGTCTCTAATAATATGAAAAACAAATTCTCATCGGAATTCTCTTTATTATATACCTGATTTGCTTCTTTGATAGTAGAACCTTTGTAATCAAAAGTACTAAGAACATCTAAAAAGTCTTCGTTTTCCATTAGTGTCTCGATTCTATTCTCCAGACCAACACTTTCCTCATCTGGAGTTTCAACAGCTTGAATCAACCCTGTATCCCCGGTACCACTGAAAAGAAAACATGAAACAGAAACAAAAGATGTTAGTAAAAAACAAATAACTAGAAAAAAAATACAAATTTTCTTTATGCTCATATTTAAACCTATTTTAAAATTACAAGTTTAATAAAAAAATAAAAACTTTCACTATTATATATGAACAAAAAATTATCTCCAGGGGAATCATAATATAATTCAAAACATTCTCATAACCCTGGGTTCTCTTCACCAGATACCCTAAAGGCTTACTGATAAAATCCCTAATCTCTGGTAAAAATTTTATCATAGAATGTAAAGTATAGCCAACAAGTATGGCACTTCCGATTGTCACTATCAAATTATTAAAAACATAATTGCTATAAACAAAATAACCTATTTCTATAAGATTTAACGCCATTATTATAGCCAGTGGGAGCAGCATCAACAATAAGGATGCGGGCGGAATGTCTTTTATCATCACTTTTATCTTTTCCGCCTTCTTTAAATTTTTCATCTTGATAGAGCCTGTGCTGGTCTTTATCATAAATCTTAAGTTGTATACATGCAGCCATATTAATACTATAGATATGAACAGTAATATAATCATGAATAATCAATAATAAATTATAAAATAAATCAGGGGTCTATTACTTCTACTTTACCAATATTTATTTAAGTTTTTTTTCTTCTTTATCCTTTAGGACATTGGCTTCTCTTTTGCCAGAAGACTGTATTTCAGACTTTTTACTGTCTTTCCAGTTATCTTTTGAAATACTGTTATTATTACAGGATTTTTTATGACTGGATCTGTAATCTGTAGTGTAAAAACCAGATCCTTTTAAAATTATACCTACAGGAGAAAAGATTCTCTGAGCTTCAGAATCACAATAAATACATCTTATATTGCTATTTTCATCAGCTCTTTGAAAACTATCAAAAATTTTTCCACACTTTTTGCATTTATAACTATATATAGGCATGTAATTTAAACTCCCTCCTATAAAACATTTAGAAAATATATATCAATTAAAAATTTTAGTCAAATAATTTAGCTAATTTATAGCCAAGGCTGAAAATAACTCTTATAATAACTTAAAACTGTTAAATCCTTTATATGATAATCAGATGAGTAAACGAAACATAATAATTATAGTCACCCTCACTATAATCCTGATAATAGCTGCAGTACTTATTATTTATACAAAGCCGGATATTGAAAATATATATCTAAGCTCTGATAAAAACTCTGGTATTGATAAGCAAAAACAAAATAACAGTTATTACTTTAAAAAACTTGATACAAATATTTACCTGATAATAGTAGTCAGACACATCACCACTAAAAATGAAATAAAAGTACTTTGGGAAAAAATTAGAAATGATTCAAGTGAAATAATACAAAAAAATATTATTTATCCTGAAAAGAATGGCTCGGGTAAAATTATAGTTTCACTTATTAAAAAGAATGACATATATACCCCTGGTACCTATAATATAACAGTTTATTTAAACGGTGATATGAAAGTATCCGAAAAATTTTACATCTCGGAATAATCTTATTTAACTTTTGTGTATTCAGCACCTATTTTACTGAATTCTTTCTTAACCCTTTGAAATATTAATTCTAAAACTTCATTCACTACATCATCAAGATTATAATTTTCAATAATCCTGACATTTTCATTCTTCGCCAGTTTTTCTATATAGTCCTGGATAATTAAAATCTTATCCAGATGTTTTATATATCTTTCCATTGGTCTTGAACCCTGAGTTTCAACAGTCCTTTTTGTGAAGTGCTCTTTATGGACTTCCTTGTCCGGTACCGATATGACTATCTGCTGAATTATTGCCTCGGAAGAATATTCATATATATTATTAAGGTAACCTGGTACCACATGCGCACCTTCTATTACAATATCAGATTTTTCTAAAATATTCCTTTTTATTATTGCCTCTATCCCTACACTTACTGCCAGTACCTGTTCTCTGAATCCCAAAATAACCGGTTCTACACCAGAAGGAGGCAGGGTTAAATTTTTATATGCATTATATGAGGAACCTCTGAGAGGCCTGATTAACTTTTCAGATACCGAAGCTCTCATGACTTCTCTAATAGCATCTGTGGAAGCAACCCTGTTTATATTTAGCCTGTTGGCCAATATAGTGGCTATAGTTGATTTCCCCACACCGGTTGCCCCTCCTATAAGTATGATGATTGGTTTTTTGAGTTTACCTACCGACTGCCATATCAAGTATCTTTCCGCATACTCCAGGCTGACCTTGTCTTTTATAAATCTAAAAGCAAGCGCTCTCAACTCATCAAGAGACAGGGAATATTTCTTTTTCTCTAAAAAGTAATTCTGTATCTCAAGCGCAATTTTATGAGCTGTCAATATATCAAGACCTGTTATCGATATAGAGGATGCAAGTATTCCTTTAGAAAAAGGAAGTCCCTGCTTTTTATCAGAGATCACTATTACCCTTGAACCCGGTTCATCTTTATTTTTTAAATTCATATTAAATTCTTTCTTTTGAGATTAACTTTTTTAACTCTCTTTTCAAAATCTGTTCCTCACCTAATATAACCGGGATATTATTCATATATATTATTTCCTTTTTATTTTTAAGAGCATAATCCGTTAACAAATCCACTGATGCAGCTTTCAATTCTGCAAGCACGGTATTATAATCAATACAATTCTGTAAATCCTTTTTTAGCTGTTTTCTATTTGAAAGGCTGAAACTCATTTGTTTGACTTCACAATTATAATTTTCCTCCATATATTTTTTAATCTTTGGCTTTATGGCCTCGCTGGCAGTCATAGCCATGAATATCTTTTTTCCGCTGACATCAGCTAACGGCTCCGGTCTAAAAATTGTTTTTATAATCTTTACCGCCGGTTTTATTTTTTTGATTTCATTCTCCAGGAAAGATATTTTTTTTCTATCAGCCATGGGTTCCTCGCACATTGTGATTATTATAAGATCTGCAAGAAGTATCCTGTAAATCCCCAAATAACCTACTATGCTTCCCCAGCTCTGGCCTGCACCTATTATGCATATATTTTTATCTGTTTCTATATCGGGAATTGAAGCACCACTCCCCTCTACTATTATTAGATCCGGGTTCAAACCTTCAGCAATACTGACACCTGCTTTTACATTTGACATAAAAATTTTTCCACCAAAACCTCCCCCACATCTTCTGCAGCCTATAGTGTTTACCCTTGCCATAAGAGCATCTTCTATATAATCAGAACTTGCATGCATTCCCTTATTGCTTATCCCTAAAAGATATTCCGGATTAATATTTATTTTATCGCCTCTGATGACCTGCGGGGTTTTCGGCCCCCCTCTGCCCATTGCTATAATGCATACATTGACATTCTCTCCAGTATATACTTTTGATATGTATGAACTCACTGCAGTCTTACCAATCCTTTTTCCTGTTCCAATAATGGATAATGCAGGCTTCCTGCAGCGTATATTTTCCCTTTCATAAGAAAATAAAAAATCAGGCCCCATATAACTGCATTTATGATAAAGACAAAAAGAAGCTATTTTCATTCTGATAATGTAATTTACAACCGGCTCATCACTCAAATCATAAACGATGTCAGGTTTAAAATATCTAAGCGCTTCCTGGAAGTCTGCGTCAATATCTTTAATCTCGAAAAGTTTTTCCCCGAAAAAAGACTTTAGGTCATCCTCTACCAATTTTTCGGTCCCACCTAAAAAAATAATACCCTTGAATTTACCCGGATAAATTTTCTTCAGCATCGTTATTGCATCATAGGTAACCTGGGGATAGTGTTCTCCGTCTATTAATACAATGAGATCTTTGTTTTTATTGCTTTTTCTCTTTAATAAACTTATCACAGAGTTTACTCTTTTGCTCTTTTCTTTTTACGTC
>CAZODQ010000004.1:0-89553 GCA_964578625.1 uncultured Actinomycetota bacterium
GAAATCGTATCTCCTTTACAGGCTACCTGCCAGGATTTATATTTTCTTAACTCACCGCTCAGGATTAATTTACTTAAAGGAATCTGTATTAGCCGGTTAAGTGTTCTTTTGAGCTCTCTGACGCCGTATTGTCTGCTGTAGCCCTTCTGGATTATAAATTCCTCGGCTTCTTGACTTATTTGTAAAGATACATTGTATTTTTCCTGGAGGCTTTCTGAGATTTTATTGATCATCGGTTTTAATATTATCCTTACGTCTTCTTTATCCAGTGATCTAAATATTATTATCTCATCAATACGGTTTAAAAATTCTTTACGAAACTGGATGGAAAGTTCCTGAGAAACAGAAACCTTTTGGTCTTTTGAATCCTGTTCGATGAAGCCTATCTGACTCTTTTTTTTATCAACAGTCAAAATGTTGGATGTCATAATAAAAACAGCGTTTTTAGCGTCTATAGTTCTGCCTTTTGAATCTGTCAGGCGACCCTCATCAAAGACCTGAAGGAACAGATCGAAAACTCTGGGATGAGCTTTTTCAATCTCATCAAGCAGTACTATTGAATATGGCTTGGTCCTAAGTTTCCCTGTAAGCTGTCCTTCTTTTTCATGGTCTCTGTAACCCGGTGGAGATCCTATCAGTTTTTCTACATGATGTTCATGCATATATTCGGACATGTCAAACCGGATAAGGTCTGAAGAACTTCCAAATAGGAATTCTCCTATTGATTTTGCTAGTTCAGTCTTGCCTACTCCTGTAGGTCCAAGGAATAGAAAAACTGACAGAGGGCCCTGCCTTTTTACCAGTCCTGCATGAGCCATGAGAAGCTGCTGGCATACTGTTCCTATCGCTTCATCCTGCCCTATCACTCTTTCTTTTAAAAACTCCTCAAGTTTGAGAAGACGGGATTCTTCTATTTCTTCAAGGTGGCCTGTGATTATGTCTAAAGGTATGCTTGTCTTATCGGAAAGGACCTGAGCTATGGTAATTTCGGTCACCTCGTTTTTAGATCTACCGCCGTCTTGCTTACTGGATGATTCATCAATTTTATAATCACCTTTTATTTTAAAATCAGGTTTGCTGAGTATGGGAATTCTTATACATGCAGCTGCTTTATCTACTAAATCAATTGCTTTATCAGGCAATCTGTGGTCACTGTCAAATCTTATAGAAAGGTTGACTGCTGCCTCTAAAGCCTTGTCGGTAATTTTAACATGGTGATGTTCTTCCCATTTTTGTCTAAGGCCTTTAAGGATTTCCACGGCCTCACCCGGCGTTGGTTCATTTGCTATGATTTTTTCAAAACGGCGCTCCAATGCGGAATCCGATTCGATATAACGGCGGTATTCATCGATTGTGGTAGCTCCAATACATCTGAGGCCGCTGGCGAGTGCCGGTTTCATCAGGTTTGCAGCGTCCATGCTTCCCTCGGCACGGCCTGCACCGACCACAGTATGTATTTCATCTATAAAAAGTATTACATCGGAGTTTTTCCGGGCTTCTTCAATTATAAAATTAATCCTTTCTTCAAACTCACCCCTGTATTTAGTCCCTCCGACAAGAGATCCCATGTCTAATTCGATGATACGCTTACCACCGAGTATCTCCGGATTCTTGCCTTCTGCTACTCGTACGGCAAGTGCCTCAACGATAGCAGTTTTTCCGACTCCTGCTTCACCTACAATTATGGGATTATTTTTTTTCTGGCGTGCAAGTGTTTGAATTATCTTTAGCAGTTCGTCATCTCTACCTACAAAGGGACCTAATTTTCCCTCTCTTGCTTCTTTTGTAAGGTCCCGCCCATAACGGTCAAGATTTGGTGTTTTGCTGAAGGTAGTTTTTGGCTGAACCTTAGGCTGCTGTTTAAATTCCTGGGTATATTCCTGTTTTATTTCTTTTTTTGTTTCCCTTTTTTCTTTTGCATTTTTAAGAGCATATTCTACAAGTTCAGACATATTTATGTTTGTCTCAACAAAGACGGATTTAATGATTTCGCCGGGATCCTGCATCAGAGCAGCAAGGGCATGTAAACACAATACTTCTTCGGAAACTCCCGACAGTTTGAATGCCTGCCTGTATACATTGCTGTATCCCATACCTGGATATACTAAATTATCCTTGTGTATATAAAACCCTTTGATTATTTTATTACGCACCTGTCTTCTTAATTGAGTGGGGTCCAGTCCAAACTTTTTTAAAACATCTTCAACCATATTATGTTCTGCCAGTACTTCATTGTAGATATTCAGATTATTAAGGTCTGCTTTGAACCTCAGTCTTCCTCTACTGTCAATTGCTTTTTTTAAACTGCAGATCCCGATAAGGAGATGCTCTTTTTCCATATACTGTTTTTTTGAATCTATAGTTTCTAATGCTGTCATCTGGATGGCTACAGATAGACCGTTGGAAAGTTTTTTCATATCAATCACCTCCTATTTAAGCACATTTTGAAATCAATTCCATTATTTTTTATATAAATTTTTTTAGGTCGTATATTTGGAATCAATTTTTGAAGCTTTCTCAAGGCAGTCATTTGCTTCTTTTAACATCCCGTATTTTTTATAGATCTCATATAGAATTATATAGGCACTTTTGCAGCGGGGATTTATACTCAGGGCATGCTTTGCTGCATCTATGGATTCTTCATACCTGTTAGTTCTTAAAAGAGCAGATGAAAGATTAAGCCATAGTCTCCAGTAATCAGGTTTGATATCAAGTCCCTTTTTTGCATATTGAATAGCCTTATCGAATTGTTTTGCATTTGAGAGAGAAATACAAATATTATTATAATGAGTAACATCTCCCGGATTTAATCTTATCGCTTTTTCATAAGCATTGAGTGCTTTATCATGCTGATTCATTTCAGAATATGAATAGCCAAGATTGGCCCACGCATGGGCGAAACCCGGATTTATTCTTAGTGACTGCAGTGCAGTGGAAATGGCTTCCTCATGAAGTCTAAGGTTGCCAAGACAGTAACTTTTATAACCGTAAGCCTCCCAGTTATTAGGATCAGCCTGTATAGCTTTGTTAAAGTATTCTATTGCCTCTTTATCCCTGCGCAGGTGAAGCAGGCCGAACCCATGCTGGGTCAATTCACGGGATGACATAACTGCTGTCCCGTCATTAATAATATCTTTTAGTCTTTCGGCACTGCTGTAATTACTGCGTACTTTAAGCAGCTGGTCACCAATTTCCTCAAAGGAGGTAAATCGCTTTTTCGGATCTTTTTCAAGAGTTTTTCGAACACAGACGCTAATAGTTTCCGGTACTCCTTTGCAGATGGATGAAAGCAGCGGAGGCTTAATATTTTTATGACGGTAATAAAATTCTTCGGCATCGTGACCTGTAAACGGAAGTTTTCCTGTTATCATCTCAAA
Source organism: uncultured Actinomycetota bacterium (assembly GCA_964578625.1). Taxonomy (GTDB): domain Bacteria; phylum Actinomycetota; class Humimicrobiia; order Humimicrobiales; family Humimicrobiaceae; genus CAZBSE01. The sequence continues at coordinate 3,378 of CAZODQ010000004.1, forward strand.
GAGCATGACTCCAAAGGAATAAATATCTGCGGTCCTGCCAGCATTTCTTGCATCTTCAAATTGCTCGGGAGGCATATAAGGAGGAGTTCCAAGTGCAACTCCGCCCTTTGTCTTATGCAGGGATGCTTTTATATTGTTGAAGGCCGCTGGCGGTATGAATTTAATACTGTCCATTACTTTAGACAGTCCCCAGTCCGTTATTTTCACATCTCCTCTGCTGTTCAAGAGAATATTTTCCGGTTTTAAGTCTCTGTGGATCAGTTTACCGTTCTGCCAGGCATATTCCATGCCGCAGCATATTTGGACTGCTGCATCAAGTATTTTGTTGATAGGTGTAGACCTGTCATTAATCAACTTCCTTAAATTGCCTCCGTCCATATATTCCAAGTAGATATAGGGCTTTCCTTCTATCTCAAAGACGTGGTCTGCATATACAATATTTCTATGTCTGCCCAATTCGAGCCAGCGCTGTGCCTCGTTCCAGAAACTTACTATTACACTCTCTTCCTGCATAAACTCGTCTCTAAAGGATTTTGCTGCCCATGTGATGGTGTTGCTGAAGGGAGGGCCAACGAACAGGACGATACCCATGCCGCCAAGACTGATGGATTTGACTTCATGGTCACCAAATCTATCACCGCGTCTCCATTTGGCAGGTTCCGGCGAACTATATCTATGGAATCCAGTTTTCATTTTAACACCGAATAAAGATAAGATGCTGTAAGCTTTTTAAATATTATTACGGTAATTCTATTGATTTTAGCAAATCACTAAAATGTTGTAAATTTTAACTTTTTTTTATATCTTATACTCTTAAGTCTATATTATTATATAAAAGGATTTAAAGGTATATCTTATGGAAATGATAACAGGTGCTGCAGGATTCATAGGAAATGTACTGGCCAGGGAGTTGCTTTTAAAAGATAAGAAGGTAAGGGTTCTGGTGCGTTCCGCATCCGATAATTCTTCGCTTGAAGGTCTAAAAGTGGAAAGGGCTGCGGGAGATATCCAGGATGTAAATTCACTTATTAAAGCTTTCAGGGGAATAGATACCGTATATCACCTGGCGGGGAAGATATCCATAATGCCCGGTGACCGTGCTCTGATAAGGAATATTAACTTTGGGGGTACCAGGAATGTCATAGATGCCTGCCTGAAATGCGGTGTCAGGCGGTTGGTATATACCAGCTCCATACATGCATTAAAAGAACCGCCAATGGGAACGGTAATAGATGAGAACATGCCGTTTAATCCGTATAACAGCAGAGGTGAATATGACAGGTCAAAGGCTCTCGCAAGTATTGAGGTAGTAAAAGCCATAGAAGACGGTCTTGATTCTGTAATAGTCTGCCCTACCGGGGTCCTGGGTCCTTATGATTTCAGGATATCATCGATAACCCAAACATTTATTGACTTTGCCCGCTGCAGGCTGAATCTTAATGTAGGCGGAGCTTATGATTTTGTTGACGTACGCGATGTTGCTATAGGGCATATTCTTGCTGCTAAAAAAGGGAAAACGGGTGAGAGTTATATACTTTCAGGTCAGAGAATTACTATGGATGAAATGATGTCAATACTGGAAGAGATCAGCGGTGTATGTAAGCCGAAATATAAAGTCCCTGCCTGGCTGGTAAAAGCTGCAGGTTTTTTTACTCCGATCTATTATAGCCTGGCAGATAAAGCTCCCCGTTTTACGACTTATTCTATCAGCACCCTGCAGAGTAATTCAGTCATCAGCCATAAGAAGGCTTCAATGGAACTGGGTTACAGGCCCAGGACTGTTAAAGAATCAATCAAAGACACTTTTGAGTGGCTTAAGGAAAATAATATGCTAAAGTAAGATCCTTATATGAAGGATCAATAAATAAAAGGTATCAGTGCTTTTCTGTTTTTGGGATAATCGGGGAAACTGTCCAGATACCACCTATGATTTGAGGATGCCCGGGGCGCCAGGTTGGCAAAGGTAAATAATGCAAAAGCAAGACCAGGCAGCGACCATGTAGCTACAGCCCACCCTGTCCATTCTATGATCTCACCAAAATAATTGGGACAGGAGACGTATTTAAAAAGTCCCCTTCTTGGGATTCTGTAGCCATTTTTTCTCGGTTTTCTTAAATTTCTCAATATATGATCGGAGTGCAGGTTTATAATCATCCCGGAGAAAAATATTATAAAGCCTGCAATAAAGCGTGGATCTAAAAACCAGCTTAAGCTGTGGACCAGGGACAGGGAAAAGAGGTAGTATCCGTTGACGTATCCATTTATTGTATTAAATATAATGGCAAATATTACTATAAGAATCGGAAATTTTTTATTTCCGCCTCTCATTAAAAATGTGTAGATAAAAGTTCTCTGAGTATAATGTATAGTCCACATAACAATAAATACTATAGCTACGGGATTTGTCTGCCTGTTGCCGATAGCAAACATAAAAATCATTACAAAAAGGGCGGGAAATTCCATTATCAGCCAGCCCAGTCTGGCGCGGAGGGTAGGTCCCCATCCTTTTTTGATATGCCGGCCATAAGGAGCAGTGACTAAAAATAATGAAGCTATGACCACAGCTGTAAATGCAAATATACTGATCAACAATATTCTATATATAAATTGGCCCATCATTAAAAGCAGAATGAAAATTTAGAATAAAGACTTAAAATTATATACGCTGAATCTTGGAATTAGTTTCAGTCTATAGTTTTAAAAAATAATTGCATTTTGTTATGCTTATATAGTATTATCAGTTAGAGATCTAACAGCGTTCTTTAAAATATATATTATATTTCAGGGAATCCAGTTTAAATCTGGAGTGGTCCCGCCACTGTGATAGGGTGTGTACTCTTCACTTAAGGCCACTGGCAGGAATGCCGGGAAGGCGAAGAGTAAAGTCCCTTAAGCCAGGAAACCTGCAGATATTTTGATTATCTCTCTTCGGTGGAAAGAGGGTGATTTTTCATTTATTAGAGAAAACTCCCGGCCGAAGAGTGCGGGAGTTTTTTATTTATAAAACAAAAAATAGGAGAAAAGGAGGAAAAATGTCAAAAAAGATTAAGCGAACTGCAGCAGTGATTCTGATTTTAGCTCTTCTGTCTTTTCTGGCTGTCTTACCGGGATGCAAAGAGAAGGAAGTAAATTCACAGGAAAGTACAATAATGATGGTGGATGGCGGTGGGAATACGGTAGAGCTTTCAGGCCCGGCTAAAAAAATTATTGTGCTTGCTCCCAGTGTTCTGGAAATAATAGATGCCCTGGGTGCCATGGATCTGGTAGTGGAAGTGGATAATTTCAGTGTATCTATAGCAGACCCACTGGCAGAAGGATTTGAGGGAGCTGGAGATTCATTTGGCCCGAATGTAGAAAGGATAGCTGAGCTGGACCCTGATATCTTGCTAACACCTGGTGGACCTGAAGATGATTACCAAAAAATAAGAGAACTTGGAATCGAAGTTTATAAGACTATCAGTATTAACGGAATTGAAGGCGTTTATGATGAAATATCTAATATCGGTAAAATACTGGGGCTCGAAGATAAAGCGGAAGAGCTTAATAGTACGCTTAAAAAAGGGGTTGATGAAATATATAGTAAGGTCAAGGACTTAAGTGATGATGAGAAACCGAGAACTTTTTATGAGGTGTGGAATGATCCATTGACAAGTGCAGGTGCAGACACTTTTATTAATGACCTTATTGAAAAGTCTGGTGGAATAAATATTATAGCAGAGGACAATCTAACTGGATGGCCTGAATACAGTGTGGAAACATTGATAGATAGAAACCCGGATATAATAATTGCCCCTATGATGGCAGTAGGCGGAGATTCTTCGGCGATAACAGAAGACCAGAGATTTTCAAGCATTGATGCAGTTATAAACGGCAGGGTATATGTTGTTCCTGATAATCCTGTCTGCCGTCCCAATCAGAATGTTATTAAAGCGCTTCGGATGTTTTCAAAAGCCATACACCCTGAAATTTTTGGAGAGTTCGAAATAATAGAATAAGGTAGAACAATAAATCTGGAAATTTAGTATACTTACTGTTAGATTGTACGATTATTCTAATTCTTAGTTTTTTAGAGATTCTTATGGTAACCAGAACAAAGACCTTAAGATATATTTTTATATTGCTGTTAATACTGTTATTAATGATAATAGCTTGCGCTTCTATAGGTGCTGCTAAAATCAGTCTTAAGGATACCGGATTAATAATGGTAAGTTTTATACCCGGCCTCAATCATTTTATAGATACTTCCCGGCTGGATCTCCAGGATATGGTGATTCTTTCACAGATCAGGCTGCCCAGGATTTTCCTGTCCATATTTGTAGGCATAGCTCTTGCCGCTGCTGGAGTTATTTTTCAGGGTCTGTTCAGGAATCCAATGGCGGATCCTTTTGTAATCGGTGTTTCAGCAGGAGCTGCCCTGGGAGCTACTATAGGGCTGGTTTTTATTACAGGCGTTGGTCTGTTGGGTATTTCCACTACCGCCGTTTTTGCTCTGCTGGGGGCTCTGGGCACTACTTTTTTAGTTTATAGTATTGCAAGGGCAAGAGGAAAGGTATCAGTCATTACATTGCTTCTGGCCGGTATTGCTCTTAGCGCTATGTTAAGCGCAATAACTTATTTTATAATGATTTTTAAGGTTAATGATATGGCAAAAGTAATATTCTGGATTATGGGTGGACTGACTTCAGCTTCCTGGAGCAGATTTATTATACTTGCTCCGCTGGTCACTATTCTGGTAGTTATTTCCGGGTTTTTCATGAGAGATTTAAATATAATATCCCTGGGGGACAGAAGAGCGGTTCAGCTGGGAGTTCAGACAGAAAAAGTAAAGAAGATAATGCTGGTGATGGCTTCGCTTATAGCTGCAGTGGCCGTATCGGTAAGCGGTATTATAGGGTTTGTTGGACTTATAACTCCACATATCTTAAGATTGATTGTAGGACCCGACCATAAGATATTATATCCGACTTCGGCACTTGCGGGGGGAATAGTACTGCTTATGTCTGATACTATAGCAAGAACTGTGCTTATGCCCAGAGAAATCCCTGTGGGTATTATCACTTCCATTATAGGAGTTCCATTTTTTCTGTATCTGCTGGTAAGATCAAGAAGACAGATTTTTTAAAACAGCTTTTGTGAATAAGATGGTTAAAAAAGGTAATATAATTTCGGTTAAAAATTTAAATTTTTCTTATAATCACAATCAGGTTTTAAATAACCTGAATTTTGACATAAGGAAGGGAGATTTTATATCAATTTTAGGCCCAAACGGCGCAGGAAAGAGTACACTGGTAAATCTTATAAGCAAGGTGCTGGAAGACTACAGGGGCATAATTGAAATAGATGGGAGAGATATAAGAAAATTGGATTCAAGAGATGTAGCAAAAATGATAGCTGTTGTGCCTCAGTATACCAATCCTGGCTTCAACTTTACTGTATCTGAAATAGTTATGATGGGAAGGCACTCCTACATTTCAAGGTTCGGAATGGAAAAGGAGGAGGATTATAATGCGGTTAACCAGGCTATGGAAAAAACCGAGATACTGTCATTTGCGAATAGGAAGTATTCTGAACTGTCAGGTGGTGAGAAGCAGAGGGTGATTATAGCACAGACTCTGGCACAGAACAGCTCTATACTTCTTCTTGATGAACCAACTTCTCACCTGGATATAAACTTCCAGATAGAGTTTATAAATCTTTTTTTAAGCTTAAACAGAGAAGAGGGTAAGACTATAGTTGGGATTTTTCATGATATAAATCTTGCTCTACAGAACAGTCAAAAAATGATGCTCCTAAAAGATGGTAGAATTTTTAGTTTCGGAATCCCTGAAAGTATAATAAGCAGAGAAAGCATCAAAAGGATATTTGGAAGCGATGTATTCGTGGGGAAAAATCCTGTTACCCAAAAACTATACGTAAGTCCTATCTTTACCCCTGCTGTCCGCGGAGGAGCTCCAGATATAAAGTCAAATAAAAACCTTAAGGTTCATGTTATTGGCGGCGGTGGAGCTGCATCGCCGGTTATCAATTTGCTTAACAGCAGGGGCTATGAGGCATCCTGCGGCGTTATAAATACTCTGGATACGGATGTTGATACCGCACAAATGCTAGGGATCCCATATGTGACCGAGGCTCCCTTTTCTCCTATAAGTATGGTTTCCCAGAATAAAAATCTGGAATTTATCAAATCCAGTGACGTGGTCATTTTACCCGGAGTAGAGTTTGGATATGGCAATTTTCCGAACCTTCTGTCGGTAAAAGAAGCACTAAGGCTAAATAAAAAGGTGATAGTAGTAGATGAAAAGAGTATAAGAGAAAGAGACCATACCGGTGGAAAGGCCGGCAGGCTTTACTATAAGATAATAGAAAGCGGTGCAGTTGTGGTTAAATCAGTAAATCAGATACTCCTTCATTTGTGAACATAACATGAGAAAATGTAAGTCAAAATCCATAATGATACAGGGCACAGGCTCACATGCCGGCAAGAGTGTAACGGCTGTTGCAATCTGCAGAATTTTAAAGCAGGATGGATATAGTGTATGTCCATTTAAATCACAGAACATGGCATTAAATTCATATGTCACTGCTGCAGGCGGGGAGATGGGCAGGGCTCAGGTGGTTCAGGCTGAAGCGTGCGGACTTGAGCCTGAAGTATATATGAACCCGATACTTATCAAACCCATAGCTGATACGAAGGCTCAGATAATATTTATGGGTAAAGTGGTAAGAAATATGAATGCTGTTGAGTATAACAGCAAGAAAGTTTTTTATCTGAATAAAATCAAAGATATCCTTGATGACCTGAAGAAAAAATTTGATTTCATAGTGATAGAAGGAGCCGGCAGTCCGGCGGAGATAAATCTACTAAAAAATGATATTGTAAATATGCGTACAGCTGAAATTTCAAAATCCCCCGTAATACTGGTAGGAGATATTGACAGGGGAGGAATTTTTGCAAGCTTTTACGGTACGGTAAAACTACTACCCAGAAAATATAGGAGGTATATAAAGGGACTGCTGGTAAATAAGTTCAGGGGAGATATAAGTATTCTTAAACCGGGTAATGATTTTATATCCCGGAAATTGAAGGTCCCGGTAATCGGGACCATTCCATACTATAAGGATATCTATATAGAAGAGGAAGATTCCGTAAATCTGGATCGTGAAAGGAGCAGAAAATCAATTTTAAATAATACCACAGGGAATGAGAGATACAGAAAGATAATAATCGGTGTAGTTTATCTTCCCCATATTTCTAATTTTACTGATTTTAATGCTTTTGAAATGGAAAAAGAAGTCAGCGTGATTTATATTAAGGATAAAGAGGAGTTAAAAAAGTTAAATCCCCATATGATTATTATCCCGGGAAGTAAAAGCACTATAGGTGATCTGTTATATTTAAGAAGAGCCGGGCTGGAGGAAGAAATCAAGAAGCAAAACCGGAATGGTTCAGTTGTATTTGGTGTATGCGGGGGCTTCCAGATATTGGGAAAAAAGATTGTAGATAAGTTTAAAAGTGAGTCGCCTGATATTGAAAGTGTTAATGGTATGGGATTAATGGATATAAATACGGATTTTTTACAGCGTAAAAATACCTATCAGGTAGAATTTGAACTTAATAAAAATGTTTTTAAATTTAATTCAGAATTAAAACAGGCAGGCAGGAAAGTTACAGATGATAAAACGAAAACTATGAGAGGATATGAGATTCACATGGGTATATCCAAATCAACCGCTGGCAAGTCTAATAGGTTGATACCGCTTTTCAGGATAAAATCAAGGGGGGATAGCCAAGTAAATATTAATGATGGATTCATGAAATTAAACGGCAGCACCGGCGGCACTGTATTTGGCTCTTATATTCATGGGATTTTTAATAACTATTTTGCCAGGAAGCTTATCCTTGATATGCTCAGAAAAAGAAATAATATAAAATATAATAATGCTGTTGATGGATTCCCGTCATATGAAGTCTTTAAACAAAAACAGTATGACAGGCTGGCAAATATTTTTAGAGAAAATATGGATATGGAATTGTTTTATAGAATTCTGGGGTATGGATTATAATAAGATTAAAATTCTAATAGAAACTTAGGTGGGAATGGGTTTAAAAAAGAAAAGCAGCTGCTCGAATAAATACAGTGACCGGAAAAATCCTAAAGAGGGCCTGGTATTGATAAATACCGGGGATGGAAAGGGTAAGACGACGGCTGCTCTGGGATTGGCGTTAAGAGCCGCAGGTCATAATATGAAGGTCTTGATATTGCAGTTTATTAAAAATGACCATATGAACGGTGAAGCAAGGATTATTACGGAAAGGTTAAAGCCCTTGATTGATATTGAGCGGCTGGGAAAAGGATTTATAAGATTTAAAGACGGTAAGCCGGCACCGACCGGTATACAGATAAAGAATGCCGGAGATTCTTTTAAATATGCAAAAGAAAAAATCTACAGCGGTGAGTACGATATAATTATTCTGGATGAGATAAATAATATGATAAGTTACGGTCTCTTAAAGGTGGAAGAAGTAATGGAAATAATAAAAAGTAAGCCGAAAGGACTTTGCCTGGTGCTTACCGGAAGAAATGCTCCTTTAGAGCTTATAGACAGTGCTGATACGGTGACCGAGATGAAGGAGATAAAGCATGCTTTCAGAAAAGGTATAAAGGCAAGGAAGGGTATTGAATACTGAGTACCGGAAGCATATTGGATTATTGGTAAAGATACGATTAAAAAAGCTATTTTAGTTAAGAAGGGAAATCATTAATATGGAATGCAACAAAGAAAGGAATTTAAAAAATTGTAACTGTACTTATGAACCCTGTTCAAGAAAAGGCATATGCTGTGATTGTATAGCTTACCACAGGAAGCTGGGTGAACTCCCGGCTTGCTATTTTGACCGGAATGCGGAAAGGACATATGATAGATCCATTGAATACTTTATTAAATTGAACAGGTAATAAAGTATTAAATGCTAATAAATCTTTTAAACAGAAGTATAGAAGTATATGACAATATATATAAATAAATCAAAATTCACGACAAAAATAGGCGTTATGTATTATTTGTGGAAGTATACAGGTAATAGTTTAACAGTTTTATATCTCGGGATTGGAAGAGGAACTTTCCTGCATTATATAAAAAAAATTGAAAATAACAGTAGAAATACTGATAAGTTTTTTTTAACCGGCAAAAAATCAGTAGATATCGAGAATAGGATTTCCAGTTATCTGGATGGCAAAATAAAAAATTTAAATTTAAAAATCGAGTTTTTAAATGGTACAGAATTTCAGAAAATAATATGGAATACTGCTGTTACCGTACCGTACGGAAAGACAGCAAGTTATAAGGAGCTGGCAGATATATCCGGATACAGTAAGGCCTGGAGGGCAGTAGGTACAGCATTAAAAAATAATCCCATAATACTGGCAGTACCATGCCACAGAGTTATAAATCAAAACGGTAAAATAAGCAAATTTATAGTAGGGGAAAAGGTAAAGAGATTTTTATTGGATCTGGAGAAATCATTTAAAAAATAAGGTAAGGTAAAACATTTTAAAGGCAAGGGATTTTAATAAGAAATAAGGGGGGTTAAAATGGGTGGTTTTTTGGAAAACCTGAAGAAGTCCTTAACTGCACAAACAGGAGATTCTGGTTCTGACTTTATTACTTTTAAAGTGAAATGCGACAGATGTAATGAAGAAATCACAGTAAAAATAAGAAAAAATAGCGACATATCCCGGATTAGTATAGGAGAAGGCCCGCAGGGCTCAGAGTATTTTTTAAGAAAGGAAATACTTGGAGAGAAATGCAGCAATCTAATATCTATTGAAGTTTATTTCGGAAGTGGTTATTTTGTTATTTCAAAGGAAATTAGCGGCGGAAAATTTGTCGAGTAGCGCATAGATAAATATTTTTTTTATGTTACAATCTAATGGTATTATTATGATTTTTACCGGGGAAATTTTAAAAGATGAGCTTCTCTAAAAATTTAAGCGTGGTTGTTCTTGCTGCTGGTAAAGGTAAAAGAATGAAGTCAGGGATTCCAAAAGTACTTCATCAAGTATCCGGTAAACCAATGCTCTACTATATACTATCTTTAGCTGGTAAATTAAATCCTAAAAACATATTTGCGGTTATCGGTTATAAAGGAGAGCTAGTCAGTAATTATATTAAAAGTGAATTCCCGGAAGTCAAGACCATTGTTCAGCAAGAGCAGCTGGGTACTGCTCATGCTGTTTCTGTGTTAAAAAAACAAAAAGAGGATTTAGGAGAAGACATTTTAATAGTCCCCGGCGACTGTCCGTTGATTAATCTAAACACGTTGAAGAAATTAGTTGAAAATAAAACTGCTTCCGGCAGTTCAGCCTGTATCATCACTTCACTGGTATCTGACCCGGAAGGGTATGGCAGAATTATAAAAGATAAAAATGGAAATATTATAAAAATAGTTGAGGAAACTGATGCCAGTGCTGAGGAGAAAAAAATAAATGAGGTCAATTCTTCATTTTATTGTTTTAATAGCGAGTCCCTGTTTAAAAATATTGAAAAAATCAACAGGCGGAACATTCAAAAGGAATATTATCTGACTGATATTATTGAAGTTTTGATAAAAAATGGTGAAGAGGTATGCTGTTTTGAAGTTGCAGACTATAGAGAAGTTATGGGTATAAATAATATGATTCAGCTTACTGAAGTGGAAAACATTATGCAGAAAAAAATAGGCAGGGATTTAATGAAAAATGGAGTTGCAAGATAATAAGATAAAAATAAAAAAAATATAAAGGAGTAAATAATTTATAATGGGGGGTATAAAAGAAAATTTAATCAACAGGAGAATGATGCTGTTTTCGGGTTCTTCTTTTCCCAAACTTACCAATATGATTGCAGGAGAACTGGGAATAACTGCTGGAAGAGTTACCAGAAATAAGTTCAGCAATGGTGAAATCTATATAAAGTTTGATGAGAGTGTTAGGGGTGCAGAAGTATTTGTAGTGCAGACGTGTTGCGAGCCAATAAATGATAATATAATGGAATTACTTATAATGATAGATGCACTGAAGAGAGCTTCCGCAGCAATGATAAACGCTGTAATTCCCCATTATGGTTATGCACGTCAGGATAAAAAGGCAGAAGGAAGAGAACCAATAACTGCGAAATTATTTGCAAACCTGCTTTCTATAGCAGGAATGGACAGAGCCATACTCGTTGATCTGCATGCTGCGACTATACAGGGATTCTTTGATGTACCAGTCGATCATGTCACTGCTATACCTATAATAGACAAATATTTTAAAGATAAAAATATCAAGAATGGTGTTGTAGTAAGTCCGGATGTAGGTGGTGTAAAAAGGGCAAGCATCTTTGCAAGAAGACTGCATTTTCCTCTTGCTATATTGCATAAAAGAAGACCCACTCCCAATAAAGCAGAAATAGAGCATATAGTAGGAGATGTGGAAGGAAAGGAAGCTATAATATTTGATGACATAATAGATACCGGAGATACACTTCTCAAAGCTGTTGATATGCTTCTCAGGCATAAGGCAAAGAAGATCTATGTCGGTGCAACACATCCGATTTTTTCCGGTGATGCAGTAAAAAGATTAGAAAAATCTGCGATTGAAGAGCTTGTGGTGATGGATACTATTCCCTTTAAAAACAAAGGCAGCTCAAATAAAATAAAAGTATTATCCATTGCTTCTCTGCTTGCAAAAACAATAAAAAAAGTTTATCATTGCAAGTCGGTAAGCGAGTTGTTTAAAGGTGAAAATTTGGTCTAATTTTTAAAATATCAAGGTGGGTGCGGATATATATGGAAAATATAGCGTTAGTAGTAGAAAAAAGAGATAAAAATGAAATAAAAAATAAGGCTTCAAGAAGATTGGGAGCTAAAAATTATATACCTGCTATTATATATGGATTAAATAAAGAGCCGGTCAGCATTAAGGTAAAAGAAATGGAATTTAAAAGTCTGCTTAAGGGCAAAAGTATATTCAGCATGATTTTCAATATGCAAGTAGATGGTTCAAAAAAGAATACCAAAGAAACTGTTCTTATAAAAGAATTTCAGAGGGACCCTATAACTAGAGAGTTTCTTCACCTGGATTTTTTAAGGATAAAGATGGAGAACGAGATTGAAACCAGTATCCCGATCCATATTATTAATGAAGAAATAGCCATAGGAGTTAAAGAGGGCGGCGGTGTCCTACAGCACGGTTTAAGGGAACTTCATATCTCCTGTCTCCCGAAAGATATTCCGGAATATATTGAATATGATATAAAGAATCTGGATATGGGTATAACAGTCAGAGTTTCGGATGTCGAGGTTCCTAATGAAATCAGGATATTAAATGACCCTGAAGAAGTAGTGGTTTCAATAATCCACCCAACTCAGCTGAAGGAAGAAGAATTAGTTACTGAAGAAGAAGCTGAAGAAGAGATTGTTGAGCCTGAAGTAATCGGTAAGGAGAAAGAGGAACCTGAAGAGGAAGGGAAGGAACAATCGAAGGAAGAAGGGCACAAGAAGGAAGAAGGGCACAAGAAGGAAAAAGGTTCCAAGGAAAAACAATAATCATGGTTTTAATCGTAGGACTTGGCAATCCTGGAAAAAGTTATGAATTTACTAGGCATAATATAGGGTTCAGAATTGTTGACAAAATAGCAGACAGTTTTGAGAAAAAGAAAATTTACCGCAAATTTAATTCTTCGGCAGCAGAATCTACATATAACAGAAAAAAGATAATACTTTTGAAACCTCAAACTTTCATGAATAACTCAGGTGCTGCGGTTGCTTTATGCTGTAAGTTCTTTGGGAAAAGAATAAATTCTATACTTGTGATTCATGATGATATTGATATTGAATCTGGGGAAATCAAGATGAAATCGGGTGGAAATACCGGGGGGCATAAAGGTCTTGAATCAATAGTAAAAAAGCTTAAGAATTATGATTTTGACCGGCTGCGTTTTGGTGTGGGAAGGCCTCACGGGAGGCAGGATCCGGCTGATTATGTGCTCGATGAGTTTAGGAAAAGTGAAAGAGAAGAAGTTGAGATTGGCATAATGAGATCACTGAATATGGTAAGAGATTACCTAAAAGAAGGTATCGAATATACCATGAACAAATACAACTAATAGAATCCTGATTTACAGCATTTTTTTTATTTCCGATATTATCTTCTTATTATCCTTATATCTTAATTATTTTTTTATATAATTATTAGTTGCAGAAGTTATTAAATGATGGAAGTCTGAAATGTTTTTGGAAAATTTTATAGGTGAAAAGCAGTGGCGGCAGTTTGTAGAATATTATGAAAAGAAAAAAACTGTATGTAAAAGAAGAGATGACAGCAGTGCCGATACTCTTATTGCAGATGAAGATATCTGGCCTTTTATAATCGGTGCTTTCCTGAAGGAAGTCAGCATCCCTGTTCTGGTAATCACATCGACGCTGGAAAGAGCCTGTGAGCTGGAAAATGAAATAAATTGTATTGTTCCCGAGGTTAAGATTTTAAATTTTACAAGCCTGGGCAACAATATTTTCTATAAAAATAAAATTACATCTCCAGAGAACCTTGCAGGAAGGCTAAGGACTCTTAAAAACTTAATGGAAAGCAACAGTTCCAACTGCCCCTTTTTTATAATTGCTCCCAGTAATTCTTTAATAAATTTAATGCCGTCCTCGAAAGTGGGTAAACTGAAAAGTATAAGGATCAAAGCAAAAAGTGAGTATGACAGGGATATGATAATAGACAGATTTATTAGCAGCGGATATGAAAGAGTAAGCCGGGTTTATGACAGAGGGGAATTTAGTATAAGAGGTGAAGTAATTGATATTTTTGATGTTACGGGTGAAAATCCTGCAAGGATTGATTTTTTCGGAGACGAAATAGAGAAAATATTTTTTTATGATGTTTTAAATCAAAAACTTATAAAGGAAATAAATAAAATCTCAGTTTTCCCAAATATAAATCCCTGGGAAATAAAACAAACAGACAGCAGAAAAATACCTGAAAAAATGATTTCCTTTATAGATCTATTGAAGCAGTGTATAAACCGGTTTGCTGTTATATTATGCGATCCGTTAGAGATTTATCTGAAAGTAAAAAGTGATATCGATATTCTTGGCAGGGTATTTGATAGAGATAAAGATATCCTGGTAACAGCCAGAAGAGATATTATCAGCTCCTATCTGGCGGCAGAGGATTTTCTTGAAAGAGAGGATTTTTACCTGAAATTAAATGTGGTTTCCACCAAACAGCAGGCCGGAAACGGAAGTGAATTTAATCTCGGACATATAACCAGGCAGAAAAAAAGTTTGGGTAACTCTGCTGTTTTTATAGACAATATAAAAAAGGATATAAAGAGCAGCAGAAGGATTATTATCTCTATTGAAAGAAGCGAGAGGAGAAAGAAAGTAGAAGAGTTGTTATTAAATAATTCCTTATCCTTCAGCTATTTAAAAGCAGGATCTAAAGTCAAATTTAATTTACTAAAGTCGGGGGTTATAGGTATTTTGGACAGCAGGTTGTACAGGGGTTACGAGTCTAAAAATTTCTCATTGTACGGAGAACTGGATATCTATGAGCAAATGCTTTATGAGGCATTTGAAAAAAGGATATCTGCGGGTAAAGATTTTGACTATTTTAAATCTGGAGATTATGTAGTCCATAAAAATCATGGTATAGGAAAATACATTGATATTGTATCAAAACAAACAGACGGGCATAAGAGAGAATATTTTTTAATAGAATATGCGAATAATGACAGGCTGTATGTTCCGACCTGGCAGGCTGACAGGATAAGCAGGTATATCGGAGCAAAAAATCCTATAATAACTACACTTGATTCCAGGCAATGGAATAATCTTAAAAGGAGGGTCAGGAAATCGGTCCAAAATCTTGCTATTGACCTTGCTAAATTGTATGCAGAAAGAGAATCTACGAGCGGTTATGCTTTTCCGGCGGATAGCCCATGGCAAAAGGAGATAGAAGACTTATTTCCATTTACGGAAACTCCCGATCAGATTAAAGCTATAGATTATGTAAAAAATGCCCTCCAAAAACCCAAACCAATGGATTTACTGCTGATAGGGGATGTAGGATTCGGCAAGACCGAAGTAGCTGTAAGAGCAGCTTTTAAAGTCATAGAGGATGGAAAGCAGGTCATGATGCTGGTTCCAACAACGATTCTTGCTGACCAGCATTACCAGACTTTCAGCCAGCGTTACAAGAACTACCCTGTTGTCCTGGAAGTATTGAGCAGATTCAGGGTCAGAAAAAAACAGAAGGATATAGTTGATGATTTTAATAACGGCAAAATAGATATGATAATAGGAACACACCGCATTCTCCAGAAAGATATAAAACCCAGAGATCTTGGACTTATAATAATTGATGAAGAGCAGAGATTTGGTGTCAACAGCAAGGAAAAGATAAAGTTGCTGAAAACCAGGGTGGATGTATTGACCCTGAGTGCTACTCCTATTCCCAGGACACTGTATATATCTCTGGCAGGAGTAAGGGATATTATATTGATCGAAACTTATCCTGAGGGAAGAAATCCTATAGAAACTTTTATAAGTAAGACTGATTATACGGTTATAAAAAGAGCTGTGGAGAGAGAAATAAGCAGAGGCGGGCAGGTGTACTATGTGTATAACAGAATAACAGGTATAGATAATAAAAAAAATCAGTTGCAGAAGTTAATCCCGGAAGCAAGAATAGCTTTGACCCATGGACGTATGGAGGGCAGCAGGATTGAAAAAATAATGAGTGATTTTATAGGTAAAAAGTATGATATACTACTTACCACCTCAATAATAGAATCAGGGATGGATATTGCCAATGTCAATACATTGATTGTGGAAGATTCGCATTTGTTTGGTCTCTCCCAGCTTTATCAATTGAGAGGCAGGGTTGGCAGGTCTTCCGAGAGGGCTTATTCCTATTTCTTCTACCCACATAAAGCAAGTATAAGTTTTACTGCATTTCAGAGACTTAAAACCTTGGCCGAATATACTGACCTCGGTTCGGGATATAATGTAGCATTAAGGGATCTGGAAATAAGAGGGGCGGGGGAAATACTGGGTCCGAGACAGCATGGTCATATAAACAGTGTAGGTTTCGATATGTACTGCCAGATAATCAATGAAGAAATTGAAAAACTCAAGGGCAACAAAGTAGAAGAGGATATAAACATCCAAATAGACCTGCCTGTGAGCGCCTATATTCCAAGAAATTATATTGAAAGTGAGAGAGACAGGGTCAATATCTATAAAGTGCTGGGAAATGCCGAAAGTATTGAAAACATAGATAAGATTAGAGAGAGAATGATTTCAAAATATAAGAAAGCGCCACCAGTAGTAGAGAACCTTATAAATATAGCAAAAATAAAGTATTTGCTTAGGAAAGCAAAGATAGAAAAGCTTTTTTTATCCAGAAAAAAGGGAATTATTTTAAAAAAAGTGGATATATGCCAGAGTAAGGCTGCGGAAATAAGTAAAAAGAATAGAGACCTATTCTATGAGCCGGTACCGAAACAAATTGTAATAAAAAAAGTCCAAAGAGATATTGATTTAGGTTTAGTGTTAAGCAATCTAAATGATATAATAAGTCTAATATAAAATTAGACTGTAAGAAAGAAGGTAGGGGTTGAAGAAGGGTATTATTTTTGTATTTATATTGATTATATCTATTTCTATCCTTTTATTTACTGGCTGCAGTAAGACATTAGCCAGAGTAGATGGAATTGATATCAAGCAAAATGAAGTGGATGTCTATATGAATTTTATAGAGAGCCAGAGCACAGACGGAGAATCAACAAAGAGCGAGGAAGAGTTAAAAACTCTGGAGGTAAATATAATTGATTCACTTATTGTTATAAAACTTCTTGGAAAATATGCAGAAGAAAATAATATAACTGTAAGCAGCCAGGAAGTTGATGATCAGTTAAAGATGATAATCGATTCTTATACCTCGGAAAAAGATTTTGAAGAAAATTTAAAAAACATGGGTATAGATAGAAATTTTCTAGAAAGTGAACTCAGAAGCCAGATACTCAGGAGAAAGATTTACAATGAAGTCACTACGGATATAATAATAACAGACCAGCAGGCAAAACAGTATTATGATGATAACAGAGAGACATTATACCTGGTTCCGACCAGAGTTAAAGCAAGCCATATTTTAGCTGTGTTCCCCTGGATAAAAGATGGCTCTGAAAAGAGCGGAGAAGGAAGAAATGAGGCCCTGAAGAAAATAGAAACTGTTGAGGATGAATTAAAAAATGGTGGAGATTTTGAGGAGTTAGCCAAGAAGTATTCAGATGATGAATTAACTGCAGAGAATGGAGGAGATCTAGGTTATATAAGTAAGGGGCAGACGGTTGGGGAATTTGAAGAAGCATTATTTTCTTTAGATGTGGGTGAAGTAAGCGGGATTATTGAGACTGAATATGGATTTCATATTATAAAAGTTACTGACCGCCAGGAAGAACATTACCAGGATTTTGAAGAAGTTAAGGAAGATATCAAAAAATACCTGTTAGATTCACATAAGTTGAAAGAATATAACGATTTTATTTTTTCATTGATAAAAGATGCAAATATTGAATACTTTATAGATGTAGAAAGTACTCTTGAACAGAGCCAAGAGGAAAGTGAATGAAGCCCGAGTTAAACAGCAGTGATTTGGAAAATATAGATAAAATCAGTGACAGTAGCAGACTATTTGCTATTTTAGTAAATATAATGAAAAAGCTCAGGTCACCTGACGGCTGTATGTGGGACAGAGAACAAAACCACAAGACTCTCAAGAGAAATCTAATCGAGGAGACATATGAGACTGTTGAGAGTATTGAAAATGATGATTACGGCGGGCTTAAGGAAGAATTAGGTGACCTGCTCCTGCAAGTAATTTTTCACAGCCAGATAGCGGCTGAAAGTAAAAGGTTTGATATAAGCAGTGTACTGAAAAGTATCATAAGCAAACTTATAAGAAGACACCCCCATGTATTTAACGGATTGAATTTGACCAGCAGTGATAAGATACTGGAGAACTGGGAGGATATAAAGAAAAAGGAGAGGAAAGAAAAATTAAGAAGATCCGTTTCAATTTTTAGCGGTATTCCAAGATCTTTACCTTCCCTTCATTATGCTTATGAGATCCAGAACAGGGCTTCAAGGCTGGGTTTTGATTGGGAGGATACGGGTGATATATTTAGTAAAATGGAAGAGGAGCTGACTGAACTTAAAAGGGAAATAAAAAAAGATAAAAAAAAGTATATCTCCAACGAAATCGGAGATGTCCTTTTTACCGTAGTAAATATCAGCAGGCACCTGGGTATAGATTGTGAGCAAAGCTTGTATGAGACCAGTAAAAAATTTATAAAAAGATTTGATTTTATGGAGAAGTATGCGGATAAAAACAGTTTGGATTTTAAAAAGCTGCCTCTGAAGGAAAAGGATAAATTATGGGAAATAGCAAAAAAAGAAATACGTTAAAAAAGACCAAGATAATCTGCACCATCGGGCCGGCCAGTAAGGAAGAAGATATTTTAAGGGGACTAATAGCCAGAGGAATGGATATAGCCCGAATAAATACTTCTCATAGTAATGACCAGGAAGTCATAGAGATAGTTAAGAAGATAAGAAAAATTTCTGTGGAGCTTAAAAAAAACACTGCAATAATGCTGGATTTGCAGGGTCCTAAAATCAGAGTGGGTAATCTGAAAAATAAGATAAATCTAATAAGGAAACAAAAAGTTATTTTTACTACGTCTGATAAACATGATACGGATTATTCTAACATAAATAAAATAATTAAGGTCACTTATAATAAATTCATTGAAGATATCAAGAAGGGCAGCCATATCTTTATTGATGACGGCCTGATTGAATGTAAAGTACTAGAGGTAAATCTTCCTAAAAAGTTTGCTGTATGCGAGGTGGTGAGCGGCGGAATACTTGGCTCTTGTAAGGGAATTAATCTGCCGGGTATATCTATAAGTGAGAATACAGTTACCAGAAAAGATTTAAAGTTTTTAGATCTTGGTATAAGGCTTGAAGTAGATTTTATAGCTCAATCTTTTGTAAGAAGTGCAGCTGATATAGAAGAGATTAAAAAAGTCATAAAGAATAAAAAAAGCCATGCAATGGTTGTAGCAAAAATCGAGAGGCACGAAGCAGTAGATAATTTTGATATTATTTTAAATTCTGCAGATGCTATTATGGTAGCCAGGGGGGATCTGGGGATCGAAATGAATGAAGAAGAAGTCCCCTATATTCAGAAAAATATTATAAAAAAATCCAATATGGCCGGAAAGCCGGTAATAACTGCCACACAGATGTTGAATTCCATGATAGAAAGCTCGAGGCCGACAAGAGCTGAAGTAAGCGATGTGGCAAATGCAATTATAGATGGCTCGGATTCGGTCATGCTTTCCGGCGAGACTGCTGTTGGAAAGTATCCCCTGGAGTCTTTAAAGATGATGGTTAAGATAATAAATAAAACAGAAGACTCACTTGATTATGATGTCATTTTGAGAAATAATACAATCCTAAGGAAGAAGTTAAAAATTAGCCATAATACCATTACAGAAGCCATAAGCTATGCTTCCTGCGAAATTGCCAATATCCTAAACGTTAGAGCCATCATTTCTTCAACTGAATCAGGGTATACAGCCAGACAGGTTTCTAAAAACAGGCCTAAGAGTATGATAATAGGTACCAGTCCGCACTGGTGGGTAGTAAGGCAGTTGATGATAAGCTGGGGTGTTGTACCGACAAAGGTGAAGTTTACAAAGAACATCGATATGATGATTGATGAATCTATAAGTGTTTCAAAAAAGCTGAAATATATAAATAGCGGTGATACGGTGGTCATTACTGCAGGAGTTATGGTAAATAGACCGGGAAGCACAAATCTTATAAATATAAAAGAAGTCGAATAGTTTATAACTGGATATTATTCCTGTGGTTTACTCCTCTGTAAACCGCAGTTTCTTTAGCAGCTTATTTTCTCCGATTAGTATTAAAACATCATCTTTCTGAAACTTATATTTGACATCAGGAGGAGATATTATTTCATTTTTGCTGTTTTTTATACTTATTATAGTCACACCATACTTATGACGTAAATTTAAATCGATCAGATTTTTTCCAATTATTGTTTTTGGAGCTGGTATTTCAACGATACTTACATCCGCGCTAACTTCTAGAAAATCTATAATATTGGAACTTATAAGGTTTCTTGCGACTCTTTCGCCCATATCTTTTTCGGGATATACTATGGTGTCTGCACCGACTTTTGAAAGTACCCGTCCTTGTGTCTTGGTCCCTGCTTTGGCAATTATCTTTTTTGCGCCTTTTTCCTTCAGTAAAAGGGTGACCAGTATTGAATTTTGTATATATTTTTCTCCAATACATACAATAACTGCTTCATAATCGGTAACACCCATAGATTCCAGTATATCTGCATCAGTGGCGTCACATTTTATAACATCTGTTATTTCTTCAGAGACTCTTTGAGTCCGTTCTTCAGACTGGTCTATGCCTACTACACTATGTCCTGCTTCTGTCAGTGTCGTTGCTACACTTGCTCCGAACCTTCCCAGCCCTATAATTAAAAATTGTCTTTTCATAATGCCTATCCGATTGTTATTGTTTCTTCAGGGTAAGTCATTTTGTTAATTGTCCCTTTCATTGCAATAGCTACAGAAAGGGTGCTGATACCAATTCTACCAATAAACATAGCCAGTATCAATATAATCTTGCTTGGTATGGATAGTGATTGTGTTATTCCAGTACTCAAACCTACAGTACCAAATGCCGATATTGCTTCAAATAATGCTTCTTTCAGGTCACATTTTTCAAATACCAGTATCCCTATTGTTGAAATTATAACTATTGCAATTGCTGTTATTGTTATGGTTAAAGCTCTGTTTATCAATCTTGAGGGCAGCCTTCTTTTAAATAGTATCACATTGCTTCTTCCCCTGAGGGAACTGAGGCCGCCTGCAGTTACAGCGACAAAAGTAGTTGTTTTTATACCGCCCCCGGTTCCTCCCGGTGATGCCCCGATGAACATAAAAAAAGCAAGAAAAAAGATAGTTGCAACATTTAAACCGGCAGTGTTAATGGTATTAAAACCAGCTGTCCTGGCTGTAATAGACTGAAAGAAGCTGGAAAGGATCTTAGTTGAAACAGACCTGTTTGCAATTGATTCAGTATTATTAAACTCAAGAAGAAAAAACATAACTGCACCAATGAGTATTAGAGCGGCAGTGGTGATAAGAACTACTTTTGCATGCAGTGAAAAGTGCTTTATTCTTCTATATGTGATTATTTCTGAAATTACAGGAAAACCGAGACCTCCAAGCACAATTAAGACCATGAAAATCAAATTGAGGGGAATATCTGAACTAAAACTCTGCAGGCTGTTAGAATAAAGAGAAAAACCAGCATTACAAAAAGCACTGACAGTATGAAACAGGCTAAAAGTCATTGATGTTTTTAATGGATAGAGATGCTTGAAATAAAAAATAGCTGTCATAATCAAAAATGCAATAAATTCTATCGTGAATGTAGTGCCTGCTATTACCATAAAAAACTTTGATGCGCTGAAAGGCTGTTTTGAGCCGAAACTCGTATTAATATAGAATTTATCTTTAATATTAATTTTTCTTCCCAGGATTAATCCGAAAATAGAACCAATAGTCATAATTCCCAGCCCGCCTATCTGTATAAGTATAAGTATTAAGATTTTACCCAGGTCTGAAAAATATGTCGGTGTATCCTGAACTACCAATCCTGTGACACAAATGGCGGAAGTAGAAGTGAAAATTGCATCTATATAGCTTATTTTTCCACTTTGCGTCATCTGAGGGATCATCAGTATCAGTGAGCCGAGTATTATAGCTATAAGAAATCCAAGCAGCACCTGTTTAGCTATCTTGTTTTGTGTTTTGGAAGAAAATAAAGGTATGTCCTTCATTGTATCTTAGAAATTAATTATTGAATAAAATCAAACATATAGGTTGATATTTTAATAAAATTGGCAATTAAAAACAACAGTTTTATTTTTTCAGATCTAGTTTATAAAATATTGTTAAAATTTAACAGATATTTGATTATTATAGAATATGATTTATACTTATATGAATATTTATATTAATTTTGATTATAACAGCTGGAATCATAGTAGTAATAATATAGTAAGTTAGAAAACAATATAAACATAGTAATAAGATTAAAATGGATGATGATATAAAAATTGTCAGCAGGCTGTCCAGAAAAGCTAAAATTAATATTATTGTCACTATTATTCTACTTTTTATCGTAATCACTATTCTTGCTTCAATAAATCAGATCAAGGCTATTGTTGAAAAAAGGGAAGAGATAATCCAGTTGGAAGAAAAATTGAACTGGCACAGGAATGAAAATATTGGACTTCTTGCACTCGTAAAAAGTTTGTATGGAACGGAAGCAATAGAGCTTGAGGCAAGAGAGCAATTTAATATGACTTCCGGTGATGAGACAAATTTAGCTGTGATTATGGAAGAGGATGGATATGGACAGGATTTTGAAAGCAGCAATTATTCAATGTCAGACCAGAATGTTTATTCAAATTCTAATTTATGGGAGAATATAAAGATTTTCTATAATAGTGAGATTAAAAGTAATTAGTCAGGGATTAGTAAGATACACAGATAATTTTAAATGAAATTAGCTTCTATTGATATTGGAACCAACTCCACCAGGCTATTGATAGCCGATTACAGTAAAAGTAAATTCGTTCCCCTGGAAAGAAAAATGACGATTACCCGTCTGGGCAAGGATCTTGAACAAAACAATGTTATTCTTGATGATTCTGCGGAAAGAACACTTGATGTTGTCTCTGATTACTGCAGCCTGATTAAAAGCTATAATATAGAAAAATACAGAGCTGTGGGAACCAGTACCTTAAGGAAAGCATCGAATAGTGATTGGTTTATTTCCTATATATACAAAAATTCCGGGATTAAAGTTGATGTAATAAGCGGGGAAGAAGAAGCCAGCTTGAGTTTCTACGGTTCTGTAAGGGAAATGAATTTAAAATCCTCTTATTTTAAGAAAAAATACTCTGGCAGTATTTTGGTGGTAGATATCGGCGGAGGCAGCACTGAGTTTATACTGGGGGACAGTAGCTGTAATCTGAAGTTTATCGAGAGCATAAATATAGGGTGTGTCAATTTGACCGAAAGATTTATAGTTAACAGTATACCGGATAAGGGTAGTTTAAACAGGATGCATCATTATATTAAAAATAGTCTAAAAGAAGTTATTGGAAAAATCATCCAACAATATCCCATATCCATAGTCGGAGTGGCCGGTACAATAACTGCCCTTGCGGCTATTGACCTCGGATTAAAAAAATACGACAGCAAGAAAATACACCGGCATGTTTTAAGTTTTAAAAAGATTGAGGGTATTTATAAAAATTTATGCAGTCTGAGTCTTGAAGAAAGGATAGAAATAACCGGGCTTGATCCCAAAAGAGTGGATGTTATAATCGGCGGCACGGCAATTGTCACTGAAGTCTTGAGGTTGCTGAAAAGCAACGAAATTATGGCAAGTGAAAAGGATATACTGGACGGAATTATTTACAGTCTTATTGATTTTTGATAATATAAACCAGCAAATTAGTCATATGCCCGAGTGGCGGAATTGGTAGACGCAACGGACTTAAAATCCGTTGAGGTTATGCCTCGTGCCAGTTCGATTCTGGCCTCGGGCACCATCTTTATATATGGTTCGAATCCTGGCTCCCCAGCCAATATAATTTAAGGCTCTCCCCCAAATTCCGACTCCTAACCAAATTCCGTAAAGTTCACACAAACATATTGCTAATTAATCTCTATTATGATATTAAACATTAATCCAAATTTGGGAATAGAAACAATATAAAGGAGGAGAATCCTATGAAAATCGCAGATGGAATCGAAATGCTGAAAATATCAATTGATACCATGGGGAATAAAGGCATTATCCATCCAACCATACTCTGGGATAAAAGCGAGACTGTACTTGTAGACGCAGGATGCCCAGGTCAGATATTAAAGATACAACAAGGGTTTAAAAAAGTAGGTTTGTCGTTGTCCAAACTGGATAAATTAATACTAACTCATCATGATATAGACCATATTGGAGGTGCTGAGGATATAGTTAAAAATTCATCTAGAAATATAGAAGTAATTTCCCATAAAATAGAGAGGGGTTATATACATTTAAAGAAGTATCCAACCAAATTGAAGAAATTAAGATCTCGGCTTCAATCAATGCCGTCAGAAATGAAAACAATGTTTGAAAACTTAGAAATTAGTTATAAAAAACATAGAGTATCTGTGAGTCAAACAGTAGTAAGCACAGAAAATCTACCCTTATGTGGAGGAATAGAGGTAATTTATACTCCCGGTCATACTCCAGGACATATTTCATTATATGTTAAAAAAAGTAAAATCTTGATTGCAGGGGATACATTATTTATTGAAGATGGTAAATTAGTGCCACCACCAGAACATATTAATTTTAATAATAAACTTGTACTTAGTTCTTTAAAAAAATTGACACAATATGATATTAGAAAAATTATTTGCTATCATGGTGGAGTGTATAGTAGAAATGTAAACAATAGCCTAAGAGAATTGATTGACGGTTAAATTATATAACTTGATTATTTCATTAATAAGTTGGTTCGAAATTTCGCAACCTGGAGCAGCCAAGCTAAATTGGTCTTTATTTTATTTTAAAAACATACATTGCCCAATTAAGAGTATCTCTACCGTACAACAGATACTCCATTTTTGCTTTTTTTATTTTATTTAATAATTCAGAATTATCCGGGTCATTTGGATTGGCAGTTACATAATCATATGCTGACCACCATTGCAAGGTTTCATAATGGTCCCAATCATCATGATTACTTACAAGTGTGTATATACAATTTAATCCTTCTTTTTCACCAACATCTATATTTTTAAAATGGGAATTAAATTCCTCTTTTTTTATTCCGCTCATTTCAAGATATTCATTATCAGGTTCTTTTAACCAGTAAGGTTCTCCTATAATAATCAGTCCATTTGGTTTTGTCATTTTCTTCAATGCTTTTATTGTCCCAATAAATCCATTGTAAACAAAGCTAGCACCAATGCACATGGTCAGGTCAAACAATTCATTGATTTTAGGTACATATTTTGTACCATCCATTTCTAATAATTCAATATCAGAGTCAGGTACTCTTTCGTTTTTCTTTTTTTCGCAATCTTTTATAAAATAAGGTGAAATATCAACTCCGATGCCGGAAATATTGAATAACTCTGCTAACCTGACCAAAGGTTCTCCTTTACCACAAGCAATATCTAAAACTTTGGAGCCTGGCTTTAAATTCAATAATGAAAACAAGCTTTCAAATTTACTTTGGCTCATAGGATTACAGATTAAGTGTTTCTTATGGGTAATATCATAATATTTCCAGATATCCATTAGCATACCTCCAAATAGTTTTAAATCAAGATATTGATTTTAGCAAAATTATTGGAAAAGCAAAAATGTTTTAAGTTTGATTATTTCCTTTAAAATTTGGTTCGAAATTTCGCAACCCGGGGCAGCCAATAACCTATATTTAATAACTCATTCTGAGAGTATGTTCATTTTTATTTCAATCTGTAATAATAGCTGTAATAAGATTATTGGAAATATCTTTTTTTAAGATTAAATGGAGGAGAGGTTTATTATGAGTAAATATACCTGGAGTGGTTGGGCAAGTATAGATAGGCCTAAAGCTTATCTTAGCAACGAGCTTATTGCTATTGGGCAAAATAGTGATGGGCGTCTGGAGGTTTTTGCCATTGGTGGAGATGGAGCCTTGTGGCACACATGTCAACCAAAACCCAACAAAGGGCCCTGGAGTGGCTGGGCTAATCTGGGTAAGCCAGGTAGCATCTCGGACCTTGGTACTCCTGTTGCAATAAATAATAAAGATGGACGACTGGAAGTTTTTGCTACTGGTTATACTGCGGGTACTACTACCTATACGGGGGGCGATCTCTGGCACATATCTCAATCAAAACCTAGTAAAGGTCCTTGGGCAACCTGGAATAACTTAGGAACACCTTCTAAAAGTGTAAAAATCAACAGACTTGGTGTAGGTCGAAATAGTGATGGTAGACTGGAGGTCTTTGCTGCCGGAGCTGATGGGGGCTCAATAAGCTCTAAAGAAGGTATCTGGCATATCTGGCAGCAAAAACCAAGCAAAGGACCGTGGAGTGGCTGGGCAAGGCTGGGTAAACCAAAAGGTGTTAATACGTTGAATAACCGAACTGCTGTAGTAGGCTATAATAGTGATGGCCGTTTGGAGATTTTTGTTACAAAAGGTAGTCTGTGGCATATGTATCAATCCAAACCCAGCAAGGGACCATGGGTTGGTTGGGGGAAAATGGGTAATCCTAAAAATACTACACTTAACCTAATACCGGTAGCAGTAGGACAGAATAGTGACGGACGATTGGAGGTATTTGCTGTAGATTATTGGAATGGTGTAGACTACAGCAAAGGTTCCCTATGGCATAGATATCAACCAAAACCAGGTAAAGGGCCTTGGATAAACTGGGGTAGTCTTGGGAGACCAGGAAATATACCATTGATACATCAACCCATAGTAGAATGTGATAGTAATGGTTGTCTTGTGGTATTTACTCTTAACATAGAGAGTACTTTCTGGTATAGATATCAAACAGAACCAAAAAAGGGACCCTGGAGCAAATGGTATAGTCTGGGTAAACCACCTGCTTCTAATATCTCAAATATTAATGCTGTTGCAAAAAATAAGGATGGACGGTTAGAGGTTTTTGTTCAAGGAGCTGCTAGTGGAAAAAATAATGTTCTTTGGCATAACTGGCAGAAGTGAACTTACTTCTGGAGATAATAAATGAGATATTCTATAGATAAGGTAATATTGTTTATATTCTATAAGCTTAATTCTGGTATAAAAATATCCTTATCTAAACCCAATAAAGCAGTTCTAACTTTGTCCACTGTCCCCAGCAAAGTTCATTAATTTTAATAATTTCCTTTATAATTTGGTTCGAAATTTCGCAACCCGGGGCAGCCACCTTGTACGTATTGGTTCAAGATTCGGGCTCTTCACCAACAACGGGGGTAACCCGTTCCTAACAGCATAGCGCTTTAATTTTCTATTGTCTATTTTTAATATATAATAAAACCAACTATTTAATGAAGGAGATTTCTAAGAGACAAAATCTGTTATGAAGAAAGTATCTTCTCTAGAAGATCTGGCAAAATATTCTCTCCGCTGGGTGCTTATGGGTAAAAATGTTATTTGTGTATTTCCTGGAGCCAGCAATACAGATCAGATAATATCAAATCTTGCTGCGTTTGATATGCCGCCACTTTCTAAAGATCAGATGGAAACTGTAGAAAGAGTATATGAAAATTATATAAAGAATCATGTCCACCTTCACTGGTAAAACTAAAAAATGTATATTGTAACCAAATTTTTAGAAAGGATTTATAATGGCAGATCTCTTTTCACCAATATCAATCAAGGATGTTGAAATTAAAAACCGTATTGTTTTACCACCAATGGGGCGTTTTGGATGGTCTGATGTAAAAGACTTTGTGTCTGATAAACATATAAAACATTATTCTCAAATTGCTGAAGGGGGAGCTGGACTGATAATTATAGAAGCACTGGCCATAGCCAAAGATGGAAAGCTTTCAAAAGACCAGCTTGGAATATGGTCGGATGACCATATCGATGGTATCAGCAAAATAGCAGAAGCCTGCCACAGATATGGCTCGGTAGTTACAGCACAGATACATCATGCCGGGCTGGAAACTCCCATATCGGTATCTAAAATAGCTTCAGCTCCATCAGACTTTAAGAGGGGTGGCCATTTGGTTGCAAAAGCTTTAAGTGTTGAAGGAATCCAGAAGATTCAAGAGCAATTTGTGGACGCTGCGGAAAGAGCCAGAAAAGCGGGCCTTGACGGCATAGAGCTTCATGGAGCTCATGGGTACCTTATTGATCAGTTTATGTCTCCAATAACGAATAAAAGAGATGATAATTATGGCGGTGATCTGGCTGGAAGATCAACTTTTGCTCGCCAGATAATTGAAATGATAAAAAGCGGTATTGGAAGTGATGATTTTATAATTGGATATAGAATGGGAGGTAATGAACCAACATTGGATGAAGGAAGAAAAATTGCAAAAATTCTTGAAGAAGCTGGAATTGATCTTTTGCATGTATCATCTGGCATAGAAGGCGATACAATTCCCAAGCCTCCAACAGATTTTGATTATAGCTGGATTGTCTACTGCGGTATAGAAATAAAAAAACAAGTACGAATTCCTGTAATCGTGGTGTACAGAATAAAGACTCCGGAACAGGGTAAATACCTTATTGAAAATGACCTGGCTGATTTTGTTGCAGTAGGAAGAGGCCATCTTTGTGATAAAGATTGGGCAAATAAAGCAAGAGATAATTTAAAAGTCATTAAGTGCCTGGAGTGTGCAAAATGTTTTTGGTTTGATGAGATTGAAAAATGTCCCAGATATAAGTTCGATTAGAGAGCTAATAACAGAAAATTAGGAGAAGTTTTTATTTAAAACCCAATTCCGGTATAAAAATATCCTCATTTAACGTTAAAATCTTGGTTTTAACATTATCCACAGTGGCCAGCCACCTTAAAAAGAATTTTTTCTTAACTTTCAAAGGATTTATCTTTATAATCTATTAGAATCAAATTTTAATAAGTTAGGGTGAATAAGGAGAAGAAATGGAAATAGTGATTAATTCATCTTCAACCAGCTTAGAAATTCCAATCTCATTTATTTTTTGGGGTTTTGTCATTGCCTATATCATTCATATAATAGATGAATCATTAATGGGTGAGACTTTTGTCGGAATGGTTAAGAACCTATTTTGGCCGGAATATCAGTGGAAGCATTTCTTTGGCTTTAATGCATTACTACTTTCATTAACAATTATATCAATTATATTATTTGAGGTATTTAATGGTTCATGGATAGTTGCACCACTAATATTTGTTTTTTTATATACTACGAATGGAATATGGCATTTAGTATCAACTATCATTACCAGGAAATACTCTCCTGGGCTTGCAACAAGTATAATTTACTGGATACTTTTTTACTTTTTGGTTAGGTATTCTTTTATTCCTAATACTATTCCCACTAGGATTATTGTAATTTCTGCAATCTCAGGGACATTTTTGACGATATTGATGATTTCTTCATTTTTTATTTTTAAAAGGAGATTTAATAGGGAGTCTAGATAAAAAGATCTTTAATTATAAATAACTCTTTAATAATCTGGTTCGAAATTTCGCTACTTGGGGTATTCAATAAAATCTTTACTAATTCATGTAGTTTAACTTACTTCCTTTGACCTTCATTTTTAACCTGTAGACTGAGGTAGAAGCAGTAATATAAAGAATATCCCAGTTTTTACCTCCCCAATTCAAATTACTTGTTACTTCCGGTAATTCAATTAAACCTATGTACTCTGCCCGGGGACTGATTACCCATATCCCTCCGTGACCTGCAACATAGATATTTCCAAGTTCGTCACATTTCATACCATCAGGGGAGCTGCCTTTGGTATTTCTAGAACATATATTATCAAAGAATACACGCCCTTTTGTGATTGATCCTTCGGGTTTGACATCAAAAGCCCTGATGTGGTAAAGCCTGCTGTCATCTACATATAAGACTTTCTCATCAGGAGACAGGCACAGGCCATTTGGTTGTGTAAAATCACTTGCAATTAATTCCAATTCTCCGCTTCCAGGATTTATTCGATATATGCCTTGATAATCCAGTTCTTTATTTCTTTCCAGACCGGAATCTGCCTTTCGGCCGTAAGTAGGATCTGTAAAATATATTGAACCGTTTTTTGCTACAATTACATCATTTGGAGAGTTTAGTTCCTTACCTTTGTAATGGGAAGCTATTGTTTCTCTTCTACCATCGGGATATTCTTTTACTACAGTACTTGTTATATGTTCGCATACAATAAGATTCCCCTCTTTATCATAAGTCATACCATTACATTTATTGCTTGGCCTTATTACTTCTTCTATTTTATTCTTTTCACTCCACTTGATTCTTACATTACCGTGTACATCACTAAATAATAAAAATTCCTGCTCTTTATTCCATACCGGACCTTCGGTAAAAACAAACCCGGTGGCTATTTTTTCAATTTTATACCCTCTTTCAACTAAGCTATACAGCCTATTCATATTATCGCTTCTTTCCATTCTTGTATCTCTCAATTTTTTTACACCAGCACTAAATAAGTATTTATATGTCTCTATCTTAAGAAGTTATATTAATATTGTCTATAGGATTCAGGTGTAAAAATTATAGATACGATCTTAAATTAAGCAATTGTAAAGAACCTTTAAATAATGAATAATAAACTAAAATATGCAATAATAAGCAACATAAATTAGCTTATTGAAAAGTGATCAATATGAACAATATTAAAAGATTCGGTGTTTCAATTGAGGATGATTTGTTAGAAAAGTTTGATATTTATATCAAATCAAAGAATTATACCAACCGCTCGGAAGCACTGAGAGACTTGATTAGAAAGGAATTTGTTGAAGAACAATGGATTAAGGCAGATAAAAATGCCGCAGGTGCAATAATTTTAGTTTTTGACCATCATAAAAGAGAGCTTATGGATAGCCTGGTAGATATCCAGCATGATTATCATAAGATCATTATTTCAACACAGCATATTCATCTTGATCACAGGATGTGTCTGGAAATAATAGTAGTCAAGGGAAAAATAAATAAGATCTATCAATTGGAATCTAAGCTGAAGTCCATAAAGGGTGTTAAGCATATTTCTCTTTCCAAGTCTACACTGGCAGAAGAAATATAAAGATATATTATCTTGGTACCCCTATCCATCTTGGAGTTTTATTTAAATACTCTTGGTAAGTATTCCCGAATTTCTTTTTACAGTAAAGTTCTTCGGAATCAGCAACAATATTTACTAAGATCATGAATACAGTTGAAATCATCAAAATAATCCATGAAGCTGCAGCCATACCTATTCCCATGAGGGCTAAGAAATGAGAAAAATATATTGGATGTCTGGAATAACGATAAATTCCTTCAGTCACCGGTTTACCTGGAGGAATGGCAATAAAATTAATACCTGCGGTTATAAATAGTGCGAGTGCCAGCAAGAAAATAACAAGACCCATATAAAACCAGGGTGTCCCCAGTTTAAGCGGTAAAAAAATAGAGTATAAAAATGCTAAATAGGTAATTATAGTAGCAATATAACCTGTTAATTCTACTCTTTTACCTGTCTTCATATCAGAAGGATTACCAAATCTCTTGTAAGCTCTTCTGTTAATTAAGAATATTGAATATGGTATAAGTAAAAAACAGGCTGAAAAAACCCAGGCGTTCCATACACCAATTTTAAATACTGGTATAAGTTCCATTTTCTATCTTCTTATTAAATCACTTTAAATTATAATACTATAATAGGAATACATATGTATAGGATAATAAAGAAAAGATTGGAGTGATTCATTATTACACTCATTCCGGCTGTTTTCTTCTATTATTTTAAAAAATACCAGAGATAAAATTTTTTAAATATTTGTTTTCATTTTTGGCGCTATATGAATATAATGTTGATTAAGATTACCAATTTTTGAAAGGAGACTTCAATGATTGCATCTAAGGATCAAGGTCCAAGCGGACTCGCCATTGCGGCACTGATAACAGGTATTTTGGGGATGTCGATTGTACCGGTTATACTGGGCGCGATTGATTTTGGAAAAATAAAAAAAGGCGAAGCAAGCCCAGCAGGCAGGGGCTTTGATATTGCGGGTATTGTTCTTGGAGCTATAGGGATAGTAGTATGGTTAATAGTTGCTATCGTTATGGCAGTAGTAGGGACAGGTTTGCTTTATAATCTTTATTAGAAAAATTTTAGTGCGTGATTATAGAATCATTTATGCACAGGTAAGTATATTTAGGCCCCATATAAAGTGGGGCTTAAATATTTAGAAAAGTTTTTTAAATCTTTATTAAGTTCTATATGGAAATACCAGTAAAAAAACTAAAAAGTGATTTTAAATTACCGGTGTTTGGGTTTGGAGTATACAGAATGGGTGGCGTCTTAACCCATGACCCCGAAAATGATGATGAAAAGGATATATCTGTTATAAAGAGTGCATTAAACTTGGGTGTTACTCATATTGATACTGCGGAAATGTATGCTCAGGGTTATAGTGAGATATTGGTGGGTAGAGCAATTAAAGGATATGAGAGATCAAAATTAATTATCGCTACCAAAGTTTCTCCTATGAATCTGCATTATGATGATGTCATAAGTGCGGTAAAAGGCAGTCTTGAAAGGCTGAATACCGATTATATAGATTTATACATGGTACACTACCCCAATTTCAAAATACCTATTGCTGAAACTATGAAAGCCATGGATTATATGATGGAAGAAGGCTTTATTAGGTATATAGGAGTCAGCAATTTCAGTCTTCACCAATTTAAAGAAGCACAGAGATATACAAGAAATAAAATAATTTGTAATCAGATACCATATAGTCTGATAAACCGTAAGTTTCAGGCTGATGGTTTTATAGATTATGCAAAAGAAAATGAGGTAATGATTGCTGCGTGGAGGCCGATTGAAGGGGGTATGTTATCAAAGAAAGGAATAGAATTACTGGATAAAATCTGCCGCAGGTATAACAAAACACCCGGCCAGATAGCCATTAACTGGCTTATCAGCCAGAAAAATGTAATAACTATCCCTGGCTCGAGGAACATAGAACACCTTAAAGAAAATCTTGGGTCTGTAGGCTGGAAGCTTACACTGAAAGATATAAAAATGTTAGATGATGATTTCCCGCGAAAAGATTTTTCTTCTATAGCTGATGATTACTGGCATGAAATATTAAAATAGGTATACATCTGAATTTATTCAGTAAGTCATTAGTTTGAAGGTGTACCGGCTTTCAGTTATTTTTTTTTGTCTTTTTGATTTTAGCGGAGGGAGCCTTTTTTGTTTTCAGGGCAGGTGGTTTTCTAGGAGTAGATTTACTCTTTATCGTTTTTTCTTTTACAGCTGGTTTTTTCCTGGTGGTAGATTTTCCTCTTTTAGCAGGCATCCTTTTGATCTCTTTTTTAGCTGCAGCTTTTTCCTTTGGCCTGGTTTCTTTTACGGGTTCTGATTCCTTTTTTGTTGAGGTGATTTTTTTTAAAATCTTTGCTGCAGAATCAAGATCTTTTCTATATTGGGTATCATCTGCAGGATTGAAGAATTTTTTTCCTCGGTGATATTTGGTATCTGTAAAGGTCAATTTTTTAAAATTATTTACATCAATAATAAAATTAGAAGGGAGAGTTTTTAAAAGATTTACGGTACTTGCATGCCAGTTTTTAAACCTGAGATCCCTGCTGCTTAAATCCATGATTGTTTTTATTTCCTTAAGTCTTTTAAAAATCTTGTCCAAGAGTTCTTTTTCCATCATTAGTTTATATATTTGTATAATTTAATCTGAATTTATTTTATCGTATTCTATATTCATTATGAATTTTGAGTATAATAGATTAAGTGCATTTTTTCAATTACTAAGCTGATAAGGAGTTTATTGTTAAAAATAAAATAGACAGTCTTAAAAAATACCTGCTTGAGATTCCTAATTTTCTTTCCATTTTTATGGTACCTGTATTCTTTGTAACTGCAAGTCATATGCTTTTAGAGATGAGTAGGACTACCGGTTACGGTATTGGTGACTTAAGCTTAATTTTTACTTTTTTTAATGCTGGACTGATTGTAGGACAGTTAACCTCTATATTCTACAATCGCAAATTTTCAAAACTTAATATAATTCTGACAGGATATGTAATTATTATTCCTTGTTTGATATTGCTAATGGTAGTTAAAGATTTATATCTTTTTTATATTCTTTATTGTCTTATTGGTTATATTGCAGGAGTGATATGGCTTCAGGCAACCAAATATATTTTGGAAAATGATATTAAAAATAAAGACAGGTTAATTACCATATTCTTAAATTTCTATCCTATGGGACATATATCAGCTCCTTTTATTGCTTCGTATTTGATTAACAATGGTATTAACTGGAGGTATTCCTACGTTATTATGATTTTTTTAGTAATTGTTATATTTATCCTCTATTCTATTTTAAAAAGAGGTAGGGGAGCGAAGATATATTATAAAGAGGAAGAAAGACTGCAGTTTAGGAAAATTTTTTTTAACCGTAGGTTAAATATAATCTTCATTTTAGGATGTATCCCACTTACACTTTATGCTATTTCTGAAACGGTTATTTCTACCTGGGTATCCCCATTTCTGCAGAGTGTGAGATTTTTTAATATTCAGACAGCCGGTCTTACAGTTTCTATATTCTGGATAGCTATAATTGTAGGCAGGACTATAGTAAGTATTATAGCAGGCAGGTTTAAAACAAATTATATAATCCTAGCTCT
The DNA here is from genome assembly GCA_964578625.1 of uncultured Actinomycetota bacterium. GTDB lineage: Bacteria > Actinomycetota > Humimicrobiia > Humimicrobiales > Humimicrobiaceae > CAZBSE01. Next base: position 37,960 of record CAZODQ010000004.1, read on the forward strand.
ATCCGTTATTGCAATAGTCCCTGTGATTGTATTTATTTATTTAAAATCTACTTATGCTGCTATGATTACGATAGCCTTTGCAGGCCTGGGTTATTCAGGAATAATTACCCTGGGGATTTCTTCGGCGAGCACAGTTTATGAAAAAGGTAGAGGAGTCCTTGCCAGTATTGTTTTTGCGGTAGCAAATGCCGGTATTTCTGTTGCTCCTTTTATAACCAGATTTGTCTCTCAGTTTAGTATGAATTTGTCCATCGCGGTTGCTCCTATTTTTATGGCTTTACTGTCCCTATTTATAATAGGTAAGAATTTTTTTGAAAGCACTTCAGGGGAAAATCGAAATTAAAATCAAAAGATGATAACATATAGTTTGGAAAATTAATCCTATAATAACAGGAGACATTATGAAAATTGAAAGTACAGCCTTTAAAAACAATGAGTTGATTCCACAAGAATATACCTGTGATGGGAAGAATATAAACCCTCTGCTGTTGATAAGTGATGTGCCTGAAAATGCGAAGAGCCTGGTGCTTATAGTGGATGACCCTGATGCTTCAGCTGGAACCTGGGTACACTGGACGGTGTGGAATATAGATCCTGAGGTTACAGAAATACCCGAAAACAGCGTACCGGAAGGATCGGTAGAAGGAGTAACAGATTCCGGCAGGCCCGGATATTCAGGCCCCTGTCCGCCACCGGGAACACACCGCTATTTTTTCAAGCTTTTTGCGCTGGATACAACCCTGAACCTAAGTCCTTCTATAAGAGCAGTAGATATTGAAAAAGAGATGGAAGCCAGTATTCTTGCAGAGGCACAGTTGGTAGGACTGTACAGCCGCCAGTGATTTATAAATTTATATACTTTTTAACCAGATCAATAATCTTAGGAATCTTTTGTTTTATTCTGCCGGTTAATTTCATGGAAAAGGTAAGACCGTCATCCATACTGCCGGATATATCAATTCCAATTAAATATCCACTGATTTTTATCCTATATGCAAGATAAAATAAATTCAGGACATCAACAAGAGAGGTTTGATGAAATGAGATAAAGTCCCTGCCGGGATATTCTAAACCACCTGTATTATAAAAATCATCCAGGGGTATAACAAAAAGGTTTCCATTAGAAGAAGTATTTTTTTCCTTTTTATTGGAAGAAGTTCCTGTAGAAGTGTCTCCGGTTTTTACGGCATCTATTATTATAAATCTGCTGTTTCTATATGCTTCGAATATAGAGAATAGTCTGAACCCCGCGGTTGAACCGTCTATCAGTATTACTTCAGGGGGAAGTTTTTCTTTTTGGAGTCTTTTTATGGTATGCACTCCGATACCTTCGTCTCCAAGCAAGATATTACCGATGCCCAGTATGACCGTTTTAATATTTTTTGGATTTTCACTATGTTTATCCACTATCTTTGACTACTGCAGGTATATGTTTTTCCCACCCCAGAGCCTGAATATGCACCCCGGCACAATACGGTCTGACTTCTCTTATAAGTTTTGATGCGATCTCTATACACATGGAGACTTTATCGGTGGTTCCTTTCATCTTTTTTATTATTGATTCAGGCACAAATACGCCGGGTACGGATTTATTCATATAATCAGCCATTCTTTCTGATTTTAAAAGAATTATGCCTGCAAGGATCGGGATATTGATATTTTCCTTATGCATCCTCTCCATGAATCTTTTAAAAACCTCAGCATCATAGATTGCCTGCGTCTGAAAGAACTGTGCACCCTGGTCTATTTTTTTCTTCATCTTTATTATCTGAAGCTCATAAGATGCTTCTGTGTCTGCCCCTGGATTTACTACGGCGCCCTTAAAGAAGGAAGGTTTCCGGGTAAGCTCATTTCCTGAAAGATCATATCCCTCTTCCAATCTTTTAATAGCCCACAGGAGCTGAACCGAATCCAAGTCAAATACAGGTTCGGCCTGGGGATGGTCGCCAATGGTGGTATAGTCGCCGGTAAGAGCAAGTACATTTCTTATTCCTAAGACACTGGCACTTAAGAGATCTGATTGCAGCGCCAGCCTGTTTCTATCTCTGCATGTGACCTGGAATATGGGATCCAAACCCATCTGCTTGATCAAATGGCATGTGGTAAGAGAGCCCAGTCTCATTACAGAACTCTGAAGATCGGTGACATTTATCCCGTCTGCTACGTCTTTTAAATATTCTGCTGTTTCCTTTACCTCTTCTGCTTCTGCACCTTTGGGAGGGCCGATCTCACATGTAACTGCGAAATTTCCGCTCCCTAGAATCTTTTCAAGTTTTGATTCTTTAATTGTTTCTATAGTCATACCGCATCCTCCTCATCGAGTGCCCATGATCCGGTTTTTCTTAAGACTGCCTGCGGCAATATTTTTGTATAATCCCTGGGAGGTATAAACTTTTTTAACCTGTCTAAATTTCCTGTCCTTTTCAGGTTATTATAGATCAATACCCATCCGCAATCTCTTTCCGGATCTGTTTCACATTTGTCATTACTCTGTCCCGCGCATGCTCCGTTTAACAATTTTTTAGGGCAGGCTGTATAGGGACATATTCCACCGGTATAGTCCAATATGCAGTCACTGCAGGTATCGCATCTTTCAGTACCCTGCCACATTCCGGTTATACCTCCAAAGGTAGTAGTATTTAAGGCAGGGTGGCAAATTTTATCTATAACTGCTGATACTGCCTGAACTCCAATGCCGCAAGAAAATACAAGAACAGAATCTGAATTTTTTATTTCGGAAGCCCTTGGTTTTATTCTGGAGCGGATCAGTGCTTTCTGACATAGAAAATCTATTTCCATTATATCGGTAACAATTTTTCCTCCATTTTCGAATTTTTTCTTAAAATCTGCCAGCACTTCTTTCCCTCCTGTGTCCGCACCTTCCGGACAACCGCCACAGCCTATAATAAAGATTTTTTTCTCACCTTCAAGTTTTTCAATCAGTTCCTCTAATGGTTTAAATTCTGTTAATATCATAAAACCTCCTATAAAATTTTGCTTAAATTATCAGACTACTTTGTATTTACTTATTAAATTTTTCTTTGGTGTTACCAAATGTACTGCACAGGCAGTACATGGATCAAAGCTTCTTATGACTCTTAAAATCTCTACAGGACTTTGACTTTCTTTTACTTTAAGACCGATTAATGCCTGTTCATAAGGGCCGGGTTGTCCTTCTTTGTCCTTTGGAGATGCATTCCATGCAGTAGGAGTGATAACCTGGTAATTTGAAATCCTGCCGTTTTCTACATTCAACCAGTGCCCCAGAGCTCCTCTGGGTGCTGCACAGAGTCCAATACCTTTTCCAACGGAAGGGGGTTCGTATTCCACTGCAGTGGGTTCTCCTATTTTAAGTTCCTGAGCCCACCCTGCCAGCTGATCCGCTATAATATTTGCCGAAAGTACCCTGGCAAGATGCCTTCCTGCTACGGAATACATATTAGAAATATTACAACCTATTTCAGACAGTGAGCTGTCGATAATATTTTTAATATACTGGTCTTTCTTTCCAAGGTAAGTTGTAAGAACACTTGCCAAAGGTCCGACTTCATAGACCATACTATTGTATCTGGGAGATTTTATCCATGAATATGCTTCTTTTTTGTCCGCTATAGGTTCAGTCTTTCCTTCACCCGGATACAAGGGTTCGGAATCCCTGTACCAGCTGTGGGTCAAATCTTCTGTTATATTATCTATATTGATCTTGCTGTATTTATCAATATTATTTACAAGACCACCGATGAAAAGATTATCATTATAGCTGCCGTTGGATCTGGTTCTGTATGAATCATATGCCAGTAAATTCATGCAACCTTTTCCTATTTCAAGATAATCATTGTAAGTTTTAGCTACTGCTATGACATCAGGCAGATAGTAATTTTTGACAAAATCTGCGATCTCTTCCAGTCTCCATATAAATCCGGTTATCCTATCGGCTGTCAGCTGCTGTGATACCCCGCCGGCTACAATAGCGGCGTCATGGGGCCACTTTCCGCCGAAAAGAGTAGCTGCCTGCTGTGCTTTCCTGTAAATATCCAGGGCCTTGATATAATGGCCTACAACCGCACTCGTAGTTTTACTGTCAAATTTATAGTCTATTTCATCTCTTGGAAGGAATGGTTTGGAATATCCCTGCTGAAGAAAGTACTTCAATTTGTTTAAATCCTGGTTTTTACCTTTGTATTCCAGTACCTGTGCAGGGTCTACGTAATCCAGTCCGCTTAAGATATAGAAATGCAGGATGTGGTCTGCGATACTTCTGGTACCAAGGATCAAGTTTCTTAAAAGGATTCCATTTTGGGGGATTTTATCCGTAAGACCTGCACAGTCATCAACAGCGCTGACTGATGCTATGGCATGAGGTTCCGGGCATACTCCGCATATCCTCTGGGTAATCATAACCGCGTCTCTGGGATCTCTGCCCTTTAACATTATTTCTATACCCCTGAACATAGTACCGCTTATACTGGCATCTTTTACTTCGCCGTTATCAACCACGGCTTCCACTTTTAGATGGCCCTCTATCCTGGTTATAGGGTGTATTACAATTTTTTTCACGATTTCACCTTCCTGTATAATTATTTTTTTTGGATCTTAGACTTCCTCTTATTTGCAGGAACTTCTACATCAATTATTTTTTCATAAAAGTCTCCTAAAAAATCAGGGTATTCAGGTGATGTACAGCTACTGCAGGGGGCTCCGCTACCGATTACCCAGTTGGCTTTACTGTTCCACTGTCTTTTAGGACAGTCAGCATAAGTTATCGGCCCTTTGCACCCCAGTTCGTAAAGGCAGCCCTCATCACCTAACTTTTTGGCAAATTTACCTTCATCAAAATAAGCTCTATTGGGGCAATTTTCATGGATAAGCTGCCCGTAAAATGTTTTAGGCCTCCTGAAGTCGTCCAGCTGGACATTTTCCAATCCCTTTACAAGTACTTCTTCAATGGTCCCGAAAAGCCAGTCGGGATGGGGAGGACAGCCAGGTACGTTTACAAGAGGTGTTTCAATCTTATTGGTAAGAAAGATATCTCCAACACTTTGCGCTCCGGTTGGATTCGGATTTCCGGCAGCAATTCCGCCGAATGCCGCACAGGTCCCCAGAGCTATTACCATGAGTGCATCCGGTGCAAGTTTTAGGGTTTCTTCCAGTATGGTATATTTTCTACCGTCTTTTTCACCTGTAATACAATAAATTCCGTTGTCGTTGGTAGGAATCGCACCGTCAATAATTAAGACATATCCCTTTTCTTTTGCTGCATTTTCAAGTATTTCCATGGCGCGGTTTCCGCTTGCAGTCATGATATTCGGATGGAATATAAAGTCAAGTTTGAAACCTGGAACTATATCCTGCAGCAGTACATTTTTGATTGCCGGATAATCGGAGCACAGGGTTGATGTGACACAGCCGGTACAGTTTTGGCCCTGGATACTAATAACCGGTATAACAGTACTTTTTCTATTATTCATATCAGCTCCTTTGAATTAAAAATTTGATTATTATTTAAAGATTTAACTAGTTGATTTATTGGTAAAGAGGTGTTCTTTGAACGTCTGATGAGGTTTAAATTACCTTTGTTTTTATTATATCCTGATTTATGCATGGATTAAAAAATTTTACAAAAAATAACCTGTTCTATTTTAATCAAAATATTATTTATTTTCAATTAAACCAAGCTACTCATTTAAAAGCTTTAACAATCATACCTTTTGGAACAGCATATCCTTTAAAGGGGACTCTGAAACCTTTATAATACTCAACAGCTATATTGCTAAATCCGGATTCTTTTAATATTCTTTTCATTTCAAGAGCACTATATAAATTTAAATTCATTTTTTTGACGTCCCTGGTGTGGTCCAGCCCGTCATCTTTATTATATGCCATTTCAATTACAAGCCTGCCGCCTGGAGATAAAACCCTGTATATTTCCTTGAGTGCTGTTTTTGGATCGGGCCAGAAGAAAAAAGTTTCGATTACAACAGCTGCAGAAAATTCATTGTTCTGCCAGGGTATGGATAATACGTTTCCTTGCCTAAATTCAGCTTTACCTGATTTGATAAGATCTTTATTGATACTGCTTGCCAGATTTACCATGTCCTCTGAATAATCCAGCCCTGCTATTTTTGCAGCATGTGAAGCATATTTTTTAATGAATATCCCGGAACCAAATCCTATTTCAAGATATTTATCGTCATGTTTGAGGTCAAGCACCTTGGCAGTATTTTTATAGAAATCACTATGACCCAATGCCATACCTTTTGCCAGTAATCTTCCAAAAAATCCTGTAGGTTTTCCAAATTGTGACATCCTGTATTTCTCCTTAAATCATATTGAGTTTTGTATCTCTATTCTATTTCGGAAGATTTTAGCACTAAAAATCGATTTATAAAACTATTTTATAATATTTTATTCCATTTGATTCTAACCATTAAATAAAACTGGATAATTTTTTTAGTTTATAAATTTTTTTTAGTTACTGATAAAATATAATATAAAGGGTGCAGAATTTTAAGAAAGGTAAACCGGCAGGGTATCACCGGTATATATTGTAAGATGCCTATAATTTGAAATGAAGCCTAAGAAGGTAAATAAAAAATATAGATATATCGAGCATCTTTCAGATATAGGACTGGAGTTCTACGGAGATACAATAGAGGAATTATTTGAGAATTCAGGTGCGGGTATGTTTTCTATTATATGTGATCTGGAAATGGTAAGGCCTTTGAAAAAAAGAAGTATAAGAATCAGACGGCAGGATACGGGTTTTGAGGATCTTTTGATTTTGTGGCTTGAGAAATTGATTTACTGGCATGAAGTTGACAATGTCTTATTCTCAGCATTTAAAGTAGCCGGTATATATAAAAGGAACGGCAATATAGAGCTATCAGCTGAAGTATCCGGTGAAAAAATAGATCTTAACAGGCATGTTATAAAAATAGCTATTAAGGCCCCGACTTACCATATGCTTAAAATAAAAAAAGACGGGAGGCACTGTAATTGGCAAGGCAGGATCATATTTGATGTCTGAGAAGAGAGGAGTTTATTATTTCAGATTACAATATTAAAAAATTAAATGATTATAAGTGGGAAGTAGAGAAGGATGACAGGTATGGAATGAGAGTACCTGGAATAATCTTTGCTGACAGGGAACTTTTGGATCATGCCGTAGGTGAAAAGACCATTGACCAGGTAGTAAACGTTTCGACTCTGCCTGGCATACTTAAAGCTTCGTATGCTATGCCGGATATTCATTACGGATACGGGTTTCCTATAGGAGGAGTTGCTGCTTTCAGTGAGGAAGATGGAGTAATTTCACCCGGCGGTGTTGGTTTTGATATATCCTGTGGGGTAAGGATTGTGAGGACTGGTCTATATATCAGTGATATTGAGAAGCATCTAGAGGATATAATGGGTATTTTATCCTTCAACATACCAAAAGGACTGGGAACAAAGGGCAGGATCAGCCTGTCCAGGGACCAATTGAAGAAATTACTGAAAGAAGGTGTCCGATGGGCTATTGGGAATGGTTACGGCCGGGAGGGAGATGATTACTGTATAGAAGAAAACGGCTGTATGGAAGGAGCCAATCCTGACTTTATAAGCAACCATGCCATAGAAAGAGGTATAAAACAGGTGGGAACTCTTGGATCCGGGAACCATTTTTTAGAGATACAGGTTGTGGATGAAATATATGACAGCAAAGCAGCGGACCTGTTTGGTCTGGAAAAGGATCAAATAACAGTGATGATCCATTCTGGTTCCAGAGGACTTGGCCATCAGATATGTAGTGATTATATTAAGGTAATGCAGCAGTCTACTTTAAAGTACGGGATAAAATTGGCAGACCGTCAGCTTGCCTGTGCACCTTTATCTTCCCCCGAGGGGAGAAGATACTATAGTGCTATGGCCTGTGCCGTAAATTATGCCATGACAAACAGGCACTGCCTTTTCCATTGGGTAAGGACATCTTTTGAAAGATTTTTCGGCAAATCTTCAGAGAAATTAGGTCTCAGTGTTATTTATGATGTATCCCATAATATAGCCAAGATGGAAGAGCATAATGTTAACGGCAAGATGATAAAAGTCTGCGTTCATAGAAAGGGTGCTACACGGTCTTATCCTCCGGGTCATAAGGATATTTGTAAAAAATATAAAGACATCGGTCAGCCGGTAATAATCCCGGGAGATATGGGCCGTTATTCATTTATTCTGCTGGGAACAGAGAAAGCGATGAGTGAAAGCTTCGGCTCTACCTGCCATGGCGCAGGAAGACTTATGAGCAGGACAAAAGCTAAGAAAATAATACAGGGAAGCGAACTTAAAAAGGAGCTTTTTGATAAGAAAGGAATAGTAGTAATAGCCGGGAGTATGTCCGGACTTGCAGAAGAAGCTCCTCAGGCCTATAAAGATGTAAGCAGGGTAGTCGATATAACTCACTTTGCAGGGATATCTAAAAAAGCAGTAAGGCTGAGGCCGCTTGGAGTCCTTAAGGGATAACCAATGCATACTTTTATGGATTTATAATTTAAAAAGAACTTTATATTTCACATAAAAGTAATAAAATTAATAACATTATTCTTTTATTTAGTAAACTTTAACAGAGATAGAGAATCCTTACCCTTTGGAGATTTTGATTAGTATTTTGGGAAAATAAAACTTTGACTGTTATAACTCTAATACAGTTTTAGAAAATAGATGAGTTTGAAATATTAAAATTAAGACAAAGGAGTTAAGATTAATATGGCTGAGGATAAGATTCAAGGAAAAAAGCCGGATGAGATCTACTGTCCTAGTTGTGCTAAACCAATAAAAAAAGAAGCAGTTGTATGTCCCTATTGCGGTGTGCAGATAAGAGAGCTGAAGACATCTGCTGAAACTATTACTTTGACCCCTGAACAGGAGTTGGAAGAAGGCAGGAAACAATTAGGAGGAATAAGAGCGTTATATTGGTTTGCAATTGTAGTGCTGGCCCTTTATATTGTTGTTTTTATTCCAGTGATCATTACCTCACCAGAGACTATGGGAGTGGTTATGACCGGCGCGAGTGTTGTCCAGAGCATTATGATGTTGTTACTCATTTTTGGTGTGTGGATTGCACTTTATGTAATTCCTTTAGTAGGAATTAATAAAAGGAAACCATTCTCGGTTCCTTATACCAGAGTAATTTTGATTATAACCATGTTTGGTTTTCCTATTGGAACCATTATTGGAGCAACTTTGTGGAAAAGAATTAATCATCCACTGGCAAAAAAATATTTAAACTACGGTGTGTAATTGATAAAGGGAAGGATTTTTTAGTTTTATGCAGTTTATCAGTGGGACATTTTGCATCATTGCTATAGTCTGGATTATCGTAGTTGTAATAGCTGCCTTTATAGGCTGGATGGTCAGAAAAATAAAAGAGCCGAAATTAAAAGATATATTGATCGGTATTGAAAAATCTGAGATCAGAGGTATGGAATATTTTGATAAGCTGTCTCAATTGGGTATAAAGTCTGCAGGTGAGCTATTAAAAAGAGGTGCTTCTCCCGAGGGTAGAAAGGAAATAATAAATACTACTGGAGTCAGTGATGGTCTGGTCCTTAAATGGATAAGCATTTCGGATCTGATTCGCATAAGGGGCATGAACCTGGAATATATACATCTTTTAAGAGAGGCTAATATAAACAGTGTAGCTGAACTTTCACAGAGAAACCCAGAAGTTTTTCAAAATATATTAGTTGGAATAAATGACCGTATTAAAATTTTAAGCAAGCCTCTTACAGTCAGCATAGTAAGAAGTTGGGTTGAGCAGGCTAAAAAGTTACCTCAAATAATAAAGTATTAATTGATTTTATATTTGGTAGTAGTTAGAATTTATAGAAATATTTTAATGATTAGCAAGAACTTCCGGAAAAGACTTAAGGAGGGGGGGTGAATAATGACTGTATTTAATAAGGTAGTGACAATTATAGTGCTGCTTAAAATAATCGCATTCTCAGTTGTAGCTGTTCTAAATAAATTTATGAACTTTTTTGTATGGAAAGACCTGGCTGACACAGTAATAAGGTTTGTGACCAGTCTGAATATTTACATTCTTGGTTCAGCATTTGGAGTAGCTTTCGTTGTCAGCTTAATACTTCTGATAATGGAATTTCGCAGAAGCTGATAGACTGATTAATTTGCTGGAATAAACAATTAAAGTATCAAATGAAATACTAAGGCCATTCTAAAAGATGGCCTCAGTATTTATGTGATCAATAGTTTATAGATATAAGAAAAAGCCGGAATTAAAAAGATTTTTTATTTTGATATAATATATTGACATATTTAAATATATAATTATAATTAATAAAAAATCCCGGGGGTAAAGATGGGTAATTTAAAAAATTTAACTAAAAGCTTAAAGGCACTGGCAGATGAAAATAGAATCAGGATACTTGATTTACTTTACGGAAAAAAAGATTTATGTGTTTGTGAGATAAGGGAAGTTATAGGCTTATCTCAACCGACTATATCAAGCCATCTAAAGCTCTTGGAGAACAGCGGACTGGTGACTTACAGCAAGGATGGGAAATGGGTTAACTATAGAATAAATGCTGAGTTGAATGTAAAAATAAGAAAGATATTAGACAGTATAATTGAGGTAGTAGAAATTGATAAAAAAATAAAAGAAGATGGGATTAGGGTAGATAAAATTGACAGAAAAAAAATCTGCGGAAGATAGTGCAGTTTAATAAGTGATTATAAATGATTGGGATTGATATGGAGAAAGGTTCGAACGAAAAAAAGAAAATATTGATCTTGTGTACAGGGAACTCCTGCAGGAGTCAGATGGCAGAAGGTTTTTTTAAAAAATATAAAAAAGAGTGGATGGTCAAAAGTGCAGGCATCTCTCCAATAGGATTAAACCCTCTGGCAGTTGATGTTATGTCAGAAAAGGGGATTGATATATCCGGCCAAAAATCAAAAGATGTAAGGAATTTCCTTGATGAGAACTTTGATTATGTCATAACTGTCTGCGGTAATGCAAGAGAAGTTTGCCCGGTGTTTCCCGGTAAATATGAAAGCATTCACTGGGATATTGAAGACCCTGTTCAGGCAGGGGGAACTATGGAAGAAAAACTTGATAAATTCAGAAAGGTCAGGGATAAAATTAATAGGCATATACTGGATTTTTTAAAAGGAGTCTAAGAGTTAAATGGAAATATTTTTAGAGTCAATTAAAAGCGGATGGCATACACTTCTTGAATATCTTTCAGCTCATGTGCTTACCTGCCTGGTACCTGCATTTTTTATTGCTGGTGCAATTGCTGTTTTTATTTCCAAAGGAGCCATTCTAAAGTATTTTGGTGCAAATGCAAAGAAATGGTTATCCTACAGTGTTGCTTCTGTATCTGGAGCAATTCTTGCAGTTTGTTCCTGCACTGTTCTTCCTCTATTTGCGGGTATTAGAAAAAGAGGTGCAGGACTTGGTCCGGCTATAGCATTTCTATATTCAGGCCCGGCTATAAATATTCTGGCCATAGTCTACACAGCAAGGCTTCTGGGTTATGACCTTGGAATAGCCAGAGCTATAGGAGCCATAGCTTTTTCAATTGTTATAGGCCTTATAATGTCTTTAATCTGGGTAAGAGAAGAAAGGGAAAAATTAAAGGCGGACCAGAATTTATTTAAAGCTTATCGGCAAAGTGAATACAGCAAACCTAAATATGTAAGTATAATATTTTTCCTGTCTCTTCTTGCCATACTTGTATTCGGTGCAGCTAAATTGTGGGTATATGCCGGAATTGCCCTTATTATTCTTGTTGTAATTATAATAGTGGGTTACAAAAGGACCGAGCTTAAGGACTGGATGAAAGAAACCGGTAAGCTTGCCTGGCAGATATTTCCTATTCTTCTTGCTGGTGTGTTTATAGCAGGAGTTATAAAATATTTTCTTCCCCAGAGTGTAGTTGAAACATGGGTTGGCGGGAATAGTATAAGGTCAAACTTTTTGGCATCAGTTTTTGGTGCACTGATGTATTTTTCTACCTTAACCGAGGTTCCCATAATCAAAGCTCTGATGGAACTTGGCATGGGAAAGGGACCTGCTCTTACACTGCTTTTAGCAGGCCCATCATTATCGCTCCCTAATATGATTGTAATAGGAAGAATAATGGGAGCTAAAAAGACCCTGACCTATGTAGTTTTAGTGGTAGTTATGGCTACTTTTACCGGGATGGTTTTTGGTCATTATTTTGGATAAAAAGTTATTAATATTAGAAGGAGGGATTCAGTTATGAAGATCCAGATACTTGGAACCGGCTGTCCTAAATGTAAGCAGACTGAAGCAAATGCCAGGGAGGCTGTAAAAAACCTGGGTCTTGATGCAGAAATTGAAAAAATTACGGATATAAATAAAATAACTGATTTTGGGGTAATAACGACTCCAGGTCTGGCTGTAAATGGCAAGGTAAAATTTTCAGGCAGGGTCCCTTCAGTTGAAGAAATAGAAGAAGTGCTGAAATAAAAAGTCTGCCAATAAATATTTAAAGAAAATATTTTGTACAAGAAAATTTGGAGGTGTTATGAGTAAATCTGTAGATGGTATAATATGCAGGAATAAAAAAACTACCAGTAAAGAGATAAGCTTCTTTGACAAATATCTCTCATTGTGGGTTGTCCTATGCATCGGTACAGGAGTAGCCATAGGCAAGTTCCTGCCGACCGTACCCGATACCTTAAGCAGATTTGAATACGCTCATGTATCTATCCCGGTGGCAGTTTTAATATGGCTTATGATCTATCCTATGATGCTAAAAGTGGATTTTGCTAGTATAGTAAATGCTACAAGAAAACCAAAAGGACTTGCAGTGACTACAGTGACTAACTGGCTTATAAAGCCATTTACTATGTATGCTATTGCCTTTTTTTTCTTAAAAATAGTGTTTGCAAAGTTTATACCCCAGGCACTTTCAACTGAATATCTGGCTGGTGCAATACTTCTGGGAGCTGCTCCCTGTACAGCTATGGTATTTGTATGGAGTCATCTGTCTGATGGGGATTCTGCATATACTCTGGTACAGGTAGCAGTAAACGATATCATAATACTAGTTGCCTTTGCCCCGATTGTCGCTTTACTTCTGGGTATCAGCAAGGTGATTGTCCCATACAATACTCTATTATTGTCTGTTTTATTATTTGTGGTCATCCCGTTTTCAACTGGTTATATTACAAGGACCCTGGTTATAAGGAAGAAGGGGATCAGGTATTTTGAGGGTATATTTGTGAAAAAATTCAGTAAGGTGACTATTACAGGGCTACTTCTGACTCTAGTCATTATCTTTGCATTCCAGGGAGAAATAATTTTAGCCAATCCTGTCCATATCGTACTGATCGCAGTACCGCTGATCATACAAACTTTTTTAATATTTACTATTGCCTACGGGTGGGCTAAGGCCTGGAGGATTCCCCACAATATCGCTGCTCCCGGGGCAATGATAGGCGCAAGTAATTTCTTTGAGCTGGCAGTCGCAGTTGCGATTTCGTTGTTCGGCATTAACTCGGGGGCTACGCTGGCTACAGTCGTGGGGGTCCTGGTAGAAGTGCCTCTTATGCTGACTCTGGTCAGAATAGCAAATAATACAAGAAATTGGTTTCCAAAGACGTCAAGACCCTGATTTTCTATGAAGGGCTTATCCTTCTAGCCCGGAAACTTAAATAAAGAAGGAAAATAATCAAAAAGACACTTGATATTGTACCAGGAAGAGATGCCCTGTCTCCAAATAGTGCCAGTGAAGTGGCGACAGCAAAACCGGCATTTTTAATAGTCCCTAGGAGTATTATGCAGCTGGAAAGCCCTGGGCCAATTTTTAATCTTTTAGTTATAAACTCATACAGAAAACCCAGTCCTATGATGGTCACGAGGCAGATGATAGATATTTTACCAAGTATCTCCGGTTCGTTAAAGAAAACACTACGGTTAAGTCCTATGGCTGTAAAGATGACTATAAACAGGCCCCAGTTTACTAAAGGTCCCCTGAATTTAAGTATGTATTTGTCTATTTTGATTTTTATGAATATCTGTGATAGTAAAAAGGGTGCTATTATGAGTTCAGCAAACACAATAATCAGCCTCAGCGGCTGAATAAAACTCTGGCCGACAAGAATAATGCCTGCTAGCGGTATTATAACAATTGCCGTAATATATGATCCGATTACTCCTATAAGTGAAAATCTTACATCTCCTCCCAGTATGCCTGTAAAGGGGGGTATTGCTACCCCCGGAGGGGCAAAAGCTATGATGACAAAGCCGGTCCAGAGTTCTTTCTGAGGGACGATAAACCATGCCATAGTGAGCATGACTGCTGCAAAAACGAAATAATTTAGAAATATAGTCAAAAATATGGGCTTTACAAGGCTTTTTAAAGGAAGAAATGATTTTAGCGTGATCTGTGTCATCGATACGGTCATAACAATAGCCAGAGCAGGCAGAGTCAGATGTCTTGCCCATCCTATATAATTGCCTATGGATAATCCAAGAATTAAGGCTAATATAAAAATGAAATTTCTGTTTTTTAAAATTCTTACTATAAACAATATGCCAGATTTATTGCCCTAAGTTTTAATATTTTTAATGTTGCAGAGCCTTTTGCCTATTTTACAGAAGAAGTTTTTTTGATTTCCACCAGCCTACTGAAAGTACTATAACTATTATATTTATTTTACTGCAACTTAACAAATTTACGCTGTATTGGCCAGATTCATTAAAAAATGCGGTTATTTTTGGAAAATTTATACCTTATTTTTAAAATATTGGAAATTTTTATTATAAATATCATATTTTTTATAAAAAGTGATATAATGACAACGAAAATTTTAAAAATCGTACTTTTTTAATTATTTTTTACGAATATGGTGTATATTTGTAATTTTTAAGGAGTGATATTAGTGAGAGAATTAGATTTGCTTACCGAATTTTCGCAGAAAGCAGGCACAAAATTAGATCCAAAGAACATAAAAATTGACGATACTACCTTAAGAGACGGGGAACAGACTGCCGGTGTAGTGTTTGCGAATGATGAAAAAGTATATATTGCAAAAATGCTGGATAAAATAGGAGTACACCAGATTGAAGCTGGAATACCCGCAATGGGGGGAGATGAAAAGGAAGCAATTAAGAGGATCGCATCACTTGGTCTTAACTGCAGTGTGCTGGGCTGGAACAGAGCGGTAAAATCAGATGTTGATGCTTCAATCGAGTGCGGGGTTGATGCAGTAGCTATTTCAATATCATCTTCCGATATACATATTGAACATAAGCTTATGAAGAGTAGAGAATGGGTTCTGGAAAGTGTTAAGACCTGCGTGGATTATGCCAAGGGGTTTAATCTCTATGTATCGGTAAATGCTGAAGATGCTTCAAGGTCTGATATGGAATTTCTTCTCCAGTTTGCCAGAACGGCAAGAGATACCGGTGCGGACAGGTTGAGGTATTGCGATACACTGGGCATCCTTGATCCTTTTGAGACTTTTATAAGGGTTAAAAATATTATTAATATAATCGGAATAGATGTTGAGATGCATACGCATAATGATTTTGGAATGGCTATTGCCAACGCCATAGCAGGGATCAAAGCAGGAGCAACTCATGTCAATACAACTATTAATGGTCTGGGTGAGAGAGCAGGCAATGCTGCATTTGAAGAACTGGTCATGGCTTTAAAATATATTGAGGGAGTGGATATGGGATTTAATACCACTCTTTTCCGAACACTGTCCGAATATGTAGCAAAGGCTTCCAACAGGATTATCCCTACTTGGAAGCCGATAGTAGGGGGAAAACTGTTTGTTTATGAAAGTGAAAGTAAAGTCTCGGGCATACTGTCAGATACTGAGACATACGAGTTATTTAACGAAAAGGATGTAGGCCTGGAAAGAAATGTGATACTGGGAAAATATTCAGGAGTGAATACCATAATCTATAAACTTGATACGCTGGGTTTTAAAGTCAGTCATAAAGAGGCAGAAGAACTGGCTGAAATAATAAGAGATAAAACGGTATCTCTTAAAAGAGCTCTTTTTGATAGTGAAATTATTGATGTCTATAAGTCTTATAAAAACAGGTCATCCAGGAGCAGAGCAAGTAAAAAGGGAGGAAAAAATGGAAGCGGCAGAAAATAAAAGATATGTAAATATTATAGATACGACTCTAAGAAATGGTGAACAGACTGCAGGAGTAGTTTTTTCCAAACATGAAAAAATCAGAATAGTTAAAATGCTGGACGAGATTGGTATTCCGGAGGTTGAAGTGGGCACTCCTTCTTTAGGTATTGTAGAAAGAGAGATAATAAGCGAAGTTATGAAGGAGGAGTTTAACTGCAGGATATTTGCTTACTGCGAAGCCGAACCGGAGAATATAAAATATGCTGCCCAGTGCGGAGTTAAAAATGTAATTATAAATATTTCCACTTCTGACATACATATAAGGGAAAAATATAAGAAAAACAGGACATGGGTTATAAATAAATTGAGGGAGACTATAAAAGCTGCTAAAAAGAATGGTATTAGTTTTATTATAAGTGCAGAGGATGCCACACGTACTGATCTTGAGTTTCTATTAAGGATTATTTCCATTGCCAGAAAAAAAGGTGCATACAGGTTTAGAATCTGTGATACTGTAAGCAAACTTGACCCATTCAGGACCTTTTTGCTTATAAACACCATATCAAGCGCTGTGGATTTTCCGCTGGAAGTCTACAATCATAATGATTTTGGCATGGCAACTGCTAATGGAATGGCAGCTGTAAGAGGAGGTGCCTCAAGTCTTGTAGTCAGTGTAGGCGGATTGGGGGAAGGCACAGGTAATGCAGCAATGGAAGAGATCATAATGGCGCTGAAATATCTAGAGAATATAGAACTGGGAATAAAAACTTCAAAGTTCAGGGAAATAGCTGAATATGTGTCCAGAGCTTCGGCCAGAGCCATCCCTGTCTGGAAAGCAATTGTAGGAACAAATATATTTGCTCATGAATCGGGAATACATGCAGATGGTGTTATCAAAAATCCAAAAAACTATGAAGTGTTTAATCCCGGTGAGGTAGGATTGACAAGGCAGCTGGTTGTAGGCAAACATTCCGGTTCACATACCATACTGCACAAGTTTAAGGAGTTTGATATAGAACTAACAGACAAACAGGCAAATGATATACTCAGCATGGCGAGAGCCATGTCAGTAGACCAAAAAAGGCCGCTTTTTGATAAAGAACTTATGTATATTTATAATGAATATAATAAAAAGAAGAAAAAACAGGATTAAAGGAGTTTTTTTGGGAAAGACGATTTCTGAGAAGATTATAAGCGAGCACTCTGGTAAAGAACTGAGTGCAGGAGATATTGCAGTTGTGGATGTGGATGTGGTTATGTCCCATGACGGTACCGGGCCCCTGGCAGTCAGTCAGGCTGAAAAAATGGGTTTCGGAGGTGTAAAGAATCCTGATAAGTCCATTTTTTTTATAGACCATGCCGCACCAAGCCCAAGAAAAGAACTTTCAAACGCACATATAGTTTTAAAGGATTTTGCGGCTCTGACAGGAGCAGTATTAAAAGGTATCGGAGAGGGCATTTGCCACCAGATACTGGTGGAGTCATACGCCTGCCCGGGTGATATAGTAATAGGGGCAGATTCGCATACCTGCACTCCGGGTGCTCTTGGAGCTTTTTCTACCGGAATGGGCTCTACGGATATCGCGGTAGGTTATGTACTGGCTAAAACCTGGCTCATGGTTCCTCATACGATTAAAGTGAATTTTAATAGAAAGATCAATAAAGGAGTATTTGCCAAAGATTTAATTATTTATTTAATTGGAAGAATCACTTCTGATGGAGCAACTTACAAGGCTCTTGAATTCGGCGGTGAGGTTGGAGCCAGGCTGGGCATGGATGATAGATTCACTATTTCAAATATGGCAGTGGAAGCAGGAGCAAAAGCAGGTATTTTCCCTTCTGATGAGATTACAAGAAAATATCTGGAAAACCAGGGAAGAAAAAATTGCTTCAGGGAAATATCAGCGGATAAAGGAGCAAAATATGAAAAGATCTTAGATATTGACTGTTCTGTTATTGAGCCAATGGTTTCACAACCTCATACTGTGGATAATGCTTTACCTGTAAGCAGCCTGGAAAAAGTTATGATTGACCAGGTATTTATAGGGACCTGTACCAACGGCAGGTTCAGCGATTTAAAGATTGCAGCAGATATTCTTAAGGATAGGAAAGTGGCAGAGGGTGTAAGACTCATTGTAGTCCCGGCTTCGAAAAGTACGTACCTTGAAGCTCTTGAAAAAGGAGTTATAAAAACATTTATAGACAGCGGGGCGGTAATACAATCCCCGGGATGCGGTCCATGTGTAGGTGTCCACCAGGGAGTACTTGGTGATGGAGAGGTATGCCTTTCGACTCAGAACAGGAATTTTAAAGGGAGAATGGGAAACCCGAATTCTTTCATTTACCTTTCTTCTCCCGCAACGGCCGCATGGAGTGCAGTCAAAGGTTATATTGCAGATCCAAGGGAGGTTTTAGGATAATGTCCGGCAAAAAAAATATATCTAAAGTTCTAGTCGGAAAAAGTTTTAAATTCGGCGATGATATTTCAACTGATTTGATTATCCCGGGAAGATATTTTCACTTAAGGTCTGATATGCAGAAGCTTGCAGAACATGTTCTTGAAGACGCCGACCCGGATTTTGCAGGGAAAGTAAAACCCGGAGATTTTGTGGTGGGGGGCAAAAATTTCGGCCTTGGCTCAAGCAGAGAACATGCACCGGCGGTATTAAAGATAGCCGGTGCAGGAGCAGTACTTGCCAAGTCCTTTGCCCGCATATTCTTCAGAAACAGTATCAATATAGGATTGCCTGTGATGATCTGTGATACCGATAAGATCGAAAGCGGGGATATACTGGAGATAGATTTTAAAAAAGGGATAATCAACAACAGGACGGGCAATTTGAAGTTGGAATTCAATCCTCTGCCGGAAGTAATGATAAAGATATTAAATGACGGCGGGCTTATTAACCACATTATAAAAAATAAAGGTTTCAATCTATGAAGCATACGATAACTCTGATACCCGGGGACGGCATAGGACCGGAAATAACCAGGGCAATGGTTAAAGTCGTTGAGGCAACTGGAATAGATATCAAATGGGATACGGTCAATGCCGGGGCAGAGGTTTATAAGCAAGAAGGTACGGTTCTTCCGGATAGTGTTATAAGTTCACTTAAGAAAAACAAGGTAGGGATAAAAGGTCCTATTACTACACCTGTAGGAACAGGATTTAGAAGTGTTAATGTGGCCATGAGGAAATTATTCGATCTGTATGCATGTATCAGGCCCTGCAAGAGCTACCCGGGCGTTAAAAGCAGGTACAGTGGTATAGATCTGGTTATAATCAGGGAAAATACTGAAGATCTTTATGCGGGAGTGGAGTTTAAAAAAGGTGAAGGGGATACAAAAGAGCTTATTGATTTCATTAGAAAAAAGAAGGATCTGGAGATCAGGAGCGATAGCGGAATAAGCATAAAGCCGATTTCCATGGCCGCTTCGGAAGATATAATCAGGTTTGCCTTTGAATATGCCCGTAAAAATAGCCGGAAAAAAGTTACCGGCGTACATAAGGCAAATATAATGAAATATTCCGATGGCCTGTTTCTTGAGGTCTTTAAAAAGATTGCACCGGAATATGATGATATAGAGTCAGAAGATAGGATCGTGGACAATATGTGTATGCAGCTGGTACAGAAACCTGAGCTCTATGATGTCATAGTTTTACCAAATCTATACGGAGATATAATCTCTGACCTTGCTGCCGGATTGGTTGGAGGACTAGGTGTAGCTCCAGGCGGAAATATCGGGAAGGATATTGCATTGTTTGAGCCGACTCACGGCAGTGCTCCGAAGTATAAGGGACAGAACAGGGTAAATCCGACCGCAATGATGCTTTCAGCTGTCTTAATGCTTAGATATATAGGAGAAAAAAAGCACGCGGAACTTCTTGAAAATGCGGTTGCAGAAAATATAAGAGAAGGAAAATATGTTACCTATGATTTAAAACCTGACAGAGATGATCCAACAGCTGTTGGAACAGATGAGTTTGCAGATGCAATTGTAGGAAAAATTGAAAAATCTCGAGCCTGAAAAGCGAGCTTAAAGAAACCTTATTGATTGGGGTAAGCCCCGTCTTCGATCAATATCCCGTTTATATAGACTATATCATCACTTCCGCCATCGACTCTGTCTATCCCATAACTTTCAAGAGTATAGCTGATGCCGGCAATAGAAGAATATTGATAGGGATTTTCCCATTTATCAAGTTCGGGAACCATTTCCATTATACCGGAAACTTCCAGTGCTTCGGGAAAATCATCTTCTGCAGGATAGATATTTTGGACTGTAACGTATATCTGGAGGGCTTTGGTAATATTGCTCATTTCAGCTTCAGTGGCTGTTTCCATGACTCTGTTGGTTAAGAACGTGAAAGTTCGAGCAGAAAGACCTACAAGTACTGCTAAAACAATAATAACTATAAGAAGTTCAACTAAAGTGAATCCTTTTTCTCCTTTAAATTTACTAAGACAATAGACGTCCATTATAATTTAAATACTTTTTGCTTATATATCATAATTATACCCAAAAATAGATAATTTAAGCATTTTTTTATCAGAACCGGTATGCTTTATGATAGTGAATGCTGTATATCGGTTTTATTTTCTTTAGTATATAATAATAATCAATATATATAAATTGATTAAATCTGTGTAGAAATTTTTAAAAATTAAGAGAAGAAGCCTACATTTTAATTAATAATGAATGATAAAGAGAGTATTGATTTAAAGATTTTAAAAGCGATCTTTGGGATAGCGAGTTCTATCGGGTCTGAACTTGAACTAAAAAAAGTTTGCGACTTGATTGTTGAAAAAGTTTTTAGGGTAATAAACTGCAATGGATGTGCCATAATTCTAATAGATGAGGATGGGGTAAAACTGCAGAGTGATATTGGCTTTGGCAAAAATATCAAAAATGTGGAATTTACCAAGGAAATGCCTCTGATAAAGTATATTTTATCAACAAAAAATAAACTTTTTATAGGAAATATTGAAAATTCCTATTTCAAATACAGTATTCCCAAGGGAGAAAAGACAACTTCGATGATATGCATACCGATTATAGTAAGAGAAGAAGTAAGGGGAATTATTTATATTGATTCCAGAAAGACTAATGCCTTTTCAAGCAAGCATGAATACTTTTTAAATATACTGGCTCATGAAATATCGATTGCCATAGAGAGAGCATTGAATTATGAAGAGATAAAGAGATTGACTGTGGTGGATGAACTTACAGGTGTCTTTAACAGGAGAAAGTTTGATATTGATTTAAGGGATGCAGTAAATGAAGCCATAAGATATGTAAAGAGCCTGTCGCTTCTTATGATAGATATCGACCATTTTAAGAAATACAATGATTTTCACGGTCATCAAATGGGAGATATAATCTTAAAGAAAATAGGAAAAGTATTTATTGAGAATAAGAGAACGACTGACAGGATATACCGTTACGGAGGAGAAGAATTTTCCGTAATCTGCAGTGAGACTAATAAGGAAAGTGCCAGGGTTTTTGCTGAGAGGCTGCGTGAAGTTGTAAGTAACGGAAGATTTGAGGGGGAGGAAAAAATAAAACCCCGCAGCAGTCTTACTATAAGTATCGGAGTTGCTAACTTTCCTTTTGATGCTACAAAAATCGATTATTTAATAAAGTATGCCGATGACGCATTGTACAGGGCAAAGGCGGAAGGCAGAAACAAGGTAGTTGTATAGTTTCCGTAACAATAGACTAAATTGTTTTTAGAAGTTTGACAAAGGTAATGTTTGGGTTTATAGTTAGATTTATCTAACATTTTTAGATTAGATATAAAGTGAGAACAGTATGAAGAAATTATCCCATAGTATGGAAGATTACCTTGAAGCAATATATATAATCAACCTTACCAATAAAGTGATCAGGGTAAAAGAAATTGCAGAATTTTTAAAAGTAAAGACACCGTCTGTTGTAGATGCTGTCAGAAAGTTAATTGCCAGAGGCCTTATAGAACATGAAAAATACGGGTATTTGGAATTGACAGATAATGGCTATAAACTGGCAAGAGAAGTGTATGAGAAGCATAAAAAAATATATAAATTTCTTAATGATATTCTCGGTGTGAGTGATGACGTTTCAAAAGAAGATGCCTGTAATATTGAACATTACATCAGCGAGGAAGCTTTGGACAGGATGATAAAGTTGATAAATTTCATAGATACCTGCCCCGAAGGGTATCCAAGATGGTTAAAAAACTTTAATTATTTTGCCAAATACGGCAAACATCCTGCCACCTGTGTTAAAGATGATGCCAAAATATAGATAACTTGAATTTTTCTTTCCATTTTTCAATCCATCTTAAAAAAGTTCTTGACAAAAGTATGTAAAGCTATTAAAGTTAGACATGTCTAATATTTAATAGTGAGATTGATTAAAATGAGAAAATGGGGTTTCAGACATAGGAGAAAAAATTATCGGCAAATACAGCAGGTGGGTGACGGAATTTTGCGCCTTACCGATGCTCTTCCCGGGAAAAAATACAGAATTGCAAGTATAAATGGCGGGTGCAGGCTAAACTCCCACCTCTGTGCCATGGGTTTTATCCCTTATGAAATATTTTCTGTCTCTGGTGCATCAAGGGGCGGTTCTTTATGTGTAACCGTCAAGGGCACAAAATTTGCAATTGGAAGGGGAATGGCCGAGAAGATTTTTATAAGGGAACTGGAAGAATGAGAAAAGAAATAACTATAGCTCTTACAGGAAACCCCAATTCAGGTAAGACTACCATCTTTAATAATCTAACCGGTTTAAGGCAGCATGTAGGCAATTATCCTGGAGTCACTGTTGAAAAAAAGACAGGGGTTGTCAGCTATAAAGGGTACAAGATAAATGTTGTTGACCTTCCGGGGACTTACAGCCTAACGGCATATTCCATAGAACAGATTGTTGCGAGAAATTTCATTATTGACCAGAAACCTGATTTAGTAGTCGATATTGTAGATTCCTCTAACTTGGAACGTAATCTTTACCTTGCAGTTCAGCTTATGGAGCTTAATGCACCCCTGGTTCTGGTATTCAATATGGCTGATATTGCAAGAAAAAGCGGAAATAAAATAGATATGGAACTGTTATCCAAACTTTTTGGCACACCTATTATAGAAACTGTGGGAAGTAAGGGGATGGGCAGCAAAGAGGTGCTTGAATCGGTAATAGATGTATTAAATAGAGAAAAGAGAAAAAAAACTAAGATAAAATATGGCGAAGAAATCGAAAATGAAATAATAAGGATTGAATCAGTTCTGGAAAGAGAAAAGATTCCTGCATCTAAGTTTGATACCAGGTGGACCATAGTAAAACTTCTGGAACAAGATAACGAGGTAATTGATACTACAAAAAAGATTGCAGGCTCAAAATACCGGAAAATTGAAGAGGAAGTCGCAAGTTCAATAAAACATATATCCAGCGTACTTAGAAATACTCCCGAGGTCATAATCGCAGAAGCAAGGTACGGATTCATAAGCGGTGCACTCCTTGAAGCTTATCAGGAAGTCGGTACTGCAAAAATGGATGTAAGTGGAAATGTTGACAGGGTACTTACCAACAGGATACTGGGGATACCGATATTTGCTCTGATAATGTGGCTTATGTTTCAATTTGTATTCACACTTGGGAAATACCCTATGAACTGGATTAATATGGGTTTTGAGAAATTGAGTGCACTGATAACTGAAGTTATACCCAAAGGTCTTGTAAGTTCACTTTTGGTTGATGGAATAATTGGGGGAGTGGGAGGTGTAATTATCTTTACACCTAATATAATGCTTCTGTTTTTTTCCATTGCGGTTCTTGAGGATTCAGGATACATGGCGAGAGCTGCTTTTGTTATGGATAGGATAATGCATAAGATAGGACTTCATGGAAAATCCTTTATTCCACTTATTATTGGATTTGGCTGTACTGTACCGGCTTATATGGGATCAAGGATTCTTGAAAATAAAAAGGACCGTTTGGTAACAATGCATATAAATACTTTTATGAGCTGCGGTGCACGTCTTCCGGTTTATATACTTTTTGCGGGAGCGTTCTTTCCTGCGGCGGCAGGGAATGTTATATTTTCGATTTACATAATAGGTGTGATCATGGCTATTATAATGGCCAAGGTACTGAGGGCGACCAGATTTAAAGGCATGTCGGATCCCTTTGTTATGGAGCTGCCCCCTTATCGCATTCCTACCCTTAAAGGAGTATTGATTCACACTTGGGAAAGGACCTGGATGTATATAAAGAAGGCAGGCACGGTCATACTAGCCATATCAATACTGATGTGGATTCTGTTCACATTTCCTCTGATAGGGGATAACTACTCTACAGATTATAAAAGCCAGATCAGTGAAATTGAGGAGTTCTATCAGTCAGGTGTGATAACCCAGGAAGAGCTTGATAAACAGACAGCAGCAATTGATAGTAAGATGGCAGGTGAGAAGCTTTCCTATTCAGCAGCAGGGAGAATAGGACGTTTTCTGGAGCCGGCATTCAGACTGCTTGGTTTTGACTGGAAGATGGTGGTTGCCACTATATCGGGAATTGCGGCAAAAGAAGTAATAGTATCGACCATGGGTACTCTTTACAGCATTGAGGAGGCAGATGGAGAGTCTGAGACATTAAAAACGGCGCTTAATAAAAATTATCCTCCTTTGGTGGGGTATAATTTTATGTTGTTTACATTGCTGTATTTCCCCTGTCTTACTGCTATGATAATATTCAGAAGAGAGGCGGGCACAAAGGAGATGCTTTTCCAGATGGGGTATACGCTTCTGCTTGCCTGGGTGGTATCCTTTCTGGTATTTCAGATAGGAAGATTATTTATTTAATAGTTATAAAGCAGGTGTATCAGCCTGTATGTTGAACCTTAAGAGGTGAGTCGGGTGTTAGAAATAATATTAATAATTTTAATAGGAATTGCTGCATTTGCGGTTACTATATGGTTTATTATAATACAGTTCAGGGCAAAGAATACCTGTACTTTTTGCCCTTATTCCGATATATGCGAAAAGGAAAAAAAAATTAAATTACATAAGTGAACATATCAGCCTTTTATTTTCCGTAAGTATTCTTTTAGAGCTCGGGATTGCCATAATTAATAGCTGTAAAAAGCTGCTTCCGTATTAAATTTCAATTTAAATAAAGGAAAACCAATGATCGGAACAGATAGTACAGACAGGATCAGAATAAAAGGAGAAAAAAGATTCTGGGATATTATATCTTCCGTATACGATAAATTTATATCAGAAGAAGCAGACAAAGACTACAGGGCACTTCTTGATAGGATTGCAGGTGATATTAGAAAAGATGATATAGTCCTGGATGTAGCTACCGGTACAGGGATCGCAGCTTTTAAAATGGCAGGAATTGCCAGAGAAGTATATGGAATAGATATTTCACCAAAGATGATTAAAGAAGCTGAAAAAAAGCAGAAAGATAAATCAGTAGAGAATATAAAATTTATATTGGGCGATGGATACAATATGCCCTTTAAAGATAATATATTTGATGTGGTTATATGCTGTAATGCACTTCATATGATGAAAGATCCCTACCTGTCACTTGTAGAGATGAAGCGGGTTCTAAAATCTAAAGGAGTGCTTATAGCACCTACTTATTGTCATGCTGAACCTACATCAATTATGATGAAGATATTATTAAATGGTCTTAGGTTTTTTAGATGGATAGGCCTTTTACCATACCTGCATCGGTTTAACAAGAAAGATATATTAAAAATTATTAGAGGTTCAGGGTTCAATATAGTGGAACATGATGAAATAGGAAACAAACCTGCATTTCTGTATATAAAGGCATTAAAGGATATTAATAGTAGGAGTATATTATAAAGACCCTACTGAAGCGGAGTCTTTAATAGATAATAAAACTTTAATATCTTCTATATTAAACGAAAGAGAATACGGGTTATAGTCTTTTTTATAAACTCTTGTCAATATAAAAAAATGATATCAAATATATAATAAACATTTTTAGAACTTTTATGGTAAAATAGAAACGATAGTAAGGTTATTGTTAAATAATATGTTTATAAAAGAAGTCTGCAATTTTTTTTGGTTAACCTTCCAAAAATAAAATCGGCATTTTTTTATACATTATTTATACTTTTATTATTATATAAGGATTATATTTAATATATGAAAGGAAATCAGAGTGAATAAGAGAATATATGTAGGTAATCTGGATTATTCTACTACGGATAAAGACCTGGAAGAGTTATTTTCCAGTGAGGGTGGTGTGACTTATGCAAAGGTAATTAGAAATCTGGATGGAAGGTCAAAAGGATTTGGATTTGTAGAAATGAGTAACGATGAAGAGGCGGCAAAAGCTATAGAAAAGTATGACCAGAGCAGTTTTAAAGAAAGAAATCTTGTAGTAAATGAAGCAAGACCTCAGGAAAGTAGAAGATTTAGCGGGAATAGAAGAAGTGGCAATTACCGAAAAACACCTAAAGATGACCTTAATTATAAGCTTAGAAAATTAAGAAAAAGGTCTAGATAAATTTTTTAAATTCACAAAGATATTTTGGTTTTATACGGATCATTATGATTAAAAATTAAAAGAGGTAAGATTTAGATTGAAAGAATATAAAAGTATGTATACTAGAGTCAAAAATAAAAAAGTAAATAAGGATCAATTGAAGAATAAACTTTGTTTCAATATTAAGTCTTCTACCAGTGACCCTGTAAGAATGTATCTTAAGGAGATTGGTAAGATAAGACTGCTCACTGCTTATGGAGAAGTGCAGCTGGCAAAGAGAATTGAAGGCGGGGATAATACATCGAAACAATTGCTTGTAAAAGCTAATTTGAGACTGGTTGTAAGTATTGCCAAGAAGTATATTGGAAGGGGTTTACTTTTCTTAGATCTTATACAGGAAGGAAATATTGGGCTAATAAGGGCAGTGGAGAAATTTGATTACAGAAGAGGTTTTAAATTCTCTACATATGCGACCTGGTGGATAAGACAAGCTATTACAAGAGCTATGGCTGATCAGGCTAGAACTATTAGAATCCCTGTACATATGATAGAGAATATCAATAAATTAATCAGGGTACAAAGGCAGCTGCTCCAGGAACTTGGCAGGGATCCTTCGCCTGAAGAGATTTCAGAAAAAATAAATTTTACCCCTGATATGATAAGAGAAATAATTAAGATAAGTCAGCACCCTATTTCGTTTGAAACTCCGATAGGCGAAGAAGGCGATAGCTACCTCAGTGATTTTATAGAAGATTCGGATGTGGAAGCGCCTTCAGAGGCAGCATCTTTAAAGATGCTGCAAAACAAAGTAAAAGAAATTCTTAACACTCTAGATTACAGAGAAAGAAAGATAATAGAACTTAGGTTTGGTATTAATGATGGTCAGCCAAAAACACTGGAAGAAGTCGGAAGAGAATTCGGTGTTACGAGAGAAAGAATCAGGCAAATAGAATTTAAGACTTTAAATAAATTGAGAAGCTCAAAAAGAAGCAAGGCCTTAAGAGATTTTCTTTGAAATTAGTTTGTGATTTGTCCATTATATCTGGCTGCTTATAATTTAGGTTCTTCAGACAGCGGTTTTAAATATTTCAATCCAGAACCATATAATAGATGTACTAAATTCTATATTTGGATTTGCTTTGCATTAGAAGAATTTTAATATTCATTGTAGAATTGATGAGAATGAAAAAATAAAAAAATACGTTAGAAAGAAATGCGCTATATTAAGCTGGGAAAAACAGACATAGAGGTTTCAGTTATTGGTCTTGGAACATGGGCTATAGGCGGCTGGATGTGGGGAGGCACAAGCGAATCTGAATCAATCAAAGCCATCAATACTGCAATAGATATGGGAATAAGCCTTATTGATACGGCACCGGCTTACGGAAAGGGACTTTCAGAAGAAATTGTCGGTAAAGCCATTAAGGGTAAAAGGGATAAGCTTATTATTGCTACTAAGTGTGGCCTTGTATGGCAGTTTGATAAAGGTGAATTATTTTTTGTTTATGAATCAGGAGAGAAAGTATATAAATTCCTGGGACCAAAATCAATTAGGTACGAAATCGAGGAGAGTCTTTCTAGACTTGGGATTGATTATATAGATCTTTATCAGACACATTGGCAGGATATGAACACACCTATTGAGGACACAATGGAAACTTTAATGGATCTAAAAAAGGAAGGTAAGATAAGATCTATAGGTGCCAGCAATGCCAGCCTTGAGCAATTAAAGCGGTATAACCAGTCAGGGCAACTGGATGTTGACCAGGAAAAGTATAATCTTATTGATAATGAAGTTGAACAAGAAATTCTTCCCTGGTGTAGAAACGATAGTGTGACTTTGCTTGCATATAGTTCTTTAGCTAAAGGGCTGCTTACTGGAAGAATTACTCCTGATAGGGAGTTTAAGGGCGATGACCTACGGAAAGATGATTACAGATTCAAAATAGATAACAGGAAGAAGATAAATTCTGTTCTGGAAGATGAGTTCAAGCCTGTTGCTAAGAAGTATGGTTTATCTATAGCACAATTATCTGTTGCTGCCCTGGTATCACAGGATGGAGTGGTGGCACTTTGCGGTGCAAGAAATGAAAAACAGGCTGAAGAGAATGCAAAAGCAGGGGATTGTTTGATAGAGAAGAGCGATGTAATAAAAATTAGAAATGCAATAGAGGCCTTGAATTTATAGAATTAACTTAATAAAAAAAGTTACCTGATCTTGTATATGAAAAAATAAGTAAAGATTATAATATTGTAAAAATGCAAGCCAGGTCAGTCAATCGCAGCAGCCCCAGGTATTTTAATTTCGAACCATATTTTGAAGGAAAAAAGCGATTAAGCACTTAATCCAAAATTTTAATTAATTGAAAAAACTTCATAGCTCTAAATCTTTTAGTGTCATAATATTGAATAATCATGCTTCAGGTTCTTCTGCAAGTTTTCCGGGCTTTTGTACTATGTCAGATTCTTTCAACCATAAGATAAGGAAAACACACAAGACCATTAAGCCCACAAGGGCCAGTAGTGAAGACTTAAATGAACCGTCTTTACCTTTAAGTATCTCCATGCCGTATATAAAAACTACAGATGCCTGTCCTGCCAGATTAAGGAGCCCGTTGGATGTACCTTCCGGTGCAGGGTGTGTGATCTCTGCAACGTACTGGTAACCAATAGGTGCAAGGCTTATAAGGAAAAATCCCAGGAAGTACATTGAAACCATCGTAAGCCAATACTGGTTTACAAAAATCACACCCATCATCCACGGAATACTTAAAGTCATTCCCAGGAGGATGAAGATCTTACGTTTCTGAAATCTGTCAGAAAAAATCGGCAAGACAATTGCTCCTGCTATTCCGCCGAAAAGCAATACTGCACCAAGACTTCCGGCTTGTGAAATTGAAAAACCTCTTGGTCTTACAATACTTTCAATCCATGTGGAAATACCGTTAAATATACCCATCCCGACAAGGAATAATCCAAGCATTATCCATACATCCTTCATCCTGAGCATACTTTTTAATCCGTCTATCATAAGTGCACGCGTTTCCATTCCAGGCGGACATGGCGGGGTAGGCGGTGCCTCTCGGGTAAAAATGATAAAAATAATTGCGCTAAATGCGGCTATACCGCCATAGATAAGAAGCATATTACCAATTCCAAAACGGATGAAAAGAACGGGTGAAAGAACTTGACCAATGGCTATGCCAAGGAAATTTGCAACAAGTGCCAGTCCCGAAGCAGTTGCACGCTCTTTAATAGGGAACCACTTAGCTGCTACTGTACTTATTGAGTTCAGCATAAAAGGTTGCGACATCGCAAGGGCTATTGTGGTGAATAAAACAACTGTATAATTGGCTGCAAAAGCACCCCGCAGCAGGCCGAAAGCAGCCATTATACCTGCACCTATGCTTACTGATTTCCGGTATCCCAATGTATCTATCATCCACGAAACCGGTATAGATAACGGAATGTAAACTATCATGAAAAGCATGGCCAAAAGCCCGATCCTTAAGTCAGATACTCCATAGAATTTGGCAGCTGGACCTGTTATCGGTGCAAAACATATCCACATGATCTGGATAGATATATTTATAAGCATAAATACAGCTAATATTGTCCATCGGTATGAATAAACTTTAAAATTCTTGTTAAGCATAGCAGCAGTTTACCATATATAAAAAATAAAACTATTGATTGTTCGTGAAAATTCATTATATATATTAGTTCATTCATTTTTTACATGGCATTAATGTTTAGGATATGTAAGCTTTACTGGCAGCCCATAAGAGACTCGAACCACTTGACTAATAATATTCCATCCGGTTAAAATTTTTATAAGAATAAAAAATTAATCCATTATTTAATTACGGAAGGGAATAATAATGTCCTATAAGATAGTGGGTATCGGTGAAATACTATGGGATGTTTTTCCGGGTGGCAAAAAGCTCGGGGGTGCTCCGGCAAATTTTGCTTATTTTATTAAAAAGTTAGGACAGGATGGATTGGTTGCCAGCAGAATTGGTAATGATCTATTGGGAAAAGAGATTCTTGGTTCTCTGGCTCAGCTTGACCTTGATAAAGATTATATACAGATTGACTCCATATATCCGACCGGAACAGTTGATGTAAGAGTAGATTACAGTGGTAAGCCGGATTATACCATTAATGAAAATGTGGCCTGGGATTTCCTGGAATTAAATGAAGGATTGAAAAAGCTGGCTGAAGAAGTCGATGTCATATGTTTTGGAACACTTGCTCAGAGATCTTTAAAATCAAGGGCAACGATCATTGACTTTCTGAAGATGTCCAGGAGCAGTACTGTTAAGATACTTGATGTCAATCTAAGGCAGAACTTCTATTCTCTTGAGACAGTCGTTCAATCGATGGAATTTGCTACTATATTGAAACTTAGCGTGGAAGAGCTGGAGATAATAAAGAATTTAATGGGTTACTACGGGGAAAAGAAAAGTATTGAAATCTGTAGGAATCTTATAGATAAATACGGTATAAGACTTATATGTCTTACCAGAGGAGAAGAAGGAAGTCTGCTTGTGGGTGAAAACAGTTATTATGATCACCCTGGCTATAGGGTTCCTGTTTCCGATACGGTAGGTGCCGGGGATGCCTTTTCAGCTGCTGTGATAATCAAGTATTTAGACGGCAGTTCTCTTGAGGAAATAAGTAATTCCGCAAATAGATTGGGCTCGTGGGTATGTTCACAGGCAGGACCCACTCCGGTACTGGATGATAAGATAAAAGAAAATTTTATAAAGAGGATTTAGCTGTTTAAGCCTTCATCTTCCATCTGGTAAGTATGTTTTCCCTGTCGAAAATCTTAACTGCAAGCCTCAGTACAAATGGGCATACTGCAAGCAGGACCAGACAGCCTATAAGCAGGTAAGTAATATTCAAGAGGAAAAAACCTGCCAGCTGAAGGCCTATAATGAGGTAAATGGGCAGTATTATGACTGCACCTACTCCCTGGGCTGACCTTATATCGGTAGATCTGGATGAGACTATGATACTTGCCATTGTGATTATAAAAGACAGTATAGGACTTAAAACAAAAGCCACGATGACCCATTCTATAGTGGGCAGGGGCATGTAACCCAGTTTAATATAGGCGGATATATCCACTACTATAACCAATATAATAAAATTGATGGTAGAGATGACAAATGTCGGTATAAGCGCAGTCAGTGATTTTCCCATTAGCAGTTCTGATGTCTTTACCGGTGTTGCAAGGAGTGGCTCAAGTGTTTTGTTTTCCTTTTCCATGATTATGGAAGCGGGAGCGATAAGACTTGGGACCATTGCAGGCATTATCAAAAGGAAGATAAGGAGCTGTTTTAAAATAAATCCTATAAGTACTCTTAAGGGATCGTCAACTTGGCCAAAGACTTTATTTATGAAATTCAGGGTATCTTCATCTTTAAGGATGGGGGTGCTTCCGAGAATAAAGCCGAGCGGCATAGTAATTGAAAATATGATTGTGATTATAAGGATGGGCAGCCATATATTCTTGTTTCTTATTATCTCTTTTATCTCTTTTTTAAAAATTAACCAAGCGTTTTTCATTTTACTTCTTCACCTTTTATTAAATCCAGGTATATTTCCTCAAGACTTGCCTTTATCTGGTTAAAGTAAATGATTTTGACACCGTTATCAATTAGTTTCTTTATGACTATCGGATTGGAAATCTTTGGATTTTCAATTACAATTACTGCTTTGTTACTGTCCGTCTGGATATTTTTTATCTGGCTTATTTCTTTCATTAACTGGGTATACATGCTTGCATCGTCTCTAAATACAATCTCCACCTTTTTACCTCTATCGCTGCTCTGAAGCTCTGAAAGGGTAGCGATCCTTATAATCTTTTTCTTTATAATACACACTCTGTCGGAAAGGTAGGATGCTTCTTCAAGATTGTGGGTACAGAGGAAAACAGTAGTTTTTTCTTTTTTAAGGCTGTCTATGAAATTCCTTACCATGTGAGCGCTTTCCGGATCCAGCCCTGCTGTAGGTTCATCCAGCAGCAGTATCTTAGGTTCATGTATAAGTGCTCTTGACAGTGCAAGTTTTTGCTTCATACCCTTGGAAAAAGTGCCTGCAAGGTCATCTCTTCTGTCCCAGAGGCCAAACATCTTTAGATATTTTTCAATGTTGTTTTTTCTCTTATTATCAGGGATGTTATAGAAGCTGGAATAATATTTAAGATTATCATAGGCAGATATTTTTTCATACATTCCAGGGGACTCGGTCAGTAGACCGGTTATTTCTCTGATGTATTCACCGTGGCTTAGGGTGTCCTTGCCGTCTATGGTTATCTTCCCGGAATCCGGGGATATAAGGGTTGATAACATTCTTATGGTCGTAGTCTTTCCGGCTCCGTTAGGTCCTAAAAAACCGAATATTTCACTCTCATTTATATCAAAAGAAATATTTTCAACTGCAGTTAGGTCGCCAAATTTTCTGGTAATGTTTTCTACTGTTATCATAGAATAGGATTTTACCCTTAATGTCTTGATTTATCAATTAAGGGATTAAGGAATTAAAAGTTTTGGTATAAAATTGAGATTCCTTTTGAGATTTTACCCGGCTTCTAATATAATTTCTTTTATTGAAGAACAGAAGAGTTAAAATAATTATATGGGAATGGATATGAGTGCAAAAATAAAAACCAAAAAAATAGATATACTGATGATAGATAATTATGATTCCTTTACTTTTAATCTGGTTCAGTCTCTTGGCGTTCTGGGAGAGAATATAAAGGTCAGGAGAAATGACAGGGTAAGCCTTGATGAAATCGAAAGGATGGCACCATCAAAAATAGTGATCTCGCCTGGTCCTGGCAGGCCTGCTAGTGCAGGTATCTCAAAGGATCTGATAAAGCGTTTCTACAGGGAAATACCTATACTTGGAGTCTGTCTAGGGCACCAATGCATCGGAGAGGTATTTGGTGCGGCGGTTATCAATTCAGGAGTCGTTGTTCACGGCAAGACATCTATGATCTATCATGACGGCAGGAGTATTTTCAAGGGTATTGACAGTCCTTTTGAAGCTGCGAGATATCATTCCTTGATTTTAAAAGAGGATACTATCCCTCCCTCACTTGTAGTAACAGCCCACACTGAAGACGGTATTGTCATGGGAGTAAGACATAAAGATTACAGATTGGAAGGAATACAGTTCCATCCAGAGTCTTTCCTGACCCCGGTTGGATTGAAGATACTTAAAAATTTTATTAATCTATGAACATCCTTTCTACAATTACTGCTATTGACCTGAAAATGATGCCTCAGGATGCGGCTTACGGTTTAAAGGACGAAAGTCACCTTTGTTTTTTGGACAGCAGCCTTTTCCCGAATAAATATTCCAAATTTTCATATATTGCCTGGGATCCGAAATTCGTTATAAAGAGCTATGGATATAAAAATGAGTTTGCCGCAGGCTCAGGAGGTATAAGGTATTATTCATATCAGCACCCTCTGTCTTTTCTAAAAGAGAATATAAAAGCTTATACGGTCAACTCTCCCGGCTGTGAAATAAAGGCTGTAAAGCTGGTCTATATAGCCGGCGGCAGTGTGGAGAAAATCACAAGAGATCTGGAGGAAAAGATACCTGATTTTAGGGGCGGCTTTACCGGCTATTTTTCTTATGATCTTAAGAACTATATTGAAAGACTTCCGCAAAATGCCGTGGATGATATCAGCCTTCCAATATTTTATCTTAATTATTACAACAGAGTACTTGCATACAGCCACATAGATAGCAGGTGGTATTTTATCAGGAATTTTTTAGTAAAAGGAAAAAAGAAGGAAAACGAGAGTGTTTTTGAAGCTGCTTTCTTTGAGGATGATTATGTGGATTCAGATATAAACGACAGGGAACTTACTGGAAAGATTGACGTGGAAATCGGGGGTATTTTAAAAGGTTTTAAAAAACCAGATGATATCAGGAAAAATATAATTGAAAAATATTATAAAGAAAAGATATCGAATATAAAGTTTAAGTCAAATATTACAAAACGCGATTATGTAAAAAAGGTTATTAAAGCTAAGGAATATATCCATAACGGTGATATTTATCAGGTAAATTTCAGCCAGAGATTCGAATCGGACCTGCCTGTGGAACCTATAGACCTTTATTATATATTAAGGGTGAAGAACGCTGCACCATTTTCTGCTTTCATGGGTTTTGACGGATTCTGTATAGGCAGTTCGTCACCGGAAAGATTTTTATTTCTAAAAGACGGTATTATAGAGACGAGGCCTATAAAAGGTACCAGGCCCAGGGGAAAAGACGATCTGGGTGACAGGAAAAAAATAATTGAACTTGAAGAAAGCATCAAGGACAGGGCGGAACTTAATATGATTGTGGATCTTGAGAGAAATGATCTGGGGAAATTCTGCTATTACGGTACGGTCAAAGTTTTGGAACATGCGGTGGTTGAAAAATATGCAACGGTTTTTCATTCTGTCTCAACTGTAACCGGAAAGGTAAAAAAGCAAGTAGATATCTCTGATATTATAAAAGCAGCCTTTCCCGGCGGTTCAATAACAGGTGCACCTAAAATAAGGACAATGGAAATAATTGATGAGCTTGAGCCTGAAGCCAGAAATGTCTACACAGGTTCGTTGGGCTATATCGGAGTTGACTGCACTATGGATTTAAATATTGTAATAAGGACGTTTGTTATTAAGAAAAATAAGTTTTATTATAATGTAGGCGGAGGGATTGTTGAGGATTCGGTTCCGGAGGATGAGTATAATGAAACGTTGGATAAAAGCATCGCTCTTAAGGATACTTTAAGGTTTTTTGTCGCAAAGAATCTAAAAAAGCTTTTGTAAGCTTTCTATGAGGAAAAATTATTATGTTTAAATACGTTTTTATTAATGGGAGACTGGTTATTGAACAAAAAGCCAGAATATCAGTCAAGGACAGAGGATTTTTATACGGCGACGGCCTTTATGAGACCCTGAGGGGTTATAAGGGCAATCTGTTCATGCTTGATGCTCATATTAAAAGGCTGTTTAACTCACTTAAAATCTTGAAATACAACATCTCTTTTGATGAAGAATATTTAAAAAATGCTGTGATTAAAACAGTTAAAAAGAATAATCTTATCAGATGCGATGCTTATATAAAAATAATAGTGACCAGAGGTATTTATAACGGAGAATTTCATTTTGCAAGCAGCTGCAGGCCTAATCTTATAATAATTGCCGAGAAGCTCAAGCCATATCCTCAGGAAGACTATATTGAAGGAGTAAACATTATTTCTTCTTCAGTAAGGAGACTGTCTATTGGGCGAAGTCTTCATTCCCATAAACTTTTAAACTATTTTGAAAATATTTTTGCGAAGGATGAAGCATATAACAGCGGTGCTCAGGAGGCGGTTTTTCTGACCAGGGACCATCTGGTCCTGGAGGGTGCATCAAGCAATATATTTTTTGTCAAAAGAGGTACAGTATATACACCGCCGGTCACCCAGAATATTTTACCCGGGGTGACCAGGGAAGTAGCAATAAATATATGCAGGAAAAATATGATAAAAATAAGAGAAAGGAAAGTCCA
Organism: uncultured Actinomycetota bacterium; assembly: GCA_964578625.1. Classification (GTDB taxonomy): domain Bacteria; phylum Actinomycetota; class Humimicrobiia; order Humimicrobiales; family Humimicrobiaceae; genus CAZBSE01. Next base: position 74,164 of record CAZODQ010000004.1, read on the forward strand.
CTACCGGGATATTATAAATGCAGATGAGATTTTTAAAACAAGTTCCGTTGCCGGGATAGTGCCGGTAAAAAAAATTGACTGGTTTGTAATAGGAAGAAAAATCCCAGGCAATATCACTTTAAGGCTTATAGAGTTATACGAAGATGAGACCGGCTGCAATAAAGGAAAATAAACTTCATTTAATGAGAACTATCAAATAGTTCTGTTTTTTTAACAGGTATGCTTTTGTAGATCCATCTTCACTTAAAAAGGAATTACACAGTTCTGAGTATTTGAGTCTCTGATCAAAACTATATCCCTGATTATGCAGATTGGATTGGAGATGCTGGTAAAAGGATTCGACTTTCCCGGGGCTTAAAAACCTGATGATCATTATTTTCCTTCCATCTATAAAATCGGCAGCAAGTGTAGAAGAATCCTCAGATGTCTGCTCCATCATGGTATACTGGTAATCGAGTGAGGCCAGTTCAAGAATATCATATGAAGAAATTATCTCGAAGTCTTCCTTTTCCAGTTTTTCTAACTCTTCTACTCTTTCACGGCTTACCCTGACATCTTCATCTATTTCTTTTATTGCCTTACCCAGATTCTCACCGGTAATCTCTCTTTCCCCGAATCTACAGCTGCAGAGCAGTAAATTAGATAAACTTAAGAATAGAAGGATAGACAGAATTAAGAATAAAATCTTTATAATTTTGTTTTCTTTCAACCTGTTCATTCCGCTAATTAAATTCTTTTAATTAATATTACCATTGTATTCCTAAACTGGACATTGCTGTCATTAGGAAGTTCTCCGCCTCTTGGTAGTTTGAAAGTATTTGATCATAAAGCTGTAGATCTGCTTTAAGTGCTTCTTCCGCATCGATTATATTAAAGAAGTTAAAGACACTGGTTATAAGGTCTCTGTTTTCTTCCCAAAGCGAAACTGAGTCTTTCATATTCAGCAGTGTATCTAATTGTTTTAAAACAACTACTCTTCTTACATGGAAAAAGAATTCGCTTATTTCATCTGCAGTTATTTTTTCCTTGATTGCAAGCTCATGTGCCTTTTGTGCATGATATCCTAAGGATGAATTTAAAACAGCCTTTTCTATTTCGTAGTTTATGGAAAACTGGGCATTTTCGATGAAGAGACCCTTGGAAATATCTCCCAGAACGCTCCATCCTCCTGACGAGACTGCACCTATTACAAACATTACTTTTGAATCTAATTCCGGAAAACCTAAATTGGCTGCTCCTTCTCTGTCTATTCCTATAATTTCATCATAAATCCCGGTCAGGTTGGATGAAAGATCGATGATGGTACCCTTATATTTTACCAGTTCCTTAGCCGAGTTAACGGATTTCAAGGTATTAAATTGCTTGGGAATATCCCGAAGCGATTCCCGGAAGGACTGTACCATATAAAAAACAGAGAGGATATTGTATATGGATTTAAAGTATCCAAGATTCTGGGCGTAATTGTAGTGGACTTTTGATTCTATTACTGCAAGTCTGGCCACATCCTCCCAGCTGTTGGCATTGGCGATGTAATCATTTGGCCCTAGGAGTCTTTTGTAAAGCATCGTTCCCTGGTATTCTTTTAGATTGTCTTCCGTAAGACCGGGTATTCCTCTACCCAGAACATATCCTGGATTATCAGGATTTAGAAACATAGACCTGAAATTAAAAATTAATTTTTCTTCGTCATCTACTCCGGCAGTAGGTGTCTCTTCCTGCTGGGTGGATACTCCTTTTTCTTCCTGAAGCAGCATGGAGTAATCTTCCTCCTGGTAAGTTTCGTCTTCTGTGTAATCTTCAGAAGTCTCTTCTTCAGTTATTTCCTCCTGATAAGTACCTTCTTCGCCGGTACTGCCGTAATAGACTTTTACAATTATGCCGGAACCTGGACCTTCGGTGAAATGGTAGAAGGTTATTGTATTTTCCCCGGGGTGTATATAGTCAGTAATATCAGTATATTCGTTGGGTGGGTAATCACCATAGTACGTCTGATCTGTAAAGTCGTACCATTTTGATCCTTCACCCTCGGTAAAACTTACCCATTCATATATTCTGGTTCCATTGACTTCAAGATAAGCCTTCCACCCGCCAAATTTATGTATTCTACCATCTTCGCCGTAGTGTTGTATTTCAACCTTGGTAAAATTGTCTTTGACATCGATTATATAGTCATAGGGGCACTCATAGTAAGGGATAAGACGTCCGGTGTCAAAAACTTCGGTTTCTTCTGATCCCTGTGCTGTCTGAAGTGCACTGTCGGAGAAGATTTCGGATGTAAAAACCAGGTTGACGGGGAAAATCAATGTCATAGAAAATATGAATATAACTATATATGTAAAAAGCTTTTTCTTTATACTCATATAATTAATCAAGTATTTAACAATATTTTTCTATTTTATAACATAAAAGTTTTAAAATCTATAAAGCTGAGTTTAATTGATCATGTATTTTATAAGTTTACAAATTTGCATTGGACTATTTTATTGTTACAATAAATGTATATTTTATCTTTTAAAAAAATCAGATTACAAAATTAAATCATAGAAAGGATGATTATGAAATACAGGACTTTAGGAAAAACAGGCCTTAAAGTTTCGGAGATATCACTGGGAACATGGCAGCTTGGCGGCAAGTGGGGCGAGAAATTTAACTATGAGACTGCCGAGACTATCCTGGCAAAGGCGATTGACAAAGGAGTAAATTTTATAGATACTGCTGATGTATATAACGAAGGCTTAAGCGAGAAGGCCATTGGAAAATTTTTAAAAAAAACCAGCCAGAAGATTTATGTAGCCACAAAGGCCGGAAGAAGACTGGTTCCACATACTGCAGAAGGATATAACAGAAAAAAAATAGTGGGATTTGTAAATGACAGCCTGAAGAATATGGATCTTGAAGCAATAGACTTAATACAGCTTCATTGTCCACCGATTGAGGTGTACTCAAAACCGGAAATGTTCGGTATTTTAGATGAGCTTGTCAGTGAAGGAAAAGTAATAAACTATGGCGTCAGTGTTGAAAAAGTAGAAGAAGCGTTAAAAGCTATACAGTATCCAAACCTTGCTACTGTTCAGATCATATATAATATGTTCAGACATAAACCTGCCGAAGAATTTTTTATTAAGGCCAGGGATAAAAATATAGGGATTATCGCAAGGGTCCCGCTGGCGAGCGGTATGCTGACCGGAAAGTTTAAAAAGGATACGGTATTTTCAAGGGGAGATCACCGGTTCTTTAACCGGGAAGGCCAGGCTTTTGACAAGGGCGAGACATTTTCCGGAGTTCCATATGAAGTCGGATTGGAAGCAGTAGAGGAATTAAAGAAGGTATTTCCCGAAGGGAGACTTGCTCAGTACGCACTGCGGTGGATACTTATGAGTGACTGCATAAGCAGTGTCATACCAGGGGCCAGCAGGGTATCACAGATTGAAGATAACGTAGAGGCTTCGGATCTTCCGCCCCTTACGGATAAGCAGATGGGAAAAGTCAATGAGATATACCAGAAATATATTAAAATATATGTACACAGCCTTTGGTAAAAAACGATTTTACTTAAGAAAACCATAGTGTTAATATAAAGTGGCGTCTACTTAAATATTAAAGATTAGTATTTATTTGCTTTAATCAAAGGAAAAACAAATTTCTAAGGAGAAAAGAGGGGGTAATAGACTGTGAAGCAATTCAGTAGTCTTATAAATCTGATAGAAACAAGAAAAAGCATAAGATCTTATAAACCCCAGGAAATAGAAGAGGAAAAGTTAAATTATATCCTACAGGCATTTAGAAAAGCTCCGTCTGCCAAGAACCTCCAGCCATGGAAATTGATAATTGTAAAAGACAAGAAGAAAATAAATGACCTGGCTATAGCATGCAATAACCAGACTTTCCTGTCAGAAGCTCCTATACTTATTGTGGCCTGTGCTAAAGAAGATGAAGCTTATGGGGTAATGGGCGGTTATATGAACAGTTATCCCATAGATGTAGCACTGGCTATGGAACATTTAATTCTGGCTGCTACTGAAAAAGGATTGGGTACCTGCTGGATCGGAGCATTTAAGGAGAAATTGGTAAAGGATTTGCTTAATATTCCGGAGAATGTAAGAGTGGTTACAATAACACCTGTGGGGTATCCGGCCAGGGAAGGTAGAACCAGGGGAAGAAAACCACTTTCCGAGATAGTCTGCTACGACAAGTATATAGACTGATAAAGGCTTATATATCATTTAATTTATGGAAATAATTATAACCCATTTAAGCTCTGATTTTGATTCTTTCGCTGGTATGGTAGCGGCTAAAAAAATATACCCCCAGGCTCAAATTGTACTGCCTACTGCAATAAATCAAAACGTAAGAAAATTTATTGCTCTTTATGAAGATGAACTACCGCCCCTTTTAGATCATAAAAGGGTTGATTTTTCAAAGGTAAAAAGGGCTATTATAATTGATACAAGGTTTGCATCGAGGCTCGGTCCGGCAAAAGCAGTGCTGGATAATAAAGATATTGAAGTTATTGTGTATGACCATCATCAAAAAACTTCCAGGGATCTAAAAGCTGCCTATGACTATTCCAGAGAGGTAGGGGCTGCTACAGCTATTCTGGTAAATATTATAAAAGAAAAAAAGATCTATATTTCACCGCTTGATGCAACTCTGTTTACCATTGGAATTTATGAGGATACAGGCTCGTTTACATATCCCGGTACCACTTCAAGTGATTTGGAAGCGGCTTCCTTTCTTATGAAAAAAGGGTCAAACTTATTTGTTGCATCAAAATTTTTAAATCTTTCTCTTACAGAGGATCAGCATAATCTTCTAGAAAAACTGATAATGGACTGTAAAAAGATAAATGTAAATGAAACAGAAATTTTACTTTCCCAGGCGGAGATGCCCAATTTTGTTGAAGGGCTCTCTGTGCTGACCAGGAAATTATCTCAGATTGAAGATGTAAGTATAGTGATATGCTGGGCTAAGATGAAGGGGAAGATTTATGCGGTTGCCAGAAGTGATGATAAAAATGTGGATGTATCAGAGATACTGAAAGTTGTAGGCGGCGGCGGACACCCACAGGCAGCTTCTGCAGTAATAAATGATACGGATTTTAAAGAAATAGAAAACAAGCTGCTTGGTTCTCTTAAGAAAAATATAAAAAAGCCAATGCTTGCAAAAGATATAATGTCTTATCCGGTGAGGGTGATAAAGGAAGATGCAAGTATATCCCAGGTAGATAAAGTCTTAAAAAAGTATGGACATTCGGGGATACCTATTGTGGATAAAGCTGGCGGTCTTGTAGGTATAATAACCAGGAAAGATATAGATAAAGCAGTAAGCCATGGTCTGTCACATGCTCCAGTGAAGGGTTTTAAATCCCGTAGTGTAGTAAAGGCCGGTGCAAATAACAGCATAGGTAAAATACAGAATCTAATGATAAAAAACGGCATTGGAAGAGTTCCCATTATGGATAAAAAAAGGATAATAGGTATTATTACCAGAAAGGATATATTAAGGTTCTTACACGGCCGCAGTTATGAAAATTTATGGGAGTTTTTCCCTGAAAAGGTAAGAAAGATACTTAAGACTATTTCCAGTGTTTCGAATGTTTTAAAATACAACACTTATCTGGTGGGGGGTATAGTAAGAGATGCACTTCTGAAGATACCTAATTTTGATATAGATATCGTAGTAGAGGGTGATGGAATAAAGTTTGGAAAGGAATTATCTTCAAAATTTAAATGCAGATTGGAATGTCACCAGAAATTTGGAACTGCTGTCCTGATCTTGAGTGACGGCCAGCATATAGATATAGCCACGGCGAGAGTGGAATATTATAAGAGTCCTGCTGCTCTTCCCAGTGTGGAATCAGGAAATATAAAGCAGGACCTTTCCAGGAGAGATTTTACCATAAATACTATGGCTATATCACTGAATAAAGCAAATTTTGGAGAGATTCTCGATTATTTCGGCGGGAGGGAAGATCTGAAAAATAAGAAGATAAAAGTCCTTCATAAAATGAGCTTTATTGAAGATCCGACAAGAATTTTTAGGGCGGTAAGGTTCGAGAAGAGGCTTGGATTTAAAATGGACAGCCAGACTGAGAAACTGGCCAGGACTACTATAAATATGAATATAGTCTCAAAACTGAACGGCGTCAGGATAAGAGATGAACTTGTTTATATTTTTAATGAAAAAAATACGCTGGAGGCGATCAGGAGACTCTATGAACTCAATGCGCTTAAGAAGATAGGAATAAAAATAAGGGTTGATAATAAATTTATAGAACAGGTCAAAAAGATATTGAAATATTACGGAGAGATGAAAGATTATTATAATAAGATAGGCAGAGAGATAAAAAAGTGGAGACTGCTTTTTATCCTTCTTCTTAGGGGTATTAAACCTGATAAGATCGAAAGATGGTGCTCTGAGATGAAGGTCAAAAAGAAAGATATAGGTATTATACTCGGGACCTATAAAATGTGGAATGAGACTAAGAAAAATCTTAAGAGCAAGGTCAGCAGGAATTCTACTCTTTACCGTAGAGTAAATAGTGTCCCTCCTGAACTTCAGGTTATTGCATGCAGCTGGGGGAAGGAATACTTTAGGAATATTAAAAGATTTCTTACGGACCTTTCCACCTTACGCCTGGAAATTAATGGCAATACATTAAAGGATATGGGTTACAAACCATCTAAAAAATTTAGGAGTGTCCTGGAGAGATTATTCAAGATGAAGCTGGACGGCAAAATAGTTAGTAAGAAAGATGAGATCTCTAATTTGAAAAAGTTGATGGGTACTCGCTCTGTTTAAAGTTATTACAGTCAGGGTCCAGCCTGTTGAAGCGAACCTTGATATATTTTCAGTTAATTGTATATAATAATCTCGTAAAATTTATGTATCAGGGCGGTTAGCTCAGATGGTTAGAGCGCTGCGTTGACATCGCAGAGGTCATTGGTTCAAATCCAATATCGCCCACCACTTTTTAATATATTATTTTAAGAAGAGCTATTGATGATTTAAATTAATTCTTTGCAAATTGCTAAGAGTATATTTCTCGATAGAATAAAGATATGGAAAATAATAAAGAACTGATTGCACCATGCGGCATGAATTGTACCTTGTGCAGCAGTTATCTGGCAAAGAAAAATAACATAAAAGAAAAAGGTATAAAGATGCCTTACTGTGCTGGCTGCCGGCCAAGGAATAAGAAATGTGCCTTTATAAAAAAGAAGTGTGTGCTCCTGCTGGATAATGAAGTAAGATATTGTTATGAATGCAGTGAATTCCCCTGCGACAGGTTAAAAACCATAGACAAGCGGTACCGTGAGCGGTACCGGATGAGCATGATTGACAATTTGAATTTTATAAAGGAAAAGGGGACCAAAAAGTTTTTATTATCAGAGAGGAAGAAATGGAAGTGTCCTGATTGCGGTGAGTTTATATGCTGCCACAACGGGCTCTGTTTTAGGTGTGATTTCAAAAAATTAAGTAAAATAGAAAATAAATATCGTTGGGAATAAATACGAAAAACATGGGATCAACAAGTGGCAGATAAAGAAAAGGATAGGGGAATATGAAATCTAAATATCCAGAAATTGGTGTCTGCGGCCTTTCCTGCCGCCTCTGTCCCGGTTATGTGATGAAAACAAAAAGCCGCTGCCGTGGATGTAAAACAGATTGGCGGCTTAGGGGACCATGTTCCATCCTCCATTGTGCGGTTAAAAGAAATATAGAGTTTTGCGGTAATTGTGTAGAAAATAAGACCTGTGAAAAGTGGAAAAGGCACCGTGAAATGGGGAAGAAGTATGATTCTTTCAAGTGCTACCAAAAACTTGAAGATGATATTGATTTTATTCAGAAATATAACCTGGCTGAGTTTAGGAAATCACAAAAAGTAAGGGAAAAACTGCTCTGGAAACTGCTTGATGGTTTTAATGAAGGCCGCTCAAAAAGCTACTACTGCCTTGCTGCTACAGTTTTAGAGGTAGATGAGCTGAAAGAAGCATTAGCAGAAGCCGGAAGCAGCTCCAGCGGTCTTGATATAAAAGAAAAAGCCAGGCTTCTTCACTCTATTCTGGATGGGATTGCAATGAGAAAGAAATATTATTTAAAATTAAGGAAAAAATAATTCATTTGTTTCAGGAGACTTGGGAAAATAGTTTCTTGATAGAATAAGAATGTGGAAAATAAATATTATTATTGGGGGTGATTATGAAAAAAACATGGAACGAAAAGTTAGCAGATAAAAAAGGGCTACCTAAGATATTGAAATTGGAAAAGAAGTTCCCCTGTTATAATGCGGTGCATAAGATGGGGGCTGAAGCAGGTGATGATGTGGTGCTTGTTAATCCAAGCGAGGTAGTGGAATTAATGAAGGAAGTACCCAGGGGAAAGATTATTACTATTGTGGAAATCTGCAAAGCAATTGCGAAGAAACACAAAGTAAAAGGTTGCTGTTCCCTTACTACGGGTATCTTTATAATGACTGCGGCTAATGCAGCTGAAGAATCGTTAGAAGAAGGTAAGGATTTAAAAATTCCTTACTGGAGAACACTAAAAGCCGATGGATTCCTAAATGAAAAATATCCGGGCGGACAGGGATCACAGAAAAAACTGCTGGAAAAAGAAGGATTTAAAATTATTTCAAGAGGGAAAAGACACCAGGTAGTTGATTTTAGAAAGTACCTGGCTGAATTGTAATTGTTCTGTTAACTAGGTAATTGTTTTTTGGAGAAGAAGAATGTTATTTATAATGAAAAAATAGTTTTGCTTGACATAGTCTTTTTTTAGGTTTAATGTAAGAAAAATAAGAAATACAAGAAATATTCTAAATTATGGGAAAGTGTAAAAAAATAAATCCGTTCAGGGGTGTAGTTACAGTTAGTGATAAGGGTCAGATTGTGATACCCGCCCCACTTCTAAGAGAACTGAATATAAAAAAAGGAAACCGGCTTTTTGTTATTAAGAGAAATGATGATCTTGGTTTTATCGTATTAAAAAGTGATGTGATATCAAATATACTTGAGAAACTGATTAGCGATAATCCTTTATAATAAAAATCCGGAAAAAATTAAGATGAAAGGAGGAAATCTCTATGGAAATAAAATATGTGGAAAAGGGAGAAGAGGGAAGAACCTGCAGGGACTGTAAGCATTTTTAAGAAGATAGTAATGCAGAGGGTATTGGAAAATGCTTTGGCCACGATGTTAAAGCTGAAGGAAGCTGCAATTACTTCGAAAAAAATAATCTATAGACGGATTTGAAAAGACGAATATAAGGCAAGAAATTTAAAGAAGTGTTTGGAATCAATACCTCGTTATTGGAAGAATAAATAAGAAACTAACTAGTATTCTGTGCAAGATATGCCGCTCCAAGTGCCCCGGTTATCTGGGGCTCGTCAGGGATTTTTATTTTAACTCCGAGTTTTTCTTCCAGTGCTTTTACCACCCCTAAATTTTTAGCCACTCCTCCGGTCATGCAGACCGGTTCCTCAAGTCCTATTCTTTCAACCATTGAAGTTATCCTATTTGCTATGGAATAAATAAGACCTTTTATTATTTTATTTTTATCTGTTCCCTGTCCGATCAGTGAGACTATCTCAGATTCGGCAAATACAGTACAGGTTGAAGTTATGTCCACCTTATCGTTTGTTTTAATGAAAATTGGGGCAAACTGCTCAAGGTCTATTTCCATTGCCTTTGCCATGACTTCTAAAAACCTGCCGGTACCTGCAGCACACTTGTCATTCATCAGAAAGTCAATGGGATTTCCTTCTTCAAGTTTTATTACCTTGCTGTCCTGTCCGCCGATATCGATCACTGTTTTCAGGTCAGGAAATATGGATATTGCTCCCCGGGCATGGCAGCTGATCTCGGTTATGTTTTTATCTGCAAAGGGAATATTTATTCTTCCGTAACCTGTGGCGACAATTGCTTTGATATCATCACTTTTAAGACCTGCCTTGTTTAGGGTATCCTCATATGCTTTTTTTGCCGCATTTTTACTGTTGGAGCCGGTCAGGGAAATAGCATAGGTTAAGATTTTGTTATTTTGACCATCTAGTACCACTGCTTCGGTTGAGACCGAACCCACATCGATTCCACAGGTATACATTCTTCTCCTTTCTTTTAATTATGTTTTAGAATTTAAAATTTCTAAAAATCCCTGCATCCTGGTCTTTATCTGACCGTGTGAGGAGTTGTTCTGATCCACACAATCTCCGTCCAGAACCAGAGTGGGAATACCTAATTTCTTAAGGTTGTCTTTGATGATCCTCGCCCCTCCGTTGCTCTGCCTGCATCCCCAGTGTGAAAACAAGATAGTTCCATCGATTTTATAATCCCTGGCAAGATTAAGGATTACCTTAATGCGATTATCGATTTTACCTCCAAGGAAGTGGGAAAGCATTTTTTTTGCAAGACTTTCAAAAGGTTTTAGCGGGTCAAGTTCTGGCCAGTAAACATAATTTATTTCTTCAAAGGCTACTATGCAGTTTTCTTTTTTGAGAATATCAAAGATTTCACTTTTATAGTAAGGCTTGAGGTGAAGCCATAGGATCCTTTTTGGAGGGCTCTTTCTATTGAGATTCTTATCCGGCTGTTTGTCCTGATATTTTTTTAGTTCCCTGTACATATATTTATAAAGGGTGACAGCTTTTTCGGTCCCGGCAAGTACATGGAAGGGTAGAATATAATTAAGAGCATTAAAATAGGGAGGATAGTCTGTAAGAGTTTTTCTTATATCATTGACTTTGACAGCCCACTTTCTGAATTCATTTGAAAGACTTAAGACTTCTTTAAATTTAGAATTATCAGGTTTCCTGCCTGTTTTGGAGCTTATATCCATATATATATTTTTTATCTGCCCGGTAAGGTACCGAAGAGATTCTTTTGAATACTCGTATGGAACATCAATAAGATAGAAATTTTTTTCAATATTATATTTCTTTGAGTATATGTAAAAGGATTTCTGGGCAGCGTCACAGGCCAGATTTGTTGTTAAGATAAAGTCAGGTTTTGGAAATACATCAAGCTCTACTGCGCCGGAAGCGCTTCTGTGGAAAGTACACAGATCCTGTGAATACCAGTTTGATGAGGACTGTTTAATCGTCTGGTCTGCTATCCCCAATCCTGCTGTAAAACCTGCCATTACTTCCGGCGGGAACGGTGTGACTTCAAGTGCGTGCAGCATCTCATATGGTATAAAAAGCGATCCATATCCTATAGGGCGGCTGTTACCGGAATAGGCATCCCTTAAGCTTTCTATGGTAAAAATATTCAGGTATTTATTAGAAACCGAGGAAAATGTACTTCCATATGCATAAAGTATGGGTTTTTTAGCAATTATACCAAGCAGCCTATTTATATATTTCTGATTTAAATTCTTCTGTATACCTGTTTTTAACCTGTCTTTTATACCCATCTTGATTAAATTTATTTTACAGCATCTCTAAAAAAGCCTGTACCCTTGTCTTTAACTGGCCTTCTGAAAAATTATTGTATTCCATTTCAAGATACAGCACAGGTATTCCCATCTCGTTAAATCTTTCTTTTAAGAAAGGAAAGGAATATAATACTGTATCACAGAATTTTAAACTAATAAATATTATACCTTTTACGCTGTTTTCTATTACGGTATTTTCAATCTCTTTTAATTTTAATCCCATGTCAGCCATTCTCATGCAGGAAGGTTTATTTAAATATCTCCTGGCCAGTGAGGCAATTAAATCCGGACTGCTTGTATCTACCTGTTTCATAAAGTACCTGCTTGAAATACAGAGGTCATCGTAAGCCAGCCTGAGTTTCATCGCTGACAGCATATTCCACAGTTTTTCTTCGTTGATGAAATTACCTATGACCATTATCCCGGGAGAGTTTTCCTTATTTGTTTTCAAAATAGTTTTGTTTTTATCACAGATTCCTTCTATAAATTCTATATATTTATCTAGATCATTTATAAACGTTTGAGGTTCAGAAGTCATAGACAGCTCCATAATCCTATAATAGGTAGAGATATATATAAGATTTGGAAAATTTCTGAAAATCCGGCTGAAGTTTTCCATAAGTCTTCTTTTTTTATTTAAGAGAACTGTAGCATTTTTTATTTCTTTTTCTCTTATTTTAATTCCAGCCGTATTTTCAATGAACCTTTTCACATTGATAAGGTTATCTTTGAAGAAAGCTATGGAATCTTCCCCACGCAGGCGGGGGACATCCAGAAGATAAGAGGGGGAGTTCTTAAAATAAGTATTCGCAGTATCATATAATCTTCTCATTCCATCGCAGGAATTGGTAAATATCAATGCTCTGATATTGCTGATACCGGATAACAGACTGTCCCAGCTTGATTTTATATAGGGGCAGAAATTTATAGGAAAGTAACTTTCTGATTTAGCTATCTTTTTGCTTCCCATGATTCTCATAGGAGTAAACCTGCCTGCAATTATTAGTTCTTCCGGAGTATAAGTACAGAACCATCCGATCGCAGGCCTGTTATTCCTGAAGGATAGGGTATTTTTAAAAGAGCTCCGGATATCGTTTATTTTATTTTTTATCGTATAGGGGCTTTCTGTATTTTTAATATCTTGTGTCATATTTTTTTATATTTGAGAATATAATTACTGGCTTTTTATTATCTCTTCATTTCTGGTAAATTCTTCGTAGATACCCACATGTCCCCAGAAATCTTCAATATAAAATCCGTCAATTTGTCCGCTGTCTTTGCCTTCAACTGTTATTTTTACTCTATCTATTTCTTCAAACTCGGTAAGAGTGTTTACAATAGAGTAAATAGCCATAATTTCTGTAGCAGAGCTGTGAGGTATTTCATCGAGATTGGTTATGATTTCCCTGCTGAAGTCTACGGTAGCTGTACCATCAGATATTTCTACTGAATTGACCCTGACGTTGGAAGGGATGGTAGGATAAAGATTACTGCTTTCCGGACCTTTTATAAGTTCTTCTACCACTTTTTTATAAAGATTCCCATTTGTCTGTATCTCCCTTGTTTCTTTTACAAGATAGGATTCGGTCTCTGTATATTCAGCAAAATAAAGAGAAATGCTCTGTGTACAAGAAGACAGTATAAGAAGAAAAGATACAATCAACACAAGCAAGATACTAACAATAGAAAGTCTTTTAATATTTGTTTTGTTTTTTTTCATTTTTTTTCTCAATAGTCGCAATTTTTTAATAAATTATTTACCGTATAATTTTATAGAGGTGAAAGTAAAAAGACAATATATAAATTCTCGAAGTACAAATCATTACAAAATTTGGCTTTCAGGTGGTATCATAATCTTAGTTCTGATGCTAAAGATGCTTCAGACGGAGATTGTAATAAAAGCTGTGTTTTTAATGAGAAATTTTACCGAGGTGGTAGTATGGATGGTAAAAAAGCCCTGCTGGTAATAGACATGCTGAATGATTTTGTACTGGATGGGGCACCGTTAAAGGTTCCGAATATTAAAAAAATTATTGAACCTATAAAGAGGGAAATGGAAAAAGCCAGAAGCGGTGGTTACCCGGTAATTTATTTATGTGACAGCCATGATAAAAATGACAGGGAATTTAAGATGTTCCCGCCCCATGCTGTAAAAAATACTGAAGGTTCAAAAATAATTGAGGAGCTCAAGCCTCAGGGAAAAGATATTATTATAAGGAAAAGCTCATTCTCCGGTTTTTTCAATACTGATTTAGATAAAGTATTAAAAAGATTAGAAGTAAAGAAACTAATAGTTACTGGGGATGTTACCAATATATGTGTTCTTTATACTGTAGCGGATGCGGTAATGAGAGATTATGAAGTCGATATAGTAAAAGATGCAGTAATCGGTTTAGATCCTGAAGGCCATAGGTTTGCACTGAAGCAGATGGAGAAAGTTCTTAAAGTAAATATAGTCTAAGGAGCAGGTAATGTTTCATACTGTGGACTCTGATGATATAAAAAATGGCAGATTGACTGATATATATTTTAAAAGAACGGAAGAGGTATTAAAAAGCAGTGGGAGAAATCCGGTGGTTAAGGCTGAAATTTTTTTAAAAGGTTTCCCCTGCGGTTACAACTGGGGGATTTTGGCAGGAATAGAGGAAAGCGTGAGGCTTCTTTCAGATAAAGGCAAGGTATCGGTAAAATGTATGCCTGAAGGAACGGTATTTAAGGATTTTCAGCCTGTAATGGTAATCGAGGGCAGGTACCTTGATTTTGGAATATTGGAGACAGCTATTTTAGGTTTCCTGTGCCAGGCGAGCGGGATAGCTACAAAAGCAGCGAGGTGCAAACTGGCTGCAGGGGATAAATTGGTTTACAGTTTCGGGGCCAGAAGGATGCACCCGGCAATAGCTCCAATGGTAGAAAGAAGTGCATTTATTGGCGGAGCGGATGGTGTTTCTACTACTCTTGGAGCGGAGCTGATTGATCAGGAACCTGTGGGAACCATACCCCACGCTCTAATTCTGATTATAGGTGATACTATAGAAGCAACAGAGGCTTTTAATAAGGTAATCGACCCCAGAATTAAAAGGATCTCTCTTATAGATACTTTTAATGATGAGAAGTTTGAGGCGATAAGGGTGGCTGAAGGACTGGGTAAGTCTTTATTCGGTATAAGGCTGGACACTCCTGCATCAAGAAGAGGAAATTTCAAAAAGATTTTAGAAGAAGTAAGATGGGAACTAAATATAAGAGGGTTTGAAAATATCAAGTTATTTGCAAGCGGCGGTCTGGATGAGGATGATATACTGGACTTAAAAGATATAGTTGATGCATTTGGTGTCGGCACAGCCATAAGTGCAGCCAGGGTAATGGATTTCTCTCTTGACATTGTAGAAATTGAAGGGAAAAAGATCTCTAAAAGAGGAAAAAAATCAGGTGCCAAGAAAGTATTAAGATGCAGGAACTGTTTTAACGATTTGGTAGTCTTAGAAGACAGGAAGGCATCTGATTACAAGTGTGTTAAATGCGGAGGTGCTTATAGTGATATTTTTATAGATGCAGTAGATAAGGGGAAGTTGTTATATAGTTTCCCGACGGCAGTTGATATAAGGAAGACTGCTGTCGACCAGTTTAAATTTTTGGAACTTTAATAGAAAGTAGAGAGGAAATTTTATGGCAGTAAAATTATTTTTAATAAGACATGGTCAGACATTATGGAACGAAGAGGGAAGATATCAGGGCAATAAAGATATAGACCTGACTGAAGAAGGTATCAAGCAGGCCAGGCTTACTGCGGAATATCTGTCAGATGTAAATTTTTCAAGTATTTACAGCAGTCCTTTAAAACGGGCTGTGGATACTGCAAATAGTATAAATAAAATAAATAAAGGAAAGAATTTAAAAATAGTAGTCAGGGAAAATTTGAAGGAAATGCATTTTGGAAAATGGGAAGGAATGAAATTCGAA